>NZ_JAZGLW010000001.1:3337488-3640897 GCF_036409155.1 Mycobacterium sp. 050128 | reverse complement strand
ATGTTCATCGACGACGCCCACATCTTGCGCGCCTCATCCGACACCGTCTGCGCGTGCATCTCAAAACGGCCCGCCATCGCACGCATCGCGTGCGGATCGGTCATAAAACGTGTTGCCATACTGCCTATTCCTTAGCTGAACGGACGTAAACCCTCTGACCTGCCGACCCCTGGCCGGCCGCCTTTCCCTCTCAGCCGGCCCACGGAGAATGCGGTACAACGCGGCCGGTTCGTGGCGCTTCGAAACGAGGTTCGGCGTCGCCTCCCCATTCGTTCCAATGCCCCCATTCCTTCTTTTCACTCATGCCGTCGGCCGTCGCCTCGGAATCCGGCCCGTCGGTCACCTTGCCATCGGCATCGGCGAGCTCTTCGCGCTCCGGTGCCCAATGGTCGTAGTCGTCCGGCGGAACGGCCACGCCCCAACTGAGCGGAACCGTCAAGCGACCGAGCATGCCTGACTCACCTCGAACTGCCGCGACCGAATCGTCCGGCAGAGGTGAACCAAGAGGCAAAAGCATGATGCCCCCTTTCCACACCCGAAACTCTGTTCACACAGACCTCAACGGCGCGAAATCACCGCCGAGTATTTTTCATACTAAAGCAAAGCTAAGGACAATTGTTGGAAATTTACGACTTCTGTCGACGTTAATGACGAAATTCGGCCACCCGGTAACCCGGCAGCGCGAGCGGCTCGAGCCGCTCGGTCGCCGCATTGACGGACGCCACCGTACGGGGTGGCACGCAGTATCAAGCAGCCCGGGGGCGGTGAGTACGAAAACCGTTGCTCGACAGGGATTCTGCGGGCCGACGGCAGTTCCGTTCGTGGCAGGGGTCACCGCACGCCCTCGGCGCGTGAGCCGCTGGTGCACGCCCGTCAGATCCAGGAACAGTACCGGCGCCCAACGATGGGGCTGCCTGCGGTACGCGTGTTCTGGCGAACATTGCGCGGGTCGGAATCATTCGCCCTCGCAAACCGTACCTAATAGTTTGATTAAGCGGGTAACCGATGAATAGCAGTTGGCTGCATGTTGAGAAATTTGCGACACGCTGAAATCATTCGTATGACCGCCCCGGCAATTGCACCCGGGCTCGCTCACGCCCCCCTCACGCGCCCTTTCTAGGCACCACCTTGGGCCGGGACTGCACCACGTGGGTCGCACTGGTTCCGGCCCGGCCCACCATTTCGGCCGGTTTGTCATGATCCGCGGCCGCCCGCGCCGGCATCGGCATGCCGCTGGTCGATCCGACCGGCTCCGCCACGGCGCCGGACGCTCCCGCCCCCGCCATCGCCGAGCTGACGATCGGGGCCGGCGTCGAGCCCTGCCAGACCGGGGGCACCGATATCGCGCCCACCAACCGCGCCCTACCCAGACTGGCCGAGATGGACGAGCCCCAGCTCCCGTCGCCGCTCATCATTCTCATCGCCGGTGCGGTCGAACCGACGGTCTGCGACGCACCCGTGGCCGTCATATTCGTCGCACCGGCCAGCGACGTCACCGGCGCGGTGCCCTGGGCCAGCGCCATCATCGGCGGCAACGCGGTCGCCGGATAGACCCCGACCTGGGCCACCGACATCAACGACGAAACGGGCGCCGACGTGACGATTGAGCCCACCTGGGTCAACGCGGACTGAATCGCGGTCACCGCCGACGAAAAGCCCGGGCCGAAGATCTGACCCCCCACCGACGACAACGCCCCGGCGAATTGCGACGCCAACGTGCTCAGCGGCGTGGTCAGCAATCCGGCCAAACTCGACGGTGCCGAACTGATCGACGGCAATGCCGCCATGACAGATTGCGCCCCGGCGTGATACCCGAACATGGCCATCACGTCCTGAAGCCACATCTCCATGTATTCGAATTCGGTGGCCGCGATTGCCGCCGTGTTCTGGCCCAGAATGTTCGTCGCGATCAACACCATCAGCTGGATACGGTTCGCTGCGATCGCCGCGGGAGGCACCGTCGCGGCGAATGCCGACTCGTACGACGTCGCCGCCACCCGGGCCTGCACGGCCGACATCGAGGCGTGCGCCGCGGCGGTGTGCAACCACTGCAAATACGGCGCTGCCGCCTGCGACATCGACTCCGACGACGGACCCGTCCATTGCCCATTCGACGCCAGGCCCGAGACCACGGAGTCGAAGGACGACGCCGAGGCCCACATATCGGCGGCCAAGCCGTCCCAGGCAGCGGCCGCAGCCAACAACGGCCCTGAGCCTGCACCCGCGTACATCAGGGCCGAGTTGATCTCCGGCGGCAAAAACGCAAAATCCAGAACCATCTACTACCTCGACACGACCAGCCGTTTAAACGGCCTTACAACTGCACCCCGACAGTCACAGCGACTGGACACTGCGTATAAGACTAAGGCTGGATCGTAGGGCAGCACCACACCAAAATGGCCCGGTTTATCGAAATAGTCGGTTAAACGGCCGTTAGGCGCCCTTGAGTCGAACCGCCAGGTAGTCGGCGACAGCATCCATCGCCACCCGCTCCTGCGTCATGGCGTCGCGTTCGCGCACGGTGACGGCGTTGTCCTCCAGGGAGTCGAAATCCACCGTCACACAGAACGGCGTGCCGACCTCGTCCTGGCGCCGGTAGCGGCGCCCGATCGCGCCGGCGTCGTCGAAATCGATGTTCCAAGACTTCCGCAATTCGGCGGCCAGGTCCCGGGCCTTGGGGCTCAGGTCGGCGTGCCGGGACAGCGGCAGCACCGCCGCCTTGACCGGGGCCAGCCGGTGGTCCAGGCGAAGCACGGTGCGCTTGTCCACGCCGCCCTTGGCGTTGGGGGCTTCGTCCTCGGCATAGGCATCGATCAAGAACGCCATGAACGACCGGGTCAGTCCGGCCGCGGGTTCGATCACGTACGGCGTGTAGCGGGTGTCGCTGGCCTGGTCATAGAAGGACAGGTCGGCGCCGGAATGCTTTGCGTGCGTTGACAAGTCGAAATCAGTCCGGTTGGCGACGCCCTCCAGCTCACCCCACGGGTTGCCCTGGAATCCGAACTTGTACTCGATGTCGACCGTGCGGTCGGAATAGTGCGACAGCTTTTCTTTGGGGTGCTCGTAGAGCCGCAGGTTCTCGGGGTCGATGCCGAGGTCGGTGTACCACTGGTGCCGGGTGTCGATCCAGTACTGGTGCCACTCCTTGGCGGTCGACGGCTCGACGAAGAACTCCATCTCCATCTGCTCGAACTCGCGGGTGCGGAAGATGAAGTTGCCCGGGGTGATCTCGTTGCGAAAGCTCTTGCCGATCTGCCCGATGCCGAACGGCGGCTTGCGCCGCGCGGTGGTCACCACGTTGGCGAAGTTGACGAAGATGCCCTGGGCGGTCTCGGGCCGCAGGTAGTGCAGCCCTTCCTCGGTCTCGATCGGGCCGAGGTAGGTCTTGAGCATCATGTTGAATTCGCGCGGCTCGGTCCACCGACCTGGCTCCCCGGTCTCGGGGTCGCGGATATCGGCCAGTCCGTTGGGCGGCGGGTGCCCGTGTTTGGCCTCGTAGGCCTCGATCAGGTGGTCGGCGCGGTAGCGCTTGTGGGTGATCAGCGACTCCACCAGCGGGTCGTGGAACACCTCGACGTGGCCTGAGGCCACCCAGACCTGCCGCGGCAGGATGATCGACGAGTCGAGTCCCACGACGTCGTCGCGGCCGGTGACCACGGCGCGCCACCACTGCCGCTTGATGTTCTCCTTGAGTTCCACACCCAGCGGCCCGTAGTCCCACGCCGATTTGGTGCCGCCGTAGATCTCACCCGAGGGATAGACGAATCCACGCCGTTTGGCCAGGTTAACGACGGTGTCGATGACGGACGCCACGGGGTGGTCCACTCCCTTTCGGATGAATGAAGAGGCGGGGCGGCGAATCGTCGCCCGCGAAACATCAGCAATCGTATCGACAGGGCCGTGGTCTTTGACATGCGTCATCATGCATGTGACAGTGGAAGTCGTTCCCTATAGTGGGCACTCCACGTACTCGGCACTTTCGAGGAGATGACGCACGCATGGTGATGCCCTCCTCATCGCCGACCGCCGCACCTGGCTCACCGTCGCATTCGGGGTCGGATCTACGTGCCCACCGGCACGGCGAGACAGGCTCAGGGGGGCACGCTCCGTTCGCCGAATATCCCGAGCCGCCGTCGCGAGAAATCCTGGATGCCGCCGGTGAGCTGCTGCGGGCCCTGGCCGCACCGGTACGGATCGCCATCGTGCTGCAACTACGCGAATCCCAGCGCTGCGTGCACGAGCTGGTCGACGCGCTGGGCGTGCCACAACCGCTGGTCAGCCAGCATTTGAAGATTCTCAAGGCGGCGGGAGTGGTCGCCGGGGAGCGGTCCGGCCGCGAGGTGCTGTACCGACTGGCCGACCACCACCTGGCCCACATCGTCGTCGACGCCGTCGCCCACGCCAGCGAGGACACGCCATGACGCGCGCCTGCGACGATGCAGAGCGCAGCGAAGAGGTGGGGGCACCTCCCGCTTGCGGGGGAGAGTGGCGCCAATGACCGGACCGAGCGTCCGTTCCACCCGTCAGCGAGCGGCGATCTCGACGCTGCTGGAAACGCTCGACGAATTCCGCTCGGCCCAGGAGCTGCACGACGAGCTGCGCCGCCGCGGCGAGAACATCGGGCTGACCACGGTCTACCGGACGCTGCAGTCCATGGCATCGGCGGGAATGGTGGACACGCTGCGCACCGACACCGGCGAGTCCGTCTACCGGCGCTGCTCGGAGCACCATCACCACCATCTGGTGTGCCGCCACTGCGGCTCCACCATCGAGGTGGGCGACCACGAGGTCGAGGAGTGGGCGTCGCAAGTCGCCGCCAAGCATGGCTACTCCGAGGTCAGCCACACCATCGAGATCTTCGGGACCTGCGCGGACTGCGGCCGCTGATCGCCCGTGACTGCCCGGCTGGCCGGGCGCTCGGCGGTTAGTGCCCGGGTGGCCGGGCGGTCGGCGGTTGTGCAGCGTCGGCCGGCTCAGGCCGTCAGGACACGCCGCATCTGAGCGCCCGAATCGAGCACCAGCAGGATCAGGGTGCGCAGGGCGTCGTCGGCCAGGCCCGCACCGGGAAAGTTGTAGCGCAGCATCACGTCCGCGGTCTTGGCCGCGCCCTTGCCGGAGTTGCGCTGCGCGGCCTTGTCGCTGACCTTGTCGACCATGGTCACATTGCCGAAGTTGCTGTTGTGCGCCTGCTTGGCCACCTGATCGCTGAGCCTCTTGGTCAGCGGCAGATCCCACGCGACGACCTGGGTAAGCGACACCAGGTCGAGCCCCTCGGCGATGTTCACCACTCGCAGCGACGCGAAGGTCCCGTCATGGTGCACCGTCAGTCCGCCGTCGGGTTCGTCCTCGACGGTCAGCACGTCACGCAGAATCGACCCGAGGCGCTCCTGCAGAGATGGCATCAGGCGCTCCCAAACCGTCGGTTGCGGTCCGCGTACTCCTCGCACGCCGCCCACAGGTCGCGACGGTCGTAGTCGGGCCACAGCTTGTCCTGAAAAATGTATTCGGCATACGCCGCCTGCCACAGCATGAAATTGCTGGAGCGTTGCTCCCCCGAGGTCCGCAGAAACAGATCCACGTCGGGGATGTCGGGCCGCTGCAGGTGATTCGCCACCGTCGCCTCGGTGATGCGCTCGGGGTTCAGCCGGCCGGCAGCCGCCAAGCGTGCGATTTCCTTTGCAGAGTCCGCGATTTCGGCGCGGCCGCCGTAGTTGACGCAGTAGTTGACGGTGATGACGTCGTTGCCTTTCGTCATCTCCTCGGCGACCGCCAATTCATTGATCACGCTGCGCCACAAGCGGGGCCGCGAACCCACCCAGCGGATCTTGACCCCGATTGCCTTGAGGTTCGCCCGCCGCATGCGCACCACGTCGCGGTTAAAGCCCATCAAGAAGCGGACCTCCTCGGGAGACCGCTTCCAGTTTTCGGTGGAGAAGGCGTACAGGCTGAGCCACTTGATCCCGATTTCGATTGCGCCGCAGACGACGTCGATGACGACGGCCTCCCCCGCCTTGTGGCCGTCGGTGCGGGTCAGGCCTTGTTGGGTGGCCCAGCGGCCGTTGCCGTCCATCACGATCGCCACGTGGTTGGGCAGTCGATCCGCCGGGATCGGCGGTGCGGCCGCCTTCGAAATGTGCTGCGGCGGCCGGCTCGGTCCGCCGTCCGGAGACGGCGGCAACTCGGGGAACGCCACTGGCCACGTCGACTTGTCGGGAAACGTCGGATAGCTGTCGGGCGCGGGGGGCAGTTGCGGGAAGGCCGGAGAGTCCCGGGACCTCAATTTGCGCTCGTGGTTCCTAGCCACAGGCCTCATCCTGCCCGATCAGCGCGGCGCGCTGATCGGCGACAGTGGGGGCACTCCCCGGCTCCGCGGGGGCCCCACCCGCTTGCGGGGGACGGTCGACCCGATAATTTCGCTCCACCAGCGGCAACGTCTTGAGCTGGCGTTCCAGATGCCATTGCAGGTGGGCAGCCACCAATCCGCTGACATGGCTGCGGTGGGATTGCGGCGTCGCCTCGGCGGCCTGCCAATCGCCGTCGTGCAGCGCGGACATCAGTTCCAGCACGCCCAGCGGCGGTGTCGTCGAGCCCGCGGGACGGCAATGCGGGCAGACGCTGCCCCCGGCGGCGATGTGAAAGGCCCGATGCGGGCCGGGCGTGGCGCAGCGGGCGCACTCGGTCAACGCCGGCGCCCAGCCGGCGATGCCCATGGCCCGCAGCAGGTAGGCGTCCAGCAGTAGGTCACGAGGGCGGCGTCCGTCGGCCACCGCCCGCAGCGCGCCCACCGTGAGCCGCTGCAGCGCCGGGACGGGCGCGCGCTCCTCACCGGCGAGACGCTCGGCGGTTTCCAGCATCGCGCACCCGCAGGTGTACCGGCCGTAGTCGCTGACGATGTCGGTGGCGAACGCGTCGATGGAAACGACCTGGGTGACGATGTCCAGATTGCGGCCGGGATGCAGCTGCACATCGATGTGCGCGAACGGCTCCAGCCGCGCGCCGAATTTGCTGCGGGTGCGGCGCACCCCCTTGGCCACCGCACGGACCAATCCGTGATCACGGGTCAGCAGGGTCACGATTCGATCTGCTTCGCCGAGCTTGTGCTGGCGCAGCACTACCGCTCGGTCTCGATACAGCCGCATATCAACAGTTTTGCACCCCGCCGCGACATCGCGGGGATCCGCGCCGATAGTCTCGTACCCCGTGATCGGCGCTTCCGAGTCGGCTTCCGGGTCCGTTTCCGGGTCCCGCAGCACGCGCCTGCCCACACTCACTGACCTGCTGTATCAGCTGAACAGCCGTGCGGTGACATCCGACACATTGGTGCGCCGTTCGCTGCACGCGATCGATGCCAGCCAGTCCACGCTCAACGCGTTCCGGGTGGTCCTGACGGAGTCGGCGCTGGCCGACGCGGCCGAGGCCGACCGCCGACGGGCCGCCGGCGAAACGGCGCCGTTGCTGGGCGTCCCGATCGCGGTGAAGGACGACGTCGATGTTGCTGGCGTGCCTACGGCCTTCGGCACCGACGGCCATGTGCGTCCCGCTACGGAAGACTCCGAGGTGGTGCGCCGTCTTAAGGCCGCCGGAGCGGTGATCGTCGGCAAGACCAACACCTGCGAGCTGGGACAGTGGCCGTTCACCAGCGGGCCCGGATTCGGGCACACCCGCAATCCGTGGTCGCGGCGACACACCCCGGGCGGCTCGTCGGGCGGTAGCGCCGCCGCGGTGGCCGCCGGTCTGGTCACCGCGGCGATCGGCTCCGACGGCGCCGGCAGCATCCGCATCCCGGCGGCGTGGACGCATCTGGTCGGCATCAAGCCGCAGCGCGGCCGCATCTCGACCTGGCCGCTACCGGAGTCGTTCAACGGAATTACGGTCAACGGCGTGCTGGCCCGCACAGTCGCCGACGCGGCGCTGGTGCTCGACGCGGCGTCGGGCAATGTCGAGGGTGACCGGCACAAGCCGCCGCCGCTGCGGGCGTCCGACTATGTCAGCATCGCGCCCGGACCGTTGACCATCGCATTGTCAACCCGGTTCGCGTACACCTTCTTTCGGGCCAAGTTGCATCCGGAGATTCTGGCCGCGACCCGAGCAGTGGGCAAGCAGCTGCAATTGCTCGGCCACACGGTCGTGAGCGGGAATCCGGACTACGGCGTGCGGCTGGGATGGGATTTTCTGGCCAGATCGACTGCGGGACTGCGGGAATGGGAGGAGCGGCTGGGCGACGGCGTGGTGTTGGACCCGCGCACCCTGTCCAACCTGCGGATGGGCCATGTGCTGGGACAGGCGATCCTGCGCAACGCGCGCGTGCACGAGGCCGCGCTGCAGCGACGGGTGGGCTCGATTTTCGACATCGTCGACGTGGTGGTCGCGCCGACGACCGCGCAGCCCCCGCCACTGGCCCGATCCTTCGACCGGCTCAGTGGCTTGGGCACCGACCGGGCCATGATCAAGGCATGCCCGGCGACCTGGCCGTGGAATGTGTTGGGCTGGCCGTCGATCAACGTGCCGGCCGGGTTCACCGCGGAGGGCTTGCCGATCGGTGTGCAGTTAATGGGCCCGGCGAACAGCGAGGGCATGCTGATCTCGCTGGCCGCCGAGTTGGAAGCCGTCTGCGGCTGGGCTGCCAAGCAGCCGAAAGTCTGGTGGGAGCACGACCACTTCCGTCCACACGATTAGGACAAAGCGCTAAACGCTCACGCGCCCAACGCATTTCCTCGCGACGGAATGAGTATCGTAATCATCCTGCTCAGAAGTGTCTTGACGCCATCGCGCCAATTTTGTTTGCGTCATTCGGGTCGGCTACCCGCAGTCGGCATGCGCAAACGGTCTCTACGGGTACCTGGATAACCGCGTTTGGCACCCAATGCCCCGGGTACCCGCCTGCGCACACCAGCCGTGCCGACATGCCAGGAGGCAACCAATGTTCATGCATAACAAAGATCTTCAGTTCGAAGTACGGGTCACCGAACCCGACCCACGATTCGCGTCGCTGCTCATGGAGCAATTCGGCGGTGCCAACGGCGAACTCACCGCGGCGCTGCAGTATTTCACCCAGGCATTCGTGCTGCGCCAAAAGAACCCCAAGATGTACGACCTGTTCATGGACATCGCGACCGAGGAGCTCAGCCATCTCGAGATGGTCGGATCGATGATCACCATGTTGCTCGACGGACTCAGCGACGATCTCAAGATTGCGAATCAACGCTGCGACTGGATGCCGGCCGTCGCCAGTACGAACGGGCGCGACAACATCATTCATCAGGTCGCCGTCAACCCGATGTTTCTCGTGCTCAGCGGCGGTGGACCCGATGTCAAGGATTCCGGAGGCAACAACTGGACCGGGGCATTCATCGATGCCAACGGCGATCCCACCGTTGACCTGCGCAACAACGTCGCCGCCGAGTCCCGAGCCAAAGTCGTCTACGAGTACCTCAAGCAGTTCACCGATGATCCGGGCGTGCAGGAAACCCTGACGTTCTTGATGACGCGTGAGGTGGCGCACTATCAGCAATTCACCGCTGCGCTCAACGAACTTCCGGTCAACTTTCCGCCCGGGCAGTTGGCGGGCGATCCGCGCTTTCAAAATGTGGCGTTCAACATGTCCAACGGCGGCGGCGAATCGGTACGTGGGCCGTGGAACCAGGGGCAGGGTCCGTGGCCGCAGGGCATGGAATGGGAGTACGTGGAAAAGCCCGAACAGCAATGGCTGGGTGGAAAGACGCGTCAAAACAAGGGAACCGAACAGAACCCGCAGGGCTCACCGGCGGTCGAGGCCGACAAGCCGTTCACGCACGAACAGCATTCGCCCACAACCTGATCGGGTAACAACGAAGACTGGGCATCGGTGCTCCGATGCCCAGTCTTCGCGTTGCCTAATGGACCTGCGGGTCCGGCGGATTGTCTTGGCTGCGGCCGGTGATCGCATCGCGTACGTGGTCCACAACCGCGGCGCCCACTCCCATCGTCTTCTGCACCGCAGAGTTCGGCGGAGTGTCGGGGTGCGGCCTGGTGGGCGCGATTTTCTTTGCGGCTTCCAGCTTTTCGCCGATCTTCTCCAGATCCTCGCGGCTGATCGCCTGTTCGACCTGCGGCCACACCACCTCTTGCTCGTAGGCGATGTGTTCCCGGCCCGCTTCGACGAATTGCTGCAGCGCTTCGTGGTAATCCGGGTCGCCGGGCTTGCCGCCTTCCAGCCGCTGCAGCAATTTCTTGCCGGTCTGCTCCTGTTCGATCGCCTTGTCTGCGAACGCATCACCGAGCGCCTCGCGCACCGCGGGCCAGAAGAACTGCTCTTCGATCGCTTCATGCTGCGACTCGGCGATGATCAGGTTGTTCACCATGGTTTCCAGGCCGCTGACTTCAGCGCCGGAGCCCGACGGTGCGCCATCGAGCGTCTCGAACAAGCCGAGCACGCTTTCGTGGTCTTGACGGAGAAAAGTTAATGCATCCATGCCTTGCCTTCCGATTGTGGCTGTATCGGTCGGTGGTACCCGGGCAACGGACACTAAAACGTTAACCACTGGTGCTACCAGCGGCGCTCTGAAAATTTTGTGGCGCAACCCTTCTCCGCTTCTGGCGAATCGGCAATGACGCCCTCCCACCAGCGGTGGGAGGGCCTCCTCCGATCAGCGGCTAACGAGCTGCTTGTCGATGTTGCCGGCCGCCTGTTCGTCGGTGCTCGCGTAGGCGGCGGCGGCCGTGCCGAGCTTGACGGCGAGGTCCTGGCAGACACTTTGCATTGCTTCGACCGCGCCACGGCGCGCGGCCTCGACACGTGTCAGCGCAATATTGGAGGGCTCGCTGCCCACGCCGTGGGTAAGCCAGACGTCGGAGCTGATCCCTTTGGTCGCCGCGGCCGCCGATGCGATCCTGGCGGATGTTTGGTTCTCAATTGTGGCCAGCTGGCCGAGGTAGTTCGGGGTGACGACTAAATCGGACATGGGTTGTTCTCCTTTTTGATTCTCGAGTCTGTATTGGTTGCTTCACAACAGTTTTGGCGGCGCTTTCGGCTTTACCCGACGCGTTGTACGGTGGCCGCGGCCGCCGCGAACTCGATCGGTGCGCGCTCGACGCCCGAAGTACCAGGGGCCGCGGCGTCGTCGACGTTTTCGGCGGACCCGTCGTTCTCGATGAGGCCCGCCTTCTGGCCCGTCCGGGACACGGGGTAAATCGGCCGCGGCCCCGCACCCTGACCCAGTTGTGGCACTTTCACTGGCATTTGAGCTACCGGAGCTACGGTCGGCGCGCCGGACGACAACGTGGTCGCGAAAGTCGCCTCATCCGACGCTTCCAACACGCGCCGTCGCTGCGAGGTTTCAGCCGCGCCGGTGGGAGTACTTTGCTTCGTCGAAACATCCGGGCGTGCCGGCGTCGCGACGTCGATCGCGCTGAACACGCCGGTCGTCTTCCTCGAGACCTCCCCGAAGTCGGGCGTGGTGGACTTCAGCGCGGCGGCCACGTGAGACTCGGCCGACGTGGTACCCGTTGAAACCGGGGCCAGCTTTTGGTATTCGGAAATCATCTGGTTTGCCTTGTCCGCATTGTCTTGCGAGTAGCGGAACAGCGTCAAAACGAAGGAGCTGGCAGCGCCGATCCCTAGGACGGCGACCGTGGTGGCGAATGTTTGGGCCAGGGCGAGGCCGGCCGGCTGGGGCACCGATATCTTCAGGGCCAACTCAATGGCGAATGCCGCCATCAGGAGGTCCTTCAATATGCCGAAGGCCAACCGCATATGGGTGACCCACTCGGCCTGATTCTTTGTGATGTCGGCGAGCTGGCGGTCCAGCTCAGCCATCCCCTGCGCGAGAGTCCTCAGTGCGGTTACCTGTTGGGCGTAGGCCTGCGAGGCGTCGCCCTGCCAGTCGTCATCCGGGAGCGCCGAGGTCAATTGGTCGGAGATTTCGATGAGCTGTTGCGATCCTGCGGCGAAATCCGCTCCGTCGCAGGGGGGCCCGAATCCGGTCATCAGTTCCACGAGGTCGACGACGGTGAGCGTCTTGAGGATGAGGCTGGTGCTGTCCTTCATCCCCTTGTTCATCTCTTCCAACTCTGCGGGAGACATATTCTGGGACAGTCGATATTGCTGAACCATCTTGTAACCGACGAGGCCGCCGGACAGCGCGTCCGCGCTCATACTGGTCACACTCGACGCAATGTATTCACCGCCGTAGCTCGCGCTGCCTGAGCCGTTGAATTGTGCGCCTATGCCGCCCAGATTGGCGATCAGCCTTGCGGCATCTACGAATACGTTCATCTGCGTTTCCTTGCTCTCGATGCGCTTGGTGCGGTTCGGCGATGAACCCGGCCGGCGACTTTCCGGCCGTTGCGTAAATTTTCGGCGATGACCCTTGACAGATTCTTGGAATGAATTCCGCGAGTTACGCCGCCTCGGCGAGGGTGTGGTCGAGTCGCCCGGTGAGGTGATTCCAGTACAGCCAGTCGGCGACGGTGTGGCGCTGGGCGGCCGGATCCACCGTGGTGCGGGCCCGGTTCAGGAGTATCTCCTGGGTGTGGACGGCGTAGGCGTGCATGGCCCGCAGATGTGCGGCTTGGCGCCCGGCAAGTTGGCTGGCCAGGGGCTGCATCACCGCGATCCACAACGTGGCACGTCGATCGGCCGGCGGATCGCCGGCCGGTGCCGGACCAAGTAGTTCGAGCAGATCCCGATCCGGGGTCGCTGCCAACCGATCAGCCGCTCGCGGGTCCACCACTTCGAGCCGGGTTCGCCCCACCATCGCACCGCTGTCCGGAATGTCATCAGAGTTCAGGACGATCTTGGCCACGCCGGGATCGCAATTGGCCAATTGCTTCTCGGTCCCGATCACCGCCCTCAACTGGCTGCCACGATGGCGCGCCCAGGCCTGCACGGCCAGCACCGGATAAGTTGCCCAGCGCGCCCGCTCGGCGGCCGGAACCGCCTCGTCGGCGCTTGCCATGTTTACCTTCTCGGGCAACTGCACGCCGTCGGGAATGTAGGCCAGCCCGTAGCTGTTGGCCACCACAATCTCGCCGTCGATGGTCAGCGCGGTCAGCCAGAAGAAACCCAAATCCGGCGTGCTGCCGACGACCGGCGCGTTCAAAGCAGCCGCGATCCGACGCGCCAACCGCAGCCGGCCAGACTTGACGTCACGCGCCGCGTTGCCCACGGTGGTATCGGCTATAGCATCACGCGCGGCCCGCGCCGCTGAAACCGAAACAAGCTGCACTGCAACGCTATCCGGTGTGCGCTCAGCGGGTTCCTGGCGCGAAGCAGCCGCTTGCCGCGGGGCTGCCCTGTTAGTTGCGGCCGGGCGCACAGCGGACTTGGTCTGCCCGACTGCAGGACGCGAACCCGAGCCCTGGTTCCCACCGGCCGCGGCTGGCGTCGTCGGCCCGGCCGGCGCCATGGGCATGCCCGGCATGACGGCGGCCTCCTCGGCCTGTGTCGCCGACGGGTCGCCCGACGAGGGTCGAACCGACACCACACCCTTACTTCGTTCGCCGCCATGCGAAATTAGATGTGTCGCGGAACTTTTCGTGACGGCAGGTCCCCCGCCGGAAGTCCCCGGCATCGCCGTGGCAGGGCGCCCGGCGGCCGCCGACGTTACCGGCACCGATGCGGGGGCTGAAGACGGCGAAGCCGGTGTGGCCCCCGGCAACGAAGGCAGTCGAGGAGTGGGCCGCGGGCCCACGCCCGGAATTGACGGCAACAGCGTTGCCGGCGCAACGCGCGCCGGCGTTAGCGACGCCGGCCGGTCGGGAGCGTCTGCCTGGGAATCGTGGTCAACGGGCGCTAATGCCAGCTGGCTCAGCAGGATCCGCGGGGCACTGGCGGGCGGCGTTGTCTGCTTGATGGCCCGAATCTGTTCGGCGGTGTCGCTCACCACGCCGACATTGGCCGCCAGCGTCGCACTCACCAGCGTTTCGATCGCGTCGGTTCGCTCGGCCGTCTCGAGGCGGGAGTCCTTCTCCAGTTCGTTGATCTGCCGGTCAGCGAGCTCCACGTTGTCGCCGATCTCCGACTTGGCTCGAACCACCGCCCCCGCGATATCCCGTTGCCAGGCAATCACTCTCGCTAGATGACGCTGCAGCGTGGTCAGCTCATCGATACGTGTGGCAAGCTCGCCGCCGGCGGCGCCGGCCGCCCCGCCCGTCCAGACACCGATCTCGAAGATCGAAATCTGCTCGTGTCGACAGGCTTCCAGGACTGCAGTGACCTCCGACATCACCCGCGTGAACTCCCGGGCACGGTCATAGAAGGTGTCCTCATCGACCTGCGGCCACCCGTTCGGTCCCAGCATCTGCTCGGCATACCGACCCGTCGGCTTCACGATGCTCACGGCTTCTGGCCTTTCTGGTCGGTAGCGCTCTTCGCCGCCGGGAGTCGCCCGATGATGCCCTCGGTCCATGCACGGTTCTCGGTATAGATCGCGTCATCGTCTTGCTGCAGGCGCTTGCCCTTGCCGGCACCTCGATCGCCCTGGGCGCCCAGTGGGGCCGCGCCCATGCCGCCGCCACCCATCGCACCGCCCGCGCCCCGGCCGGGCACCGCAAGGCCGGGGCCCTCGGCACCCTTCGCCGCGGCGCCTGGCGACGCCGTGGTGTAGTGCGGATCCTGCAACGGAGTCGACGGCATTGCGAGCCCGCCGAGGCCGACCGACGCCGGCTTGAGCCCCGGCGCACCCGCTTTGGGCAGGCCCGGGGCCTTGGTGTCTTTGCTGCCCGCCAAGGCCGGACCGGGCTGCGCCGGCGTCTTCGGGGTGGCGCCCATCGGCAGACTCGGGATGCTGGGGACGCCAGGTACCCCGGCCGGTGCGTCGCCGGCTGAGCCGTCCGGATACAGTGACCCGCTGCCGTCAGGAAGGTTGTCGTCTGACGGCGGCTGGATTCCGGTGGCCGCCGGCGGCGTCGGAGGGTTGATCGGTGCTAACGGCAGGTTCGCCTTCTGCTGGTATTGCCCGACGAGCTCGTCCGACTTTTCCTGAGCTTTCTGGAAAAACTCGATGTAGGACTGCTTGTATGCGGCCTGCGCGGGGTCGTCCCAAATGCGTTCCCAAGTTTCTTCGCAACGCAGAATTTCCGCGTAGTCGAGGACGTAATCGCCGCCGGCGGGGTTGAGATCGGGAAATACGATGTGCGCACTGCGCATCCAGCGGTGCGCATCTACGACGGTGTGGGCTTGAGTGACCAACTGGTTGCACAATTCCGCCATGCCGGTCAACCACGATCGCTGTTGATCGAAGTTCGCCTCAACCGCCGAGCACGCCGTGCCCGACCATTCGGTGAAAGGCCGGAAGCGAACGACAGCTTGCAGCAGCGCGACCCGGTGGGTCGCCCATGCATCCGCGAAGGCGAGAAATGCGGCACCTTGGTCGGGTTGCTCCAGGTCGAACGCCCGTTGTTTGACCGTCTGAAATTCGCCCGGCAACGGGTCGGCCGCCAGGCGCGTGTCCTTCAGCGATGCTCGGTCCACCGCCTGATCGGCGTGCTTCACCGGCCGGTTCGACACGGAGGTTTCGTCGTGCAGAGCGTGCGCGGCGCCCTCGTCCGCGTCCTCGTAGGCATCGGCCGCGTTACGCAGCGACTCCGCCAGATTTGCCCGCTCCTTTTCGCCCACCGCCAAATAGATCCGCATGTTGTTGGCGGACAACACAAGTTGTTCGGCCGCCGCGACGATCGGCGCAAGGTTGCACGGCGCCTGCAGGCCTTGCAACTCGGAGGGCAGATTCGGGATCAGTTGCTCCAGCTCGCTGGCCCGGGCCAGAAGCTCTTGCTTCTCCACATTGACCGTCAACGGTTGCGTCATCGCGAGCGACCCTCCTTAGCTGCCAGGTGTCTGGACTCCGTCGGCCGTTGTCTCTTCGACCGTTAGGGGAACCATCTAGCAGAGCCCTCAAAGGATTCTTGGCGCGGATCGGCTCGATTCGCGCAGCGGATCGGCACAGTTGTTGGGCACCAGCCGGTGCGCCCGTCGGCCGTGAACTCTGATTTCGCTAAAAGCCTAGTCGCCCAAGTTGTTTGGGGTCGCTTTGCCAGTTCTTGGCGACCTTTACGCGCAGTTCGAGATAGACCTTGGTGCCGAGCAGTTTCTCGATTTGCGCGCGCGCCGCCGTGCCCACTTCGCGAAGCCGGGCCCCGCCCTTGCCGATGATGATGCCCTTCTGGCTGTCCCGCTCGACATAGAGCAGCGCGTGCACGTCGATCAGGTCGTCGCGGTCCTCGCGCGGGTTGACCTCGTCGATCACCACCGCCAGTGAATGCGGAAGCTCGTCGCGAACACCTTCCAGTGCGGCCTCGCGGATCAGCTCGGCCATCAAGATCTCTTCGGGCTCGTCGGTCAGCTCCCCGTCGGGGTAATACGCCGGGCCGGGGGGCAGCGCGGCGGCCAACACGTCGATCAGCACGTCGACCTGGGTGCCGGCCACCGCTGACACCGGAACGATTTCGGCCGCACCGTCGACGAGTTCACTGACCGCGAGGAGCTGGGCGGCCACCCGGTCCTTGGGCACCTTGTCGATTTTGGTGACGATGACGACGAGGGTGGTCTTCGGGGCGACCGAACGAATCTGGTCGAGGATCCAGCGGTCTCCGGGTCCGATGGCCTCGTCGGCCGGGATGCACAGCCCGATCACGTCGACTTCGGTGTAGGTGTCCCGGACCAATTCATTGAGCCGCTTGCCCAGCAGGGTGCGCGGCCGGTGCAGGCCCGGGGTGTCGACCAGAATGATCTGAAAGTTCTCCCGGTGCACGATGCCGCGGATGGTGTGGCGGGTGGTCTGCGGGCGCTTCGAGGTGATCGCCACCTTGGTGCCGACCAGAGCGTTTGTCAGCGTCGACTTGCCGGTGTTCGGCCGGCCCACCAAACATACGAAGCCCGAACGGAATTCGCTCATAGCGGGGTGCCGCCGCGATCGGTCAGGATGATCGCCGCGGTGGGGCTGAGCTCGCGCACAGCGGCGATGCCGGCGTCGTCGGCCGACCCCGCCACCAGCACGGCGGCCTCCAGCCCCGTCGCCCCGCTGGATACGGCCGCGGCGACCGCGGCCTGCAGTCCGGTGAGCCGCAGCGCCGACAAGTCCACGGGCGCAGCCGCATACGTGCGGCCGTCGACGTCGCGCACCGAGGCGGCGCTGCGGGCGTGGGCGTGGGCCATTGCGGCGCGGGCCAGCACCACCAGCTTGGCGTCCTCGGAGTCGAGTTGCTCAGCCATGATGCGTGCCCTCGAGTTCGTGGTCCGCCGGCTCGGCCGGGCTCAGCAGCACGGTGCCGATCCGCACCCGCCCGCGATGGTCGGTGCCGCCTTCGGCGCGCAGCCGCAGGCCGTGCGAGACCACCTCGGCACCGGGCAGCGGAACCCGCCCCAACTCGAGTGCCAGCAGGCCGCCCACCGTGTCGACGTCGAGATCGTCGTCGAATTCGACGTCGTAGAGTTCGCCGACGTCTTCGATCGGCAGCCGCGACGACACCCGAAAGTGCTTGTCGCCCAAATCTTCTATCGGTGCCACCTCGGCCTCGTCGTATTCGTCGGCGATTTCACCGACGATCTCCTCCAGCACGTCTTCGATGCTGACCAGACCGGCGATCGCGCCGTACTCGTCGACGAGCAGCGCCATGTGGTTGCGGTCGCGCTGCATTTCGCGCAGCAGCGCATCCAGCGGCTTGGAGTCGGGCACGAAGACGGCCGGGCGCATCACCTGCGCCACCTTGATGTCACGCCCACCGTCAGCGGCCAAGAACGTCTGCTCGACAAGGTCTTTCAGGTACACCACGCCGACGATGTCGTCGACGTTCTCGCCGATCACCGGGATGCGCGAATGTCCGCTGCGCACCGCCAAGTTCATCGCCTGGCTGGCGAACTTGTCACTCTCGATCCAGATCATCTCGGTGCGCGGCACCATCACCTCGCGCGCCGGGGTATCGCCGAGTTCGAACACCGACTCGATCATCCGGCGCTCGTCGGCGGCCACCACGCCGCGCTGCTGGGCCAGGTCGACGACTTCGCGCAACTCGATCTCGGACGCGAACGGTCCGTTGCGCAGGCCGCGGCCCGGGGTGAGCGCGTTACCGATGACCACCAGCAGGCGGCTGACCGGCATCAGTAGCGACGAAATCACCTGCAGCGGAATGGCCAGCACCAGCGAGATCTGATACGCGTGCTGACGGCCGAGCGTGCGCGGGCCCACCCCGATGACGATAAAGCTGGTCAGCACCATGATGGTCGCCGCGCCGAACACCGCCCAGTTCAGGCCGAAGTTGTCGTACAGAAAGACCACCAGCAGTACGGTCGCGGTGACCTCGCATGTGATGCGCAACAGCACCACGAGGTTGATGTAGCGCGGCCGGTCGGCCATCACCTTCGACAGCGATCGCGCACCGGGCCGCTCGTCGCGCACCAGCTCGGCCACTCGGGCCAGCGACACCGTGCTGATGGCTCCGTCGATCGCCGCGAAGACCCCACCCAGAACAATCAACGCGAGCGCACCGAGGAGCTGAGATATCCCGGTCAACGGTGCTAACGCCTTGGCTCGGTCGCGGACTCTTTCTTGACCTCATCACCCTTGGCTCGACGATTGAGCAAGCCGGCAATGAACACGACCGCCAGCACCAGCAGCCCGTACCGCACCGCCCACGGCCACCAGGGTTGGGGCGGCGGGGCGGACGCGGCGGGTTGGGTTTGGTCCCCGTGGACGGCCAGCGTCACCAAGAAGTCGCCGTTGTCGGTCGGCCCGAAGCCGGGCAGCGACTGGGTCTTGCTGACCCTGATCTGCACGCCGCTGGTGGGATCGCTCACCTGGCCCCAGGCAACGGTGGTGTCGTCGAGCAGGAAGCTGTCCTGGCTGCCCGTTGGTTGACTTTCGTCGCGCCCCAGCACCGCCACCTGGCCGACTTGCACGATCTGGTTGTCGGCGGGGACTTCGGCCAAGACGTTCTGGTACAGCGTCGGGGGCGCCGGCGCGGCGTACTTCGGGGGCGGCGGACCCTGCGAGTTGGGCGGCGGCACGAAGGCCCCGCCGTAGAAGCTGCCGGCGACCAGATAGCTCTCGCCGACCGCGGTGAACGGGACCAGGCCCGCGATGCCGGCATCCAGCACGATCCGGCCGCCGGCCGGCAGATACGCATCCCGGGACGCGCCGTCGTAGGTGTAACGGAAGGTCATCGCCTGGCTGAGCGGGTTGTACAGCGTCGGGCGGTGATACTCGTCGTAATCGACGAAGTCCCAGTGGCGGGGGCGGACCAGCACCTTATTGTCGGCCCTGATCTGGTCGATGTTTTCGCTGTGGTTGCTGACGACGTTCTGTACCTGCTGGTTGAAGTCCGTCGAGGTCGGCGGTTTCGGCGGGTCGGCGGGATTGAGCCGCGCCACCGGTGCGGCCTTGGCCGCCGCGACCGCCTGCGGGGGTGCATCCAGCTTCTTCGGCGGGGTCACCACCCCGACGTTGCGTGGCCCTCCGGGGGCCGGCGGATTGATCTTCGGGGTCTGCACCGGCGTCGGCGCCGGGCGGGTGGGACTCGGCGGTATGGGCAACGACGGCGGCTCGGGGATATACACCGGGGTACTCGTCGGTGCGGGGGCCGGTCGCGGCGCCGGGGCGTTGCACACGTTCGCGGTGTGATACGCCTCCACATAGAACATGCAGTGCTGGCAGGAGACGGGGTTAGCCCCCTCGCCGGCGCACGGAGACGCCGCTGCCACACCGGACATGCTGACCAGCACCACCGAGGGTGCAAAGGCTATGGCGGCCGAAACCGCGATCCAGAGTGCTCTCTTCAAAGGGCTTTTTAGTGGGCTCAATTGTCGAAGTACCTTGACTTGTCCAGCAACCGGCGGTCGCGCTCATCCTGCCGGTCGTAGTGGTACGCCTCGACCTGGTCGGCTACCCACTCTTCGAGAAGCCGCCCCTGGAGGGCGAACATCTCCTTCTCCTCGTCGTGCTCGGCGTGGTCGTAGCCGAGCAGGTGCAGCACGCCGTGAATCGTCAACAGCGCCAACTCTTGTCCGAGACTGTGGCCCGCCGCGGCGGCCTGCTCGGCGGCGAATTCCGGGCACAGCACGATGTCGCCCAGCATCGACGGCCCCGGCTCGGGTGCGTCCGGACGGCCACCGGGCTCGAGCTCGTCCATCGGAAAACTCATCACGTCGGTCGGGCCGGGCAGGTCCATCCAGCGCATGTGCAGGTCGGCCATCGCCGCGGTGTCCAGCAGCACCATCGACAGCTCGGCGCCCGGATTGACGTCCATTTTGGCGATGACGAAGCGCGCGACGCTCACCAACTCCGCTTCGGAGATGTCGATGCCGGATTCGTTGGACACTTCGATCGTCATGGCCTGCTCACCGCACCATCATTGGCGACTTCGGGTTCCGGATGCCCGCCGAGCCGCCCGATTCATGCCCGAGTTGGGTTCCTCAAACCTCGCATAGGCGTCGACGATCTCCGAAACCAGCCGATGGCGCACCACGTCCACGCTGGTCAGCTCGGCGATGTAGATGTCGTCGACGTCATCGAGGATGTCGACGGCCGACCGCAAGCCGGACCGGGCGCCGCCCGGCAGGTCGACTTGGGTCATGTCCCCGGTCACGACGATCTTGGACCCGAAGCCAAGTCGCGTGAGGAACATCTTCATCTGTTCGGCGGTGGTGTTCTGCGCCTCGTCGAGAACGATGAATGCGGAGTTGAGCGTGCGTCCCCGCATGTACGCCAGCGGCGCCACCTCGATCACCCCGGCCGACATCAGCTTCGGAATCAGCTCGGAGTCCATCATGTCGTACAGCGCGTCATACAACGGACGCAGATACGGATCGATCTTCTCGCTCAGCGTGCCGGGCAAAAAGCCCAGGCGCTCACCGGCTTCCACCGCGGGCCGGGTCAGGATGATCCGGCTGACCTGCTTGGACTGCAGCGCATGGACCGCCTTGGCCATGGCCAGGTAGGTCTTGCCGGTACCGGCCGGGCCGACCCCGAACACGATGGTGTGGGCGTCGATGGCGTCGACGTAACGCTTCTGGTTGAGGGTCTTGGGCCGGATGGTCTTGCCACGGCGCGCCAGGATGTCGAGGGTGAGCACCTCGGCGGGTGACTCGTCGCCGGTGCCGGCCAGCATCGCGACACTGTGGCGCACCAATTCCGGGGTCAGCGATTGGCCGCTGGCCACGATCGCGATCAGTTCGGAGATCGCGCGCTCGGCCAGCGCGACGTCGGCCGGTTCACCCGAGAGGGTGACGGCGTTGCCGCGAACATGCAAGTCGGCGGCCAGGATGCGTTCGAGGGCGCGCAGATTCTCGTCCGACGAGCCCAGCAAGCCCACGACGAGATCGGGAGGAATGTCGATGCTGCTGCGAACCTGAGCGTCGGCCTGCAGGGCCCCAGCTGCGTCAGCAGCGTTGGTCTCGCGTGACGTCACGTGGTTTCCGGTGCCTGCCTTCTCGGCTCGTCAGGGGTTGATCGGATGCCTCAGTCTACGCCGAGGGCTCCGTCTGGTCAGCTCCGAGCGGCTGCGCCGACTCGACCTCGGCGGTTCGCTCCCATCGCGCGGTGAGCACGCCGAGTGCGCCCAGGGCCACCGCGGCGGCCGTCGAAGTCCGCAGCACCTGCGGGCCCAGCCGGGTCGCGACGGCGCCGGCGTCGGTCAGCAACGCGAGCTCATCCGGCGCGATGCCTCCCTCGGGACCGACCACCAGGAACAGCGAATTCGCCCCCGCCACCGCGACGTCCGCGATCCGTTCGGTCGCCGACTCGTGCAAGACCGCGACCGCCGCGCCGGCTGCCACCTCGTCGCGGATCCGCTGGACCAGTGCCGCCGTCGACAACACGCCGTCAACCGGTGGGAGGTGGGCCCGTCGCGATTGCCGGGCCGCCGACCGGGCCACGGCACGCCAGCGGCGCAGCCCCTTCTCGACGCGGGCGCCCTGCCAGCTGGCCACGCAGCGGGCCGCCTGCCAGGCCAAGAACGCATCCGCGCCGGCCTCGGTGGCCAACTCGATCGCCAACTCCGAGCGCTCGGATTTGGGCAGCGCCTGCACCACCGTCACCGGCGGCGCGGCGGGCTCGACGGTCCAACGGTCGAGCACCCGGGCCCGTAAGCCGTCGCGTCCGGATTGTTCGACCACGCAGCGGGCCACGTTCCCGGCGCCGTCGCCGAGCACCAATTCCTCCCCGGACCGGATCCGGCGCACCGTCGCGGCGTGGAACCCCTCGTCGCCGTCGACGACGGCCAGCCCACCGGTGTCGGGCAGTGCTTCGACGTAGAACAGCGTCGCCACCATGTGCGGGCCCCTCGGATCGTGGCTAGCGCCCGGTGAAGGTCTCGCGTAGCCGGCTGAACAGCCCGCCGCCGGCGTGCGTCGAGCGGACCTCGGGCACGTCGCGGCTGCGGCGGTTCTTCAACTCGCGCAACAGTTCGCTGTCGTGGCCGTCCAGCCGGGTGGGAACCACCACCTCGACGTGGACGTGCAGATTGCCGCGGGTCGCCGAGCGCAGCTGCGGCATCCCGTGGCCGCGCAGCGTGATGACCGAACCCGGTTGTGTACCAGGCGGAATGGTGATCTCGCTGGTGCCGTCGAGGATGGCGTCGATGCTGACTGTGGCGCCTAGTGCGGCGTCGACCATCGGCACCGAAACCGTGCAGTGCAGGTCGTCGCCGTCCCGGACAAAGATGTCGTGGGCCTGCTCATGCACCTCGACGTAGAGGTCGCCGGCCGGCCCTCCCCCGGGCCCGACCTCACCCTGAGCGGCGAGCCGCACGCGCATGCCGTCGCCGACACCGGCGGGAATCTTGACGCTGATCTCGCGGCGCGCCCGCACCCGGCCGTCGCCCATGCACTGATGACACGGGTCGGGGATGACCACGCCGACGCCGCGACAGGTGGGGCACGGCCGCGACGTCACCATCTGACCCAGCAGCGAGCGCTGCACCGATTGCACCTCGCCGCGACCGCCGCAGGTGTCACACGGGATCGGCGCGGAATCGCCGTTGGTGCCCTTGCCCTGGCAGCGGTCGCACAGCACCGCGGTGTCGACGGTGACCTGTTTGGTCACGCCGGTCGCGCACTCCTCGAGGTCCAGCCGCATCCGCAGCAACGAGTCCGAGCCCGGCCGAACCCGGCCGATCGGGCCGCGCGACGTGCCGCCCCCGCTGAAGCCGCCGCCGAAGAACGCCTCGAACACGTCACCCAGGCCGCCGAATCCGCCGAATCCGCCGCCGGCGGCCGCGTTCTCCAGCGGGTCCCCGCCGAGGTCGACGATCCGGCGTTTCTCCGGGTCACTCAGCACTTCGTAGGCGACGCTGATTTCCTTGAACTTCGCCTGCGCGGCCTCGTCGGGGTTGATGTCGGGATGCAGTTCGCGCGCCAGCTTTCGGTATGCGCGTTTGATCTCCGCATCGCCGGCGTTTTTGCTCACGCCCAGCAGCCCGTAATAGTCGCGTGCCACGCCTGATTCTCCTGTAAGGGGTCTTTCGCCGCGCTGTTACGCGGCTGTCCACAAATCCTGGGGGTGCGCGATCATCGAGCACCCAGGACTTCGCCAATATAAAGAGCAACCGCGGCCACGCTGGCGATAGTTCCCGGATAGTCCATTCGAGTGGGCCCCAGCACACCCATCCCGCCGTACACGGTGTCCATGGTGCCGTACGCGGTAGACACCATCGACGTCCCCGCCATTTGCTCGACCGCCGTCTCGTGGCCGATACGCACCGTCACCTTGCCGGCCTCCTGCTGAGCCGCCAGCAACCGCAGCACCACCACCTGCTCCTCGAGTGCCTCCAGGATGGAGCGCAGCGAACCGCCGAAGTCCGCGGAATTGCGGGTCAGGTTCGCGGTGCCGCCCATCAGCAGGCGCTCTTCGGTGTGCTCTACCAACGACTCCAGCAACACCGTCGCCGATCGTCCGATCGCGTCGCCCAGCCCACCGTGGCCGCCCAGTTGCTGGGCGAGGTCGGCGACCGCGACCGAGGCCGCGGAGAGCTTCTTGCCCTCCAACGCCTGGCCCAAGATCTCGCGCAGCTGGGAGAGCTGGTGATCGTCGATGACGTCACCGAGCTCGACAATGCGCTGATCCACCCGCCCGGATTCGGTGATGACCACCATCAGCAGCCGCGCCGGCGTCAGCGCGATCACTTCCAGATGCCGAACCGTCGACGTCGACAGCGTCGGGTACTGCACCACCGCCACCTGACGGGTCAGCTGAGCCAGCAGCCGCACCGCGCGGCGCAGCACGTCGTCGAGGTCGACGCCGGATTCCAGGAAGCTTTGAATCGCCCGCCGCTCGGCCGACGACAACGGCTTGACGTCATCGATCCGGTCGACGAATTCGCGGTAACCCTTCTCGGTGGGCACCCGCCCGGAGCTGGTGTGCGGCTGGGTGATGTAGCCCTCGGCCTCCAGCACCGCCATGTCGTTGCGGATGGTGGCGCTGGACACGCCGAGGTTGTGCCGCTCGACCAGAGACTTCGAACCGATGGGTTCTTTGGTGGCGACGAAGTCGGCGACGATGGCACGCAGCACCTCGAAGCGACGGTCGTCAGCACTGCCCATTGGTTGCTACCTCCTTGATCGCGTCCATTTTACGGTCTCACACGACGCGCTGACCTCGCTGCGCGAGCGTCTGCCGCGCACTTTCGGCAACTTTGCGGCTAGCCTGTCCACCAGGTATTTGCAGGGGGCTCGACGACGCATCGGAGAAGATCCGCCAATGATTTTCAAGGGTGTACGAGACGGCAAGCCCTACCCGGAACACGGGCTCTCCTACCGGGACTGGTCCCAGATACCGCCGCAGCAGATCCGGCTCGACGAATTGGTCACCACGACCACGGTGCTGGCCCTGGACCGGCTGCTCTCGGAGGACTCCACCTTCTACGGCGACCTTTTCCCGCACGCCGTGCGGTGGAAAGGCGTCATCTATCTCGAGGACGGCCTGCATCGCGCGGTCCAGGCCGCGCTGCGGAATCGCACCGTGTTCCATGCCCGGGTGTACGACATGGACGTACCGCTGAGCCAGCAGACCCAGGGATCGGGTTCGACGTTCGGGCACTAGCCCGGTCACGTTTACGCGCCGCCGGGTGTCGACGTAGTGAGGGCCATAAAGGTCCGCACGTTGACTGTTCAGGACTATTCGGGAGGTTCGCCATGTCCCGGCTTCAGGGAGTCTCCGACCACGACGCCAGTCTGGGCGCCAAGATCGCGTTCTTCTTCACCAAACGCAAGCTCGGGCAGATGGCCGGGCTGGAAACGGCCGGCATGCTCGAGCCGCTGCGCATGTATGCCCACATCCCCAAATTGCTCAGCGCCATCGGCAAGCTGGAAATGGCCGAATCGAAGCTGGACATCCTGCGCCCGCGCCACCGCGCGCTGGCCGAGCTGAAGGCGGCGACGACGGTGCGCTGCGAGTACTGCATCGACCTCGGCTCGCAGATCGCCCGGCAGTGGGGAATCACCGACGAAGAACTGCTGTGCATGGCCGATTACCGCAACGCCGCATGCTTCGACGACGTCGACAAGCTGATCCTCGGGTACGCCACGGCGATGAGCCGGACCCCGGTCGAGGTGACCGACGAGCTGTTCGACGCGCTGCGCGCCCACTTCGACACGCCGCAGCTGGTCGCCCTGACCCACGTCATCAACCTGGGCAACCTGCGTGCCCGGTTCAATGTCGCGCTCGGCATCGGCTCGTCCGGCTTCTCCGGCAACCGGGTGTGCGCCCTGCCCGAATCCGGCCGCGCGTGACGGCTTCGTTGACAGCCCGGTTCGAGGCGGCCCGGCCGCAGCTCGGCGCCATCGCCTACCGGATGCTGGGCTCGATCGACGACGCGCAGGATGCCGTGCAGGAAGCCTGGCTGCGGCTGGACCGTAGCTCCGCCGACGACATCGACAACCTGGATGCCTGGCTGACCACCGTGGTGGCCCGCATCTGCCTGAACACGTTGCGCGACCGGCACGCTCGCCACCGCGAGGAGCCGGTCGCCCAGCTGCCGGATCCGATCGTGGACACCCGGGGCGAGTTCGACCCCGAACACCGCGCGATGCTGGCCGACGCGGTGGGCCTGGCGTTGTTCGTCGTGCTGGACACCCTGACGCCGGCCGAGCGGCTGGCATTCGTTCTGCACGACGTCTTCACCGTCCCGTTCGACCAGATCGCACCCATCGTCGACCGCACTCCGGAAGCGACCCGCAAGCTGGCGAGCCGCGCGCGCCGTCGGATCCAGGACGCGGACCCGCTTCCCGACGCCGACCTCACCGCGCAGCGCGAGGCCGTCGACGCCTTCTTCGCGGCCGGGCGCTCCGGGGACTTCGACCGGCTGGTGTCGGTGCTGCATCCCGACGTCGTGCTGCGGGGTGACTTCGGTTCCGGCGCAGGGCTTTTCCGCGCCCAGGGCGCGTCCTCGGTGGCCCAGCTGGCCCGCGGCTACTCATCCCCCGAGCGCGAGGTCCGCGCCGCGACCGTCAACGGCGCGGCCGGCGCGGTCGTCTTCGTCACGGGCCGGCCCACCGCGATCATGGCGTTCGTGGTGCGCGCCGGCGTGGTCGCCGCCATCGACGTGCTGGCCGACCCGCAGCGCATCGCCCGGCTCGACCTGAAAGCCGTGTCCGGCTAGTTGACCGCGGTCGCCGCCTGCAGCAAAGCGAGCGCGGCGTCGTGTTGCAGCACCCAGTTGCCACCCTGCTGGACGAACACCAGTTGCTTGGTGACCGGCCCGGCGAACTTCGGCCCCGCGATCGCCACCTGAGCGGCGGCCGTATTAGGACCGGCCGGCACGATGTTCGTCACGGTGAAGGTCTCCGGAAAGTTGCCGTTGCGGTAGGCCTTACGCAGGTCGTGGTCGGCAACATGGCCCTCGTCGGGATTGATGCCGTTTTCGACCAGACCGACCTTGACGGAGTAGCCGACGCCGGGATCGGTGGCCTGGAGGCACAGGTTGCTCAACTGCTCTGGCGTCGGAAGGCCCGGCCCCACCGGCGCGGGCGCGGGGGGCGGCGGCGGCTCTTGCGGCAGCGGCGCCCCGACCGCGGCCAGTTGCACTGCAGGCACTGGCGTTGCGACGGAAGCGATGCCGACGGCCGCGCCGCCGATGACGGCCAGCGCCGCCGCGCCCATAGCTACGGATTTCATGTTTCCCCCTTTAGCGGCCCGGTCCAGGCCAACCTGACGGATGCTACTCACTGTCCGGCGGCTTGCAGCAGCTCCATCGCCGACGAGCGCGACAACATCCAGCTGCCCTGGTTGACGAAGGTGACGTTCTGCATCACCGGGTTCGTCAGCTTGGGGCCCGAAACCGCGACATCCGCCGTCACCGATCCCGCGGCGGCCGGCGCAATGTTGGTGATGGTGAACGACAACGGCAGGTCGCCATTCTTCGCCGCCTTCTGCAGCTTCTTGTCCGCGATGTGTGCCACCGTCCCGCTGACGCCGCCTTCGACCAGATTGCCCTTGTTCGTGAACGACACGCTGGGGTCGGCGAGGGTGTTGAGCAGCCCGGTCAGCTGGTCGGCGGTCGGAACGTCGACGGCGGGAGCCGGCAACGACGGTGGGTCCTGCGGCAGCGGCGCGCCGACGGCGGCCAGTTGCACCGCGTTTTCAGCCGGAACAGACGCGATCGAGGTGACGCCGATGGCTGCGGCGCCGACGGCGCCCAGGGCTGCCACACCCGTCACAATGGCTTTTAGCGATTTCATGATTCCCCCTTCGATGTGCAGCGACGTGACGGAATGTCACCCACACTCTCACCTGGTGTAGATGGTGTGGTTGTGCACCTTGTGACAGATGCTACGCGGGATCACCCTGACTAATCTGTGCGCGACCTGTGTAGCAACCCAGAATTGGGCTTCGCCGGCTAACCGGCCGAACGACTCCCGGAGAGGGATTCGCGCAGGCTCTTCGGACGGATGTCGGGCCAGTTTTGTTCGACATAGTCCAGGCATTCGGCGCGGGTCGCTTCACCGTAGACCACGCGCCAGCCCGCCGGGACGTCGGTGAACACCGGCCACAGGCTGTGCTGTTCTTCATCGTTGACCAGCACGAAGAAGGTGCCGTTGTCGTCGTCGAATGGGTTAGTGCTCATCGTTTCTCCACCATCGTTTGGACTCTGGACAGACCACCCGCCGGACCGACCCAGGACCCCAGGACGCGATCCGACAGCAGGCCAAGACAGCTCAGGTTGGGAAAGCCCGGCCCCTGGGTGAGGCCGGACAGGTTGGGCAGGAACAGCTTGGGGGTGACATCGCTGACGGACAGGTCGTAGCCGATCCCCTCCTGCAGGCGATCGGACGCCAGCGGGCCGCCCAGACCCAGCTCGAGCAGATCGAGCGCGTCCTGGCTGAACAGTGAGGTGAACCAGAGCGCATCGGCGCCGGAGCCGTCGATGACGAGATCGAATCCGTGCACCGTCTCCAGGTTCTCGCTGAACCGGTTGGTGGACAGGGTCAGCCGGATCTGTCCGTCGCGGCCCACCGCGTGTGCGACCCGGCCGCGCAGGTGGTGGATGCGGTCGTCGGCCAGCAACGCTTCCTGCACGTTCGCCGAGAACACGCCGCGGTCGGTGCGCGCCAGCGCGTCGCGGCGCTCGTCCAGCGTCAGGGCGGTCCAGTCGGTGGGGTCAGAGAACAACGAGTTCTCGAAGAAGCTCTCGCCCCGCGTGAACAACGTCACCTGTGGCGAGATGACCGTGATGGTCGAAACCCGGTGCCGGAAAAGCTCATTGAGCATCGAGGCGGCCGTCTCACCGCCGCCGATCACCGCAACCCGCTCGGCGTTGATGCGGTCGTGGCCGGCGGCGCGATCCCAGAACTGCGCGATCGACATCATGCGCGGGTTGCCGGGCAACAGCGATTTCTCGGCCTGACCTGGTCCGGTGATCATCAACGCATCCGCGTGCACGGTGGTCTCGCGGGTGTGCAGTGCCCAGCGGTCACCGACGACACCGAGCCCGTCGACCTCGCCGTGCACCACCTGCATGCCGACCTGGTCGGCGACCCAGCCCAGGTATTGGCTCCATTTGCGATGCGGCGGAGCGGGTCTGCCGCGGTCGATCCACTCGGCGAACGACGCCGTCGCGATCAGATAGGACTGCCAGCTGTACCGGGTCATCAGCTCGTCGAGCTCGCCGTTGCGGCGCGGCACCAACGCCGACCGGTAGGGAAAGCCGACATCTTTTTCCGGGCTGGTTCCGAGCCGGTGCGCCCCGTCCGTCCAGCCGCCGCTCGCCTGCCAGTTCGCCCCGACTCCGGTGCGTTCGACGGCGATCACGTCGGGGACCTCTGGGATATCGGGGCCCATGTCGCGCAATGCCTTGGCCTTGGCGGCCACCGCCACCGCCTTGGCGCCGGCGCCGAGGATCGCTAACGTGCTCATGTCACCACCTCCCGCAGTGATTCAATCCAAAGGTGTTGCAACGCAGAGACGTCCGCGTCATCGAGAATGCCGGGCAGTGCGCGCCACTGCGCGGCCAGGACACGCTGACCGTCGAAGGGCAATACGGTGGCCATGATCGTGAGTTCGTGGCGCACCGCCAGATCCGGCTCCGGCTGCGGCGATACCCCGGCCAGCAGTCCGCGCTCCAGCTTCAGCACGGCGCCGCCGCCGGTGTGGGCCGCCCCCAGGTAGTTCAGCAGCACCTGCGGACCGGGCAGCGGGCCCAGCCGCTCGGCGGTGTCGGTGCGCAGATAACGCAGCAGGCCGTAGTCGAGTCCGTCGCCGGGGATGGCCGCCAACTGCGCCCCGACCTGCCGCGGGTCGGCCGAGGCCACCCGCACCGGATAGATGGAACTGAGCAGCCCGATCGTGTCGCCGGTGTCGACGGCGTCGTCGACCAAACTGTCTGCGCGGCCGTGGGTTTCCAGCGCCAGCAGTGGCGGCGGCGTGGCCTGGTGTCGCTGCCGGCGCCAGCGCGTCACCGTCGCCGCCGTGGCGGCCACCAGCAGATGCGGCAGCGGCAGCCCGGAATCCAGGAGCCGGCGGGTGGTGTCCGCATCGGCGGCGACCATCCGGACGATCAGATCGCCGGCCCGGTCACGACTCGGATCCACCCGTCGGGCACCGAGATTGGGGTCGTCGCCTTCGAGCTGCGCCGCCCAGAACTGCGTGGTGTCCAACGTCTCGGCACGCGCGGCCAGCGCTTCGGCCCAGCGCCGGTAGCTGGTGTGCTCCCGGATCGGCGCGGGCGGGTGGCCGGAGGCCGAAGCCTGCAGCGCGGCGTCCAATTCGCCGAGAACGACCCGCCACGACGCCGGGTCCATTGCCAACACGTGGGCGGCCAGCAGCAGCACGCTCGGTCCAATCGGGGGGCGAAGCCAGACCGCGGCCAGCAGCACTCCGCGTTCGGGGTCCAGACGTTCGACGGCCGCTGCGACGTGCCCGGGGACGACGGCATGCAGATCCCCGGAAACCGTTACCTCGTCGACAAGAGCCGCGGCGACCTCCGTCGGAACCAGGGTCATCGTGGCGCGATCCAGTCGCGTGCGCAGCACTTCGTGCCCGGCGACGATGCGCGCCAGCGCGGCATGCAGGTGCTCGCGGCTGACGTCGTCGGGCAGCTGAATGGCTTCGGTCTGCGCCAGCCGACGAGGCTCGCCGTATTCGTAGAGCCAGCGGCCGTTGGGCAGAACCGGGATTGGCCCGACGCCGTCTTCGATATCGCTTGCAGCGTCGGCACTTTCGGAGTCGATGGCCTCCGCCAGTTCCCGGATGTTGACGCAGTCGAGGATCAGCCTGGCACGCAACGCCAGACCCCGCGCTCGTGCCGCCTGCACTACCGACAGCGCCATGATGCTGTCCAGACCCAGCTGCAAGAAGTCAGCGGCGACGTCGACCGCAGGCAGGTGCAGCAGGTCCGAAAGCACTTCGGCCAGTATGGTTTCCGTGGGCGTTTCGGGCTCGGCCCCGGCCGAGCTCGCGGTGTCGGCCGCATCGAACGCGCGCAGCGCGGCTTCGTCGAGTTTGCCGTTGTCGGTCAGCGGGATTTCGTCGACCCTGATGATGCGTTGCGGAATCATGTAGCGCGGCAACCGGGTAGCGAGCGTGGCGCGCAGCTCCGCGGTCGACGGCTGGTGCGCGGGTGAGATCATCACGTAGGCAGTCAGCCGCGCTCCGGTTTGCAGGCGCCGCACCAGAACACCGGCGTGCCGGACTGCGGGGTGCGACTCGAGCGCGGCGGCGATCTCAGCCGGCTCGACCCGGTAGCCGCGAATCTTCACCTGCGCGTCGGCGCGCCCCACGTACTGCAGCGAGCCATCGACACCCCGGCGCACCACGTCGCCGGTGCGGTACATCCGCTCGCCGGGGGCGAATGGATCGGCGAGGAAGCGGTGGCTCGTCTCCCCGGGACGGCCCAGATAGCCGCGGGCCAACTGCGCGCCGGCCAGGTAGAGCTCGCCGGTCGCCCCGACGGGCACCGGATGCAACCCGGAGTCGAGCACGTAACCGCGGGTGTAGTGAGTGGGCCGTCCGATCGACGGCTCGTCGTACTCCGTGATCGCGGCCACCACCGCCTCGACCGTGGTTTCGGTCGGGCCGTAGCAGTTGTACGCACGCAACCGGGTTCGTGCGCACTCGCTGCGGATCAGGGTCCACGCGGACTTACCCAGCGCTTCCCCGCCCAGCGCCAATACCGCCAGCGGAACCGTCGTGAGCAATCCGCAGGCGGTGAGTTGGGCGAACATCGACGGGGTGGTGTCGATCATGTCGACGCCGTGCTCGGCGATCGCGGCGACCAGGGCCTCGGCGTCGGTCTGGGTCCGTTCATCGACGACGTGCACGCCGTGGCCGTCGAGCAGCGCGACCAGCGGCTGCCAGGCGGCATCGAAGGCGAACGACCACGCGTGTGCGATGCGCAGCGGGCGGCCCAGCCGGGCGGCCGCGGGCCGCAACACGCTATCCAGATGATCGTCGGCGTACGCGCCGACGGCTGCGTGAGTTCCGATGACGCCCTTGGGTTCTCCCGTCGTCCCCGATGTGAAGACGACGTATGCGGCCTGCTCGGGCGGCACCTCGACGGCGTGGAAGTCGGCGGCGTGTCGTTTCCCGGCCCGCAGCAGCTCGTCGTCGACAATGATCGACGCCCCTGTTTGGCGCAGCATCGACTCCACCCGCTCGGGGGGCAGCCCCGGCTCCATCGGCACGCACACGCCGCCGGCTTTGAGCACCGCGAGTATCGCGACGATGTACTCCGGGCCGCGGAAAAGCCGTATGGCCACTGGGGTTTCGGATCGCACCCCGCGCTCGGCGAGCCGGGCGGCCAGCCCATTGGCGCGACCGTTGAGCTCGCGGTAGCTCAGCGTGCCGCCGGCCCAGCTGACCGCGACGTTGTCGGGCGTTGTCGCCGCGATCGCGGCGAACCGGGTGTGGATGCCGATCGCGCGCGGGGCCGCCGCGCCGGCGGGCGTGACGGCCTCGTCGTCAAAGAGCACGCTGACCTCACGCAGCGGCCGATCCCAGCCCTGCAGCAGTCGCTCGGCGGTGACCAGCACGCGCCGGCCCAGCCGCTCCGCGGAGGTGGCGCCCAGCGCGCCGTCCAACACCTCGACCAGTACCACCAGTTCGCGGCCCTGCATGTGGGCGGCGATCGCGACCGGGAAGTGTGACAGGCTCTGCAACGCGGATGGCCTGAATATCGCACTGCCCGCGGTCAATTCGCCGCCGGCGACCAGCCCGTCCATCGGGAAGTTCTCGTAGACCAGCAGGGTGTCGAACATCTCGCCCACGCCGCCCAACGCGCGCAGCTGTGCATGCCCGAGATAGCCGTGTTCGCGCAGCAGCGCGGCATTGCGTTGCACGGCGCGACATTGGTCGCCCACGCCGGCGGCCGGGTCCAGCTGCACGCGCATCGGCACGGTGTTGATGAACAGACCGATCATTGTCTCGACGCCGGCGAGTTCGGCCGGCCGGCCGGAGACGGTGACGCCGAAGACCACGTCGTGGGTGCCGGTCAGTCGCGACAACACCAGGGCCCACGCCATTTGCAACAGGGTGTTGACGGTGACGCCGCGCGACCGGGCGCCTTCGACGAGCCGATCGGCGACTTCGGGCGCCAGCCGCAGTTCGGTGGTGCGCGGCAGGCCTGCCGGCTGCCCCTCGGCCGGGCCGAGCGCGGCAGCCAGCAGGGTGGGGCCGGCCAGGCCGGCCAGGTGCTGGCGCCAAACCTGTTGGCTGGCCTCCGGATCGCGACTCGCGAGCCACCCGATGTAGTCCCGGTACGGCCGGGGCGCCACCGGAAGCGCCGCGGGGTCTCCCCCGGCGGCGTACAGGATCATCATCTCGTTGACGAACACCGGCAACGACCACCCGTCGATCACGATGTGGTGGGCGGTGATCACGAAACGCCATTGCGGGCCCGGCAATTCGATCAGCAGGAAACGAATGGCCGGCCCGCGTTCCAAATCGAACGGTCGCCGGCGTTCGCGGACCTCCAGCGCCGCTACTTCATCGGGTGCGGCCGTGACGAATTGCCAAGGCAACTCGACTCGGGACGGCACGATCTGCACCGGGCGCGCAATGCCCCGACTGAAGAAGCTAGCCCGCAGGTTCGGGTGTCGGGCCAACATCTTGGCCGCACAGTCGCGCAACAGCTCGATGTCCAGTACGCCAGAGATGTCCGCGGCCATGCCGATCATGTAGGGATCGTCGGCTGCCTCGCCTTCGACGAATTCGGTGAGCGCGCTCAGCGAATACAAGCCCTCTTGCAAGGGGCTCAACGCCATCACGTCCTCGATGTCAGGTGGTGCGACATCGGTTTTGGTAGCGGTCATGACGTCCCGTCACGCGACGACGACCACAGCTGCGACACCGCGGCCAGGTCGTCGGCCGACAGTCCGGACGCGGCCATCGGCGCGAAGCGGGTATCGGCCTGCTCGGTGTCGGCCTTGCCGTCTCCCACAGCGTCCAGGGCGGCGGCCAACTGCTCTACGGTCGGATGCTCGAAGACCATGCGCGGGCTGACCGCCAGGCCGGCCGCGCGGGCCCGCGATGACAGCTGCACCGACAGGATGCTGTCGCCGCCGAGGGCGAAGAAGTCGTCGTAGCGGCCGACTTCCGGGGTGCAGAGCAGTTCGGCGAACACCTTGGCCAGCGCTCGCTCGGTGTCGGTGCGCGACGGTTCGATCCGTCCGCCGGTGCTGACCGCCGGCTTGGGCAGCCCGGGCCGGTTCAGCTTGCCCGAGTCTGTCTTGGGCATCGCGTCCAGCACGGTCAGCGACGAGGGCATCATGTAGCCGGGCAACGTCGTCGCGACCGCGGCGCGCACCGCGCCCGCGAAGCCGGCCTTCTCGGCATCGTCGACGATCGGGCGTTGCGGCACAACATATCCGGCCAGCGAGAGACCTCCGTGCACCTCCCAGGTACGGGCGGCCGCCGCGGCGACGCCGTCGACGGCCGCCAATGCGGACTCGACCTCGGCCAACTCGACGCGGAAACCGCGCACGCTCACCTGATGGTCGGCCCGGCCGGCGAACTCCAGCTGGCCGTCCTCGGTCCAGCGGGCCAGGTCGCCACTGCGGTACAGCCGCGAACCGGGTTCGGGCGCATAGGGATTGGCAATGAACCGCGTCGCGGTCAGACCGGGTCGCTTCCAGTAGCCACGGGCCAGCTGGTCGCCGGCGTAATACAGTTCGCCGACCACACCGACCGGAACCGGGCGCAGGCCGTCGTCGAGCAGGTAGGCAGCGCTACCCGGGACCGGCTTGCCCACAAGCGGATTCGGCAGACCGAGCGGCCCGCGCGACACCGCACCGGAGGTCTCGGTGGAGCCGATGTTGTTCAACAGCTGGATGTCCGTATTGCCCGCACACGCGGATACCAGGCGCTCCAGCAGCGACGTGCTCACCGGCTCGCCGCCGCACACCAGCCGCGACAGGGATCGCACCACGTCGGCCCGGATATCCACCAGTGCGGAAACCAGGCTGGGCACCGCGGTCACCTGCGCCACCGAATGCCGGTCCATCAGCGCGGCGAGCGCTTCGGCATCCCGGTGTTCGGCATCGTCTGCGAGGATCATCGTGGCCCCGGCCGCCAGGCCGGCCAGCATTTCCATACCGCCCTCAAGGAAAGTGATCGAGGCCTGAGCCAACCGAATGTCGCCGGCGCAGGGCGGGTAATGCCGCAACTGCCAATCCAGCCGGGCGGACATCGATCGATGCGTGCCCACCGCGCCCTTCGGCTTGCCGGTCGAGCCGGACGTGAACACCAAATACATCGGGTCGTCAGGATGGGGCACCGGTAGGTCCGGACGAACCGTGCCGTTCTCCACCACCTCACGCACCTGCGGGTCGTCCAGCGAAATGACCTTTACCCCAGACACTTCCGGCGTGCTGTCCACGGCCTCGGCCGTCGCCAGTACGACCGGCGGCGCCACGTCGTCGAGCATGAATTGCTTGCGTGCCAGCGGATAGCCAGGATCGATCGGGAAGTAACCGCCGCCGGCTTTCATGATGGCCACCAGCGCCACCACCATGTCGATGCCGCGCCGTGTCGAGAGCCCGACCAGCGACCCCGGCGCCACGCCGTGTTCGGCGAGCAGCCCCGCCAGGTTGTCCGAACGGCGGTGCAGCGCAGGGTAATCGAGCTGCTCACTGCCGCAGCGCACCGCGATCCGGTCGGATCCCCAGTTGCGGCTGGGAGCGAGTAGCTCCGGGATGGTGCGCGGCCGGTCGGGTGGCGCCGGGGCGCCGCGGCTCCACTCGTCGAGAATCCGGTGCTGCTCGTCGTCATCGATCACCGCAACGTCGCGCAGGGTTTGGTCGACGTTGTCGGCGAACCCGGTGATGACCCGGGCCAGCCAGCCGGCCAGTCGCTCGATCGTCGACCGGCGGTACAGCTCGGTGCGGTAGATGACGTCGCAGTTGTATCCGGCGCCGTCACTACCATCGGCGCCCAGGAAGTTGACGCTGAGGTCGGCATGCGCCATGTCGAAGATCGGGTCCAACGAGGTGCACACCGTGTCCTCGCCGTCACCGGCGCCGGGCCCCGAATCGATGACCCGGGTGGCCGGCAAGTGATCGCGCACATGCACCACGACCTGGAACAACGGGTTGCGCGACAGCGAACGCACCGGGCTCACGCTGTCGACCACCCGGTCGAACGGCAGATCCTGGTGGGCGTAAGCGGCCAGCGCCGTCTCGCGCGCCCGGGCCAGTGCTTCGCGCAACGTCGGGTTGCCGTCCAGGTCGTTGCGCAGCACCAGGATGTTGACGAAAAAGCCGATCAGCTGGTCCAATTCGGCCTCGGTGCGTCCGGCAACCGGGGTGCCCAACGGGATGTCGACGCCGCCACCGGCCTTATGCAGCACCACGGCAACGGCCGTTTGCAACAGCATGAATTCGGTGATGCCCAACTCGCGGCACAACTCGGCTAGCCTGGCGCGGGTGGCCGAGTCGATGCGGAAGGCAACGGATTCGCCCACGCCGCTGGGCACCGGCGGGCGAGCGAAGTCCGGCCGCAGTCCGGTGTCTTCGGGCATCCCCGCCAACTGCCGGGTCCAGTACTCGCGCTGCTCGGCGGCAATCGCGGACTCCTGGCCGCTGGTATCCCCCAGGAACGCGCGCTGCCATGCCGCATAGTCGGCATACTGCACCCGAAGCGGTGCCCACGACGGTAGCTCCCCGGACCGCCGGGCCCGGTACGCGGTGAGCACATCGGAGAACAGGACGCCTGCGGACCAGTGGTCGGAGGCGATGTGGTGGACCACGAACGACATCACATGATCGCCGTCGCTGCCGTTGCGCAGCAACGCAATCCGGATCGGCCGTTCGGCGTCAAGCTCGAAGCAGTGCTGACGCTCTTCGTCCAGCTGCTCTTGCAGCCAGGCTTCGCTGTGCTGGCCGGCACCCTCGAAGGAAGCGCGGCGGATCGGCAGATCACCGGCCGGATTGACCACTTGATACGGCACGCCGTCGATTTCGATGTAGCTGGTGCGCAAGATTTCGTGACGTGCGACGACGTCGCCGATGGCCGCGATCAGTGCCTCGATATCCCAGGGACCGCTCAGTCTCGCGGCGAACGGAATGTTGTTCACCCAGCTGGGCCCGTCGATACGGTAGGCGAACCAGCTGCGCAGCTGTGACGCCGACAGCGGCTGGGGCTCGTCGTGAGCGGTCGCGATCAGCTTGGGTCGAGACTCGACGAGTTCGCCGGACCCGAGCTCGTCGACCCGCTCTGCCAGCCGGCCCACCGTCCCCAGCTCGAAGACATCGCGGATGCCAAGCTCCACACCGCAATCCGACCGGATCGCGGTGACCAGTTTGGTGGCCACCAGAGAGTGGCCGCCCAAATCGAAGAACGAGTCGTCGACACCCACCCGGTCGTGACCGAGCAGGGTGGCAAACAGGGCGGCGATGCGGCGTTCGGTAGGTGTCGTCGGGTCGCGATATTCGGCGCCGGCGGCGATCTGCGGTTGCGGCAGCGCGACGCGGTCGATCTTGCCGTGCGCGGTGATCGGAATCTCGTCGAGCACCACGTAGCCGGCCGGCGTCATATAGTCCGGCAGTGCGGCGGCCACTCGAGCCCGGATCCGTTCGACGTCAACGGATTCGGTGCCGCAGTCCGCTGCCGGCGTCACATAGCCGACCAGGCTCTTGCCCAGTCGGGGGAGATCCACGGCCAGCACCACCGCCTGTCCAACGCTGGGGTCGACCGAGATGGCGGCGGCGATTTCGCCGAGCTCGATGCGGAAGCCGCGGATCTTCACCTGCTCGTCCGCGCGGCCGACGAACTCGATGTCTCCGTCGGCGTTGCGGCGGGCCAGGTCACCGGAGCGATACATCCGACCGCCCGCGGTGAACGGGTCGGCGACGAAGCGTTCGGCCGTCAGTCCCGGCCTACGGTGATATCCCTGCGCGACATGCGTTCCGGCGATGTAGATTTCGCCGATCACGCCGACCGGGACCGGCTGCAGCGCATCGTCGAGTAGGTACACCTGTGTGTTGATCTTCGGCCGGCCGATCGGAACTATGCGGGTGCCCTGCGTGCCCTGCACCGGGTAGCTGGTGCAGTTGACGACGGTCTCGGTCGGTCCGTAGAAGTTGTACAGCAGCGCATCGAAGGTGGCGTGGAACTTGTCGGCGATCTCGCCGGGCAGGGCCTCGCCGCCGATCGGGACCCGCCGCAGGGTGCGCCATTGGTTGACGCCGGGCAGCGACAGAAACAGCCCGAGCAGCGACGGCACGAAGTGCATCGAGGTGATGCCTTCGCGGCGGAGCAGATCGGTCAGGTAGCCGATGTCGCGCAGCCCGTCGGGCCTCGGGATGACCAGCCGGGCGCCCATGATCAGCGTGCCGAAAATCTCGCCCATCGACACGTCGAAGCTGGGCGAGGCGACCTGCAGCAGCGATTCCGTTGCGTCGACCTGGTATTCGTCGCCGAACCAGACGAAGTACTCGGCGATCGGTGCGTGCGGAACGGGAACACCCTTGGGCAGCCCGGTCGAACCGGAGGTGTAGATGAGGTAGGCGGTATTGTGCGGAGTCAGTGGCCGAATCGGCTCGGGCGCGGTCACCGGGTAGTTCGACAGGCCGGTAACCGGTTCGCGCAGCACCAGTTTGGCATCCGCATCACCCAGGATGAACGCGATGCGATCCTGCGGGTAGGTGGGGTCCACCGGCAGGTAGACCCCGCCCGCTTTGAGGATGCCCAGCGCCGTGATGACGAGTTCGGGTGACTTGTCCAGCAGTAGCGCGACCCGGTCCTCGGTGCCGATCCCTTGTTCGATGAGCCAGTGCGCCAACCGGTTCGACTCTTCGTCGATCTCCCGGTAGCTGTAGTTGCGGCCTTCGTAGCCGACGGCGATGGCATCGGGCGCCGAACTCGCGCGCCGACTGACCAACTCCGGCAACGTGGCCGCCGCAGTGGTGAACTCTTCGCCCGTCGACACTTGGCGTAGCCATTCGGCCTCTTCGTCGCTCATCAGCGCGCATGCCGACAGCGTCGCGTCGGGATTGCTCAGCGTGCTGTCCAGCAAGACGACGTAGTGCCGCAGCAGCTGTTCCACCAGCGGGCGATCGAGCACCTCGACGAGGTATTCGGCCTCGATGAGCCCGCCGTTCCCCGATCGCTCCAGCTCCACCATGAAACTCAGCGGCAGCTGGTTGAAGTGACCGCGCAATTCGGCGCGCGCGCATCGCACACCCGGCGGGCAGAATCCGGCGCCGTCGGCGTCTCGCTGTCCGAAGCTCACCCGGGTCATCCGGTCCGCGCCGTGGCGGCGATCGGGATTGGATTCGCGCACCAGCCAATCCAGGTCGGCGCGGGAATGCGCGAAGGCGCCGACGGCGCTATCGCGCGTTTGGGCCAGCAGTTCGCGGAATGTCTGGTGGGACTGCGGTTGCAGCCGAATCACCACGGTGTTGCCGTAGTAGCCAATGGCATCCTCGGTCGCGACGCCGCGATTCAGCACCGGAACGGCGACCAGGAAGTCGCTCGACTGGGTGTAGCGCTGGACGAGTGCCGCGAAGGCGGACATCAGCACCATGTACGGGGTGGCACCGGTGTCCCGGGCCAATGCCGCCACCCGATCGACAACGTCGGCCGACAACCGTGTCGTCGCGCGCTGGGCACGCCAGGTGCTGGGCACCACCGAACCGTTGGGCCCCGGAAGCTCAAGTGGCTCCGGCAGATTCGTGATCAGCGGCCGCCAGTAGTCGGCGTCCTCGTTATGGCTTGGGGTGTCGGCGAAGGCAGGCTCGACCGCGGGGGCCGGCGCCGCCGGTGCGGCGGCGAATCCGTCCGGGTCGGTGTAGGCATGCGTCAGATCGGCGAAGAACGGCGCCCACGACCCGTCGTCCCACGCGATGTGGTGGGCGGTGAACAGCAGCATCAGTTCATCGGCCGACAAACGCGCCACGGTGACCCGCAGCGGCGAATCCTTGGCGAGGTCGAAGGGGCGGCAGAAGTCCCGCTGCGCCAGCACGTCCAACCGCAACCGCCGCGACTGATCGGACAGATCCGACAGGTCGTGCTCGGCCCATTCCGGCCGAAGATCCTCGCGGACCACCGGATACGGAAAGCCCTCGGCGTCGGTCTCGTAGGTCGTGTGCAGCACTTGATGCCGCGCGGCCACGGCATTGACGGCGTCCCCCAGCCGCGCTACGTCGACCGTGCCGGTAACCCGGTACGAGACGCAGACGTTGAGCAGCGCGCTGTCGGGGTCGACCGACTGCACGAACCACATCCGGTGCTGACCACCGGACATGCGCGGCTCGTCGACGCTCGGCACCGAGCCCTCGGCCTCGGGCCGGGTCAGGCCGCGTTCAGCGAGCTTGCGGCGCAACAACTCCAGGCGCTTTTCGTCGAGCAGGCCGCTGGCATTGGTTTCAGTCACGCTAGGAGTCCAACCTTTCTAACATCGCGAGCGTGGAATGTTGCGCCCCGATCGGAGCTGCGGCGGCGTCAAACCGCGGTTGGGGTTTCGGGCCGCCGGTTGAGCCGGCGCCCAACGCATCGATCAATTCATGCACGGTGATGCCGCCGAGCATGCGGGCCACCGGAACCGAGTTCCCCACCGTCCGGCGTAGCCGCTTGCGCAGATCCAGCGCGAGCAACGAGTCCACACCGAGGTCGATCAGCGAGGCACTGGAGTCAATCGATGACGAATCACCCAAGTGCAATGTCGCGGCCAGCTCGGCACGCACCACGTCGGCGACCGGTTTCACAGCGGAGCCGTTGTCATGCTCGGAGCTCTCGCCGCCGCCCGGACCACTGAACGGCATTGGCATTCCCTGGCTTTCGAAGAACACCGCGAGCCGGTCGAAGTCCGCGTCGAAAATCAGTGGATCGCCGTCGTAACGGTACAGGCCGGCTTCGATCGCCAATTCGGGATCCATGGCAATCAGACCCGAACGCTCGGTGCGGGTGATCTCGCTGGCCGCCACCACACGGGCGGCCTGCCATAGTCCCCATCGAATCGCCGTGCAGTCTCGGCCCCTGGCCCGCAACTGGGCGGCCAGCACGTCGAGCATCCGGTTGGACGCCGCGTACGCCGCATGGTGGTAGCCGCCCCACACGCCGAACACCGACGAGCAGGCCAGGATCCGGCAGTCGGGCCGCGTCGGCCAGACCTCGGCCAGCAGCGCCAATCCGCGAACCTTCGCATCGCATACCTCGGCCACATCCGTGCCGGTGAGATCGTCGCGCACAACCGCTTTGGCGATGCCCGCGGTGTGGATCAGCAATGACGCGCCGGAGCCGGCAAATTCGAACGCGGCGGCGGACAACGCGACGCGGTCGGTGATGTCACACAGCGGTGCCTGGACCACCGCGTCATGATTTTCGGCCAGGCGTGCCAACGCGTCGGGGTCGACGCCGTTGCGGCTCAACAAGGTAACCGTCCGCGCCCCGTGCTCGATGCAGTACCGCGCGTACTGCAGGCCGATCGCTCCGCTGCCGCCGGTGATGACCACGTTGTCCAGTGCGGCGCCATCCAGTGGCCGGCTGGTTGCCGAATCGCGGCAGTCCCGGAACGTCCGGACATAGCGTCGGGGCGATTCGGTCCCCCGCACGGCGATCTCGGCCCCGTCGCCGATCAGCGCTTCGACGACCGCGAGCGCGGTTGCGGCATCGACATCGCGACTGGGCAGGTCCAGGTGCCCGAAGATCTGGTCCGGGAATTCGAACCCGACGCTGCGGTGCATCGCGGCCAGAGCGGCCTGTGCCGGCGAGACATTCGAATCCTGTTGTTCGACCTGCTCGGCACCGGCGGTCAGCAACCAGACGGCCCGGCAATGTGGGCCGATGATCGCGGCGTAGTCGGGTAGGCCGGCGTCGGGTCGCCCGCCGATCTGCTCGATCGCGGCGAGCGCATCCAACTGGTCGAGTTCCGGGGCGAGGACCACCACGATTTCGGCCTCGCCGAGCGGCACCGCCTGGCACCCGTCATGCGTGGCGATGGCGTCGATCAGCTGCTGCGTCAACGCACCCGCGGCGGCCTCGCCGAAAAATCCGATGGCACAACGGGTTGTGCCGGCGTTTCCCGGGGACGTCACCTGCTGCCAGTCCTCGACGGCCGCGGTCAGCGCTGGCACCGCGAGCAGGTCGGTCAGCGGTTCCGGCGTCGCCCACAGGTGCACCGCCCGCATCGGCGCGTTGGGGAACCTCGGCAGCGGCGGCCGGATACCGCTCGGGATGGCCTTGGCCCACGGGCTACCGGGGTCGGCGGTCGCGACGGCGGCGATGTTCGCCGAGAGCGCCTCGATGATGGGTTTGTCGCGGTGCCCCGATCCGACTGCCACCGCCGACTCCTCGTCGACGATGTCGGCGAGCGGATAGAGCAGCGACGGGTGTGCGGACAGCTCCACGAACGTGTCGACGCCCAGCTTCTGCGCGTGTCGCACGGCCCGATCGAATCGCACCGTGCCACAGAGGTTCTCATACCAGTATTCGGAGAAGTCGATGCCTTCATCCACCTCGGTGCCGAACGTGGAGCCGACGAACCGCGCCTCGCCGCGCCGGAAGGCCGAATCGGGTATCAGCTCGATCAACGGAGTCCGCAACGGCCGCAGAGCGCTGGTGTGGCCCGGATAGTCCACGGACAGTTGATGATTGAAGATGCCGCGGCGCCCCGCCAGTTGCACCGCGGCGGCCACGGCGTCGTGCTCGCCGGACACCACGGTCGACGACGGCCCGTTGACCGCCGACACTTCCAGCCAGCCCGGCGCATCCGCCAGCACCGACTCCGCCTCTTCGAGGCCGACCCCCAGCACCGCCATCGCGTACCGGCCGGTCAGCCGGTCGACGACGGTCGCGCGCGCGCCGACCAACCTGACCGCGTCCGGCAACGTGATCGCGGCGGCCACGTACGCCGCCGCCACCTCACCGAGGCTGTGCCCGATGGTGACCTCGGGAACTACCCCGTGGTTGCGCCACGCCGCGGCCAGGCTGACCGCGTGCGTGAACTGGGCGCCCTGAATCTGCGTGCGCGACCAGTTCTGGTCCAGCTTCCCCGCCAGGTAAGGCAGCGGCGAGGGCAACCCGGCCGCGACGAACGCCCGCCCGCACTCGTCGGCGGTCCTGCGATAGGCCGGCAGCCGCCGGTAGGCATCGGCTCCCATCGCCTGCCATTGATTGCCCTGGCCCGGGAACACGAAAGCGATACGCGGCGCCGAGCTCTTCGACGACCAGCTGATCAGGGGATGCTCGTCGTCGCGGGCCAGCGCCGACAACCCGTCGACGAGCTCGGCCCGGTCGGCTGCCCGCACCACCGCGCGGTGACGTCGCAGCCGCCGCAGCCGCAGCAGGGTCGACGCGACCGACGCCGCCAGATCCGGTGCGGCGTTGCCGCTGCGGTCCAAGTAGTCCAGGATCGCCGCGGCATCCCGGCGAATCAGCTCTTTGTCGTGCGAGGTGAGCAGCACTGGGACACGGCAGTCAGGCAACATGTGATCGAGCACTATGCCACCTCTGGCATGGAGACGATCAGATGCGCGTTGGTACCAGCGATCCCGAAGGCCGACGCCACGGCCGTCCGTTGTCCGGCACTGGCCGGCCACGGAGTCAGCGCCTGAGCCAGACGTAAACCTTGTCCATCCCAATCGATTTCAGGACTAGCCTGGTCGGCGTGCAGGGTGGCCGGTATCGCGCCGTGTTCGGCCGAGACGAGAACCTTGGCCAACCCGAGCGCTCCGGCAGCGGCCAACGAGTGACCCAGGTTCGACTTCACCGAACCCAGCAGCGCCCCGGCGCCGGGTTCGGTGGTTCCGTAAGTCTGTGCCAGCGAACGTAATTCGGTGCGATCGCCGAGCCGGGTACCGGTGCCATGCCCCTCGATCATGCCCACGTCCTCGGGCTTGATTCCGGCCCGGGTGATCGCGCGGCGGAACAGCCGGACCTGCGCGTCCTCGCTGGGGGCGGATAGACCGGCACTGCGACCGTCCTGGTTCACGGCGGTGGCGCGGACTTCGGCAATGATCTGCCGGCCGGCCCGCAGCGCCGCCGATTTGCGTTGCAGCACAAACATTGCCGATCCCTCGGCCCAGACCGTTCCGCTGGCCTGCGCGCTGTACGGGCGGCAGTAGCCGTCGTCGGAGAGGGCGTGTTGCTTGGAGAACTCGACGAAGAAACCGGGCGAGCCCAATACGTTGACCCCGCCGGCCAGCGCCAGGTCGCAATCTCCGTCCCGCAGGGCGCGTACCGCAACGTGGAAGGCCACCAGCGCCGACGCGCACGACGAGTCGAGGGTGAGCGCCGGGCCGGTCAACCCGAGCGTGTACGCCACCCGGCCCGAGATCACGCTCAGTGCCGTGCCGGCGAGCAGATGGCCACTGTGCCGGGAGAACTCGGCCATCTCGGGCCCATACCCGGTCATCGATGCGCCGACAAAGCAGCCCACATCGTGGCCGGCCAGGTCGTCGGGATTGATGCCGCTGTTCTCCAGCGCGCGCCAGGACACCCGCAGCGTCACCCGCTGCTGTGGGTCCATCGCGATCGCTTCGCGAGGCGAGATGCCGAAGAATTCTGGATCGAATGTGGCTGCCCCGCTGAGGAATCCACCGCGGTCGTGGATCTGTTTGAATCCACTGCGCCGCGACCCGGCGAGCAGTTCGGCGACCGACCAGCCGCGGTCGGCGGGAAACGGGCTCAAGGCCTCGCGGCCGTGCGCCAATAGGTCCCAGTAGCCGTCGGCGGTGTCGATACCGCCGGGCGCTTCGACGGCCATCCCGACGATCACGACCGGATCGATCGCGAGGGCTTCGACCCCGTTGTCAGACATCGGCGTTCACCTGTGCGGCGATCGCATCGACGTGGTCGTAGACGTAGAAGTGGCCGCCGTCGTACAGCGACAGCTGGAAGGACCCGGCGGTATGCCGTTCCCACTGGCGCAGCACGTCGATCGCAATCCGGTGATCGTCACGGCCGCCCAGGACGTGGATATCGGCGCCGATGCGGGTATCGGGACTGGGGTCGTAGCGATTGAATGCCTGATAGTCGGCGCGCATCGCGGTGGTGAGCAGCTCGGAGAATTCCTCGTCGGCGAGCAGTTCGGGATCGGTGCCGCCGAGGTCGGCGATCTCGGCGAGCACGCCGTCATCGCTGGTGGGCAGCTCGGGCATGTCGGCGACGACACACGGCGGTGGTCCCGCGGAAGCCCAGAGTTTCTGCACGGCGACGTCGCGCTCTTCGGCCACCCGAGCAAACTCGAACGCCACCACGGCGCCCATGCTGTGCCCGAACAACCGCAACGGCGCGACGCTGTGCCACGGCCCGGCCTCGAAGAGCCCGAGGGCCAGGTCGTGCACGGTCTCGTGGGCAGGTTCGGCGAGCCGGTCGGCGCGCTGCGGGTACTGGACGATGTAGATGTCGCCCCCGGCAGCCAGCGCGGCGCCCAGCAGCCGGTAGCTCGCGGCGGCCGCGCCGGCGTGCGGAAACACCACCGTGGCGCCGTCAGGCGACTTCGCGGTGCGCCCGGGAACCAGCTTGATCCAGGACGGAAATGTGGACGGAAAAGTGGAGGGCATGCTGATCAGGTCACGAAATGTCATGGTGCTCACCGGATGCGTGGGCGGCCCCGCCGTCGGGAACGGCCGCGCGGACGGGAGCAGCGTGAGCGCCTGCCGATACCTGCCGCGACCGGCCGGCCCGCGACGTCAATGGGAGCGAGCCCAGGCCCCGATACGGCAGGTTGTCAGCTCGCTGAACAGCGTCGACACCGATGCCGATCAATTCGGCTACCTCCGCACGGATGTTCTCCGAGCACGCGGGGGCACGCACCACGAAACCTCCCTGAATTAGCACAGGCTGCCCTAATTTTGGTTACCCTATCCCCTCTCGCTGCGCCGTTGCTACCAAGCCCCCGCAAAGGAGCCCGCGTGATCCCGGACACAGGGTGGTTTTTGGCTCGTTCCCGCCTGCCGGGCCGCTGATGCGGCACCGGGTGTGGGCTGACGGCGGGACGCCCCGGCGTGTCGGCGCCCTGAGCGCACCCTCGACGCCACCAGCGCGCAGCCGGCTACGAAGGGCCGGGTAATCCGTACTGCGCGGCTACCCCGTTGAGCAGCAGAGTGATTCGCTCATCGAAAGAGGAGTCGCCGAATGGGTCGTAGTGTGACGCGGCGATAGCGCGCAGGGTCGGATAGTCCTCGGGTGCGCTACGGGCGGTCAGGCCGAAGATCCGCGCCAGCCAGGGCTGACCCCGCTCGGCTTGAATGCGCTCGCGGTGGGTTTCGGTGACCGTCCCCATCGCCAGCGCCGTGACCGCCGCCCACACCGACATCGCCTGGTCGGGCTCGAGGCCCTGAGCCCGCAACGCCTCGAGCGCGTGGGCGATGTACTCGAGCTGCCCATCGTCTTTGACTCCCCCGCTGAGGAACTTCTCCAGCAGGGCGGGCTCCGCGGACAAGGCGGTGCGGATGTAGGCGGCATAGGTGCGCAGCCATTGCGCCCAGTGCTGCCCTTCGTAGCGGGGTGGCGGATTGCCGGCCAACGCGTGCTGGGCTGCGACACGCAGCAGTTCGTCCTTGTTCTTGACGTGGTGGTAGAGCCCGGGCAGGCTGACGCCGAGCCGCTCCGCGACGCGTCGCATGGTGGCGTTCGCGGTACCCAGTTCCAGCACCGCCTCGGCGATGGCCGCACGATCGATGCTCGGCGGACGACCGCGCCGCGGTGCGTTCTGTCTCATACCGATGCCGCCAGACGTTCGTCGCTGTTCTCGGTACCGGGTTCGGCAGCGCACACCTGGCACGGCACCCCGTTGACGGCGTGGGTATTGCTCGGAACGTCGATCACGTCGATCGGGTTGAGCAAGTTGTTGTTGACCCCGGGATGAGCGTTGGCCGTGGCGAGCTGGGTGCCGGGCAGGCCGTGTCCCCAGCCGTGCGGCAGCGACACCACTCCCGGCATCATCTCGTCGCTGACTTCGGCCGCGACGGTCACCGCACCCTCCGACGTGCTGACCCGCGCCGGCTGACCGTCGGCCAGGCCGATCCGCGCCGCGTCGTCGGGATGGATCAGCAGCGTGCAGCGATCCCGGCCACGCATCAGCGACGCGACGTTGTGCAGCCACGAGTTGTTCGACCGCAGGTGTCGCCGGGAGACCAGAACCATGGCCGGCTTCGGTCGTTCCAGCCGCGCCGCGAGCCGGGGAACGTCGTCAGCCAGCCGGGCATGGAACAGCTCGACCTTGCCCGACGGGGTGCACACCGACTCGTCTAGGCGACCGCCCTCCAGCTCAGCCAAGCGGATGCCGTCCGGGTGTTCGCGCACTTTGGCCAGCGTCAGGCCGTCGGGGTTCTCACCGAACCGGTCACCCCATGGGCCCACGCGAATCCCCAAGTCCGCCAACCGCTTCGGCCCGCGATCGGGCAACGCCCGCAGTAGCGCTTCGGCGTCACATCCGGTCAGCGGATTACCGGGCAGCCCCGACATCGTGGCGATCAAACCGCCGACGTAGAGGTCGTCGAGTGCGCTCACGTCGACCTCGCCGACCGGCGTGCCGAACATCGCACCGCCCAGGCGGATCAGCAGCTCCCACTCGCCCGGCCGATCGGGCTCGGGCTCGAAGACGGCGTCCGACCACTTCACGCAGGACGCCACGGAATACATCCAATACAAGTCGTCGATGTGCGAGCGCTCCAGCGGCGACAGGCCGGGCAGGATCACGTGGGCGTGCCGGGTGGTCTCGTTGAGCCAGTTGTCGATCGCGATCATCGCGTCGAGCCCGGCAAGGGCCGAGGACAGCCGCCCCGCGCCGGGAGCCGATACCGCGGGGTTGCCCGCGACGGTGATCAGTGCCCGCAGCCGGCCCGGCCCGGGATTGTCGATCTCCTCGGCGAGGCACCCAATCGGGTACTGCCCCAGCACTTCCGGTACACCGCGCACGCGGCTGCGGAAACGGCCGAACTGCCACCCCTCACCGTCCTGGTCGGGTGGCTTGGTGAACATCGGCGACCACACCGGGGGCTTGGGAAACACCGCGCCACCGGCGCGGTCCAGCGCTCCCAGGGCGGTGTTGATGACGAACACCAGCCACGTCGCCAGGGTGCCGAATTCCTGTGTGCAGGCACCGATTCGGCTGTACAGCACCGGATTGTCAGCGCGCGCAAGCTCTTCGGCGAGGCGGCGGATCGTTGTCGGCGCGATGCCGGTGACCGGCCCGACGCGTTCGGGGGTGAACGGCTCGGCCAGCGCGACGACGTCGTCGAGACCCACGACGCGGTCGCGCAGGTGTTCGGGACGGCGGACCCAACCGTTTTCGCGCAGCGTGCGAAGGATCGCGAACAGCAGCAGCGCGTCGGTGCCGGGCTGAATCGGCACCCATTCGCTGGCGCGGCGCGCGGTGTCGGTGCGGCGCGGGTCCACGACCACGACGCGTCCGCGCGCCCCGATGTCGGCCAGCAATCCCATGATGTCGGGCGCGGACAACATCGATCCCTGAGATGCCGACGGGTTCGCGCCCAGGATCATCAGGTGATCGGTGCGGGGCAGATCGGGAATCGGCGCGTTCCACATCGTCCCGAAGACCAGCGTTCCCACCACGTTCAGCGGCCACTGGTCGACGGTGCCCGGGGAGTAGTAGGCCTGCATGCCGGCCGCCTGGGCGAAGCCGATCAGCGCCCCGATGTGGGTGGCCAGCGCGTGGTTGTGGGCGACCGGGTTGCCGACGTAGACCGTCAGGGCCCTGGCGCCGTCGGTGTCGAGCACGGGCCGCAGCACTCGTTCTGCCTCGGCGAAGGCGTCGTCCCAGGACACCTCCGTGTGGCTGCCGTCGGGCCGACGGACCAGCGGTCGACGCAATCGATCGGGGTCGGTGTGAATGTGGTTGAGCGAGGTGCCTTTTGGACACAGATGCCCTCGCGACCACACATCGTCGGGGTTGGCGCGGATGCCTTCGACGCGGCCCCGGCTGACCTGGACACGCAGCCCGCACATCGCCTCACACAACGGACAGGTGACCTTGTGCTCGACCATCGTCGCTCCCGCCAGCCGATTTCATACGATTTTTGATAATTGTTATGAAAAGGCGTCGCGGGTGTCAATGACGCCGGTCGTCGGCTCTGCATCCATCGTGCGCGGCTGGGTGTGCGCTGACGGTGGGCTGCGCCGGCGCGTCGGCGCCGCCAGTGCACACTCGACGCCGCCAGTGCGCACTCGACAGAGCGGCTAGTAGTTCAGCCCGGAGAACATGACCCGGCCTGGGTCGAACTTCTGTCGCACGGCCGACAGCCGGGACAAGTTCTGGCCGAAATAGCGCGACGCCGGCTGGTTGGCCTCGATGTAGTTCACATAGCCGCCAACCGAATACGGCCGAACCGCCTGGTGTGCCGTGCTGAGCCAATTGGTCGCCGCCGCCGGGTCGCCCGTTTCGACGTACCACTGCACCAGCGCTGCCTGCTGACGCCACGGATAGGCGGTCGCATTCGGCGCGACGGTGGCCAGCGCGCCGTCCAGGGCGTGCATGATGGCCAGCATCCGGCCGGCGCCGCGCGGAAAAGCGTTGACCGCGGCGGCGATTCCCTGGGCGGCGGCCGGGGTGAGGCTCTGGAAGACATCCGACCCGCCGACGTAACCCAGCGGCTGCGGGTTCAGGTTGTTGACCGCCAGATACCGGACCAGGTCCATGCGATTGAACGTGTGGTTGTCGACTCCGCTCGGCTGGATGCCGACCGCCGAGGTGATGGCCTTGGCGACGCTGGGACCCGACCCGGCCGGGCACGTCGCGAGAATGCGGCACGCCGTGCCCATCCCGTCGGTGGTGCTGTCCGCCAGTGCCCAGCTGTTGCGGTCCGCGGTGCGCAACCAGTTCGCCCAGCCGACGAGCACCTGCGCGAACGACTGCGGCGGGAAGTTGAGGTTGACGGCGTCGACGTCCTGGGTGGGGAACGTGTTGAAGGTCAGCGAGGTGGTCACCCCGAAGTTGCCGCCCCCGCCACCGCGCAGCGCCCAGAACAGGTCCGGGTTGCTGTTGGCCGACGCGGTGACCGCCTGGCCGCCGGGAAGCACCACCTGAGCCGAGGTCAGTTGGTCACAGAGCAGGCCGGCATGCCGGGAGTCGGCACCCATCCCGCCGCCCAGCGCGTGTCCCGCGGCGCCCACCGATGGGCAGGTACCCGTCGGCAATCCCCGGCCGGCACCGGCCAGCGTCTCGTGCATCGAATACAAACTCGTCGCCGGCGGCACGGTGACCTGCCCGGTGGCGGCGTCGTAGTTGACTCCCCCGGGCAACTGACGCAGGTCAAAAACCATGGCGCCGTTAGCCGTCGACGCGCCGATATAAGAGTGGCCACCACTGCGCGGAGCGACCTTGAGGTGATTGGCGGCGGCGAAGGCCATCGCCTTCTGCACGTCCGCCGCCGAGGTCGGAGTGACTATCGCCGCCGGGGTCAGGCCGTTGTAGTTGGTGTTGAACACCTGCTTGGCCGAGCCGAATTGCGGGCTGTCCGGCAGCAGCACCTTCCCGCCGAGCGCAGACGAAAGACCTTCCCAGCCAGTCGCATTCGGCGCAGCGGCCGCCGGCGCCGAGCCGAATCGGCCCGTGCCGAATACCGCGCCGGCCGCCAACGTCCCGGCGGCGCCGCGCAGAAACGTCTGCCGCGAGATCTCACGCGCCATCGTCGGACTCCCGCGATTGCGTCATGCCCGCATTGTTAAACCGCGTGATCGGCGGCGGCGCCCGGCGTGCGGCGGCATAACCGAAACGAGCCCGAACCGTTACCGCCGCCTGACCAAACGCTGGCAGTGATTCCCCGCGCCGCCGGCCCGGGCTTAAGCTAGTGCTCGGTCGCGTCCACAACGGCTACCGTGAGGCAAGGAGCGAGCGATGGAGCAAGGTTTGTACGGACTGCTGACCATCGTCGCCCTGGTGCTGGCCCTGGTCTTCGCCGCCTTTGCTGCCGTGCACGTCAAACGCCTGGGAGACCGACCTGCTACCCCGATCAGCGACGAAATTGGCATCGCCCGAGCGGTCACCACAAAAGTGCGTAAAGGCGAACCGATGTCGCGGGAAGAACTGGACTACGCGAAGCAAATCGTGGCCGATCGCAGCGCCTTGATGACGTTCAGCATCCCCGGCGCCTTGTTCTCGGTGGGTTGCTTTTACGTGTTCGGGAGCCTTTACCACTTGCATGGAGCGACGCCGTCGGAGCGGACCTTCCTCGGGGTGTTCCCCATGCTCGCTTCCCTGAACTTCACGACTCAGATTCTGCGCAGCGCGAGGCTGAAAAGGCGTCTGCGCAAAGTGTCGTGAGCAACGGCATGGGTTCGGCTCGTACCCGCTCTAACGGGCCTTTTCACGCACCGACAGCGCCATGAGCAAACCGGCATGGTCACATCGACTCGGGCTGCCCTCGGCCCAACGGGACCGATCCCCGTTGCCGTGAACCCCGGCGGGTGGCAACGTCCGTGGTCATCGTGTTCTCGTATTGGCGCAAAGCCGCTACTCTTGACCATCAGTTCATCGCATTGGGCACATGACCGTCTACTATTTGGGCGGCGCAAGGTGGGGATGAAATGAGAGCGCAAGGCCTGAACCGGAGTCCGAAAAGGTGATCGAGTGAGCCCTCGTTCAGTCGGCAGGACCGTCCTGGCACGAGTCTGGATGCCTTTGGTTGCCGTCGTTGCGCTCACCGTGGGAGGCGTGGCCATGTGGAAGGTGCACGAATTCTCCGATCCCCCGCCTGTCATCACCGTCAATCCTCCGGCGGCGCCGCCGGAGTTCAGTATCAAACGGCTCACCTACGAGTTGTTCGGCAACGTCGGGCAAGGCGGGATGCTCGTCTGGGTGGACGTCAACGGACATCCGCATCGGGTGGATCTCACGACCCTGCCGTGGTCGCACACCGAGTCGACCACCCTGACCGTGGTGTCCGGCAGCATCTCGGCGCAGGTTCAGGGCGGCCAGGTCGGCTGCCGGCTGCGGGTGAATGGCGTTGTCCGCGCTGAACAGTCCGATAACCATCAGGACGCGCACGTCTTTTGCCTGGTGAAATCCGCATGAGCGAGCATCGGTCGGAGCCGGTAGCGAAGCGACCTTTCGTTCCCAGAATGGTCCGCGTCTTCGCGATACCGATCATCGCGTTTTGGGCGCTGCTGGCCGTGTCGACGAACACCTTCATGCCGCAGGTGGAGAGGGTCGCAGAAGAACTCGCCGGGCCGGTAGTCCCGCACTACGCGCCGTCGCAGCGGGCGTTGCTGTCCATCGGTGCGAAGTTCCACGAGTCCAATTCGACCAGCTTGGCCATGATTGTGCTGGAAGCCGACCGGCCGCTGGGCGACGCGGATCATCAGTACTACGACGATCTGATGCGCCGGTTCAAGCAAGACCCCAAGCATGTGCAGTACGCCATGGATCTGTGGGGCAAGCCGATCACCGCGGCGGGCGCGCAGAGCCTCGACGGCAAGTGCGCATACGTGCTGTTGCGTCTGGCCGGCGATATCGGCCAGATGCAAGCGAATGAATCCGTTGCGGCCGTTCGGGATATCGTCGCGAAGGACACGCCGCCACCCGGGCTCAAGGTTTACGTCAGCGGCGCCGCACCGCTCGCCTCGGACACGGTAGCTATTGCGAATTCGAGCCTGAACGACATCACGATTGTGACGATCTTTCTGATCATCGGGATGTTGCTACTGGTGTACCGCTCCGTCGTCACCCTGTTTGTGCCGTTGGCCGGAGTTCTGTTCGAGATGCTGGTCGCCAAGGGCGTTATCGCAACCCTCGGTCATCTTGGGTACATCGAACTCTCGTCATTCGCGGTGAACATCGTCGTCGCGCTGACCCTGGGAGCGGGCACGGACTACGGCATCTTCTTGATGGGCCGCTACCACGAGGCGCGACATGACGGCGAAGGCAGGGAGCAGGCGTTCTACACCGCATATAAGAGCGTCACGCCCGTCATCCTCGGGTCGGGACTGACGATCGCGGGAGCCTGCTACTGCTTGACTTTCGCGCGACTCAACTACTTCCACACCATGGGGCCGGCGGTCGCGATCAGCATGCTGTTCACCATCGCCGCCGCGCTGACGCTCGGGCCGGCCTTCTTGACCGTCGGCAGCCTTTTTGGGCTCTTCGATCCGAAAAGCAAGGCCAAGGCGCATCTGTATCGACGGATCGGGACGAGCGTCGTCCGATGGCCGGTGCCAATACTGGCCGCCAGTACCGCCGCCGTCATGCTCGGCGCGATCTTCGTGCCGACGTACCGCCAGAACTACGACGACCGTCAGTACCAGCCACACAATTCCCCCGCCAATCTTGGTTTCCAGGCGGCGGATCGGCACTTCCCGAAGAGCAAGCTGTTTTCCGAGATGTTGATGATCGAGTCGGATCACGACCTGCGAAACTCGGCCGACTTCATCTCGTTGGACCGCGCCGCCAAGGCTCTCGAACGCCTTCCCGGCGTCGCGATGGTGCAAAGCATCACCAGGCCCATGGGTCGAGCTTTGGAACATGCCCATATCCCCTACCTGTTCACCACACAGGGCAGCGGTCTCGGCCAACAGCTCCCGTTCAGCCAGCGGCAAAACGCCAATACCAGCGAGCAGGCCGAGATCACGCAGCACACGGTCGCGGTCTTGCGCAAGGAGATTAGCTTCTTCCAGACGATGTCGGACGAGATGCACAAGACGGTCCTCACGATGGAGGACATGCAAAAGGTCACCGACGAGTTGAGGTCGAACCTTGCCAACCTCGAAGACTTCTTCCGGCCGATGCGCAGCTATTTCTATTGGGAGAAGCACTGTTTCGACATTCCGGTCTGTTACGCATTCAGGTCGTTGTTCGAGTCGATCGACGGCCTCGACAAGATGGCCGACGACATCAAGGACGCCGTAGCCTCGCTCGAGGTCATCGACAGGACCTTGCCGCAAATCATCACGCAGCTGCAACTCACCGCCGACGACTCGGAGGCGTTGGCCAATCTGTTGGTCAACACCTACGGTCAGTCGTCTCTGCAGACCACCCAGACCGACCAGACATTCGACGACCAGATCAATGTCGGGCTCGACTTCGACCAGTCCCGCAGCGATGACTTCTTCTATATCCCCCACGAGGGTTTCGACAACGACGACGTCAAAACCGGTATGCAGCTGCTGATGTCGCCGGATGGCAAGGCTGCCCGAATCATCGTCACCCACGAGGGAGATGCCAATGGCCCGGAGGGTGTGCAGCACGTCGAACAGTTCCCCAACGCAATAACGGTGGCGCTCAAGGAGACCTCGCTGGCCAGCTCGAAAGTTTATATCGGCGGTTCCGGCGCAACCAATAAGGACATCAAGCAATACGCCGCGTCCGATCTGCTTATCGTGGCGATCGCCGCCTTCGTGCTGATCTTCTTGATCATGTTGTTCCTCACGCGAAGTCTGATGGCTGCCTTGGTCATTCCGCTGACGGTGGCCTTCTCTTACGCCGGCGCGTTCGGGCTTTCCATACTCGTTTGGCAGCATCTCATCGGCCTGCCGCTGCACTGGCTGATATTGCCGCTCACGTTCATCATCCTGGTGGCGGTCGGTTCTGACTACAACCTGCTGTTGATCCTTCGCGTCAAAGAGGAGCTGCACGCCGGAATCCACACCGGTCTGATCCGCGCGCTCGGAAGCACCGGCGGTGTGGTGACGTCCGCGGGCCTGGTGTTCGCGTTCACGATGTTGGCAATGCTGACAAGCGATCTGCGAACGATCGGCCAGGTGGGTTCCACCGTGTGCATCGGCCTGCTGCTCGACACCCTGATCGTGCGGTCGTTCGTGGTGCCGTGCATTCTGCGCATTCTCGGGCCATGGTTCTGGTGGCCGACCCTGGTACGCACCCGTCCGCTGCCGCAGGCACAAACCACCTAGCGCTTCATTGGGCGGTCCAGCCACCGTCGATCGAGTAGCTGGCACCGGTGATGGTGGCGGCCGCATCGCCGGCCAGAAAAACCGCAAGTGCGCCAACATCTTCCGGGCGGGTAAAGCGGGCCATCGGCTGCTTGTCGGCCACGAAATCTTGCTTGGCCTCGTCAAAGGACTTTCCCGCTGACTTGGCGAACTCTTCGATTTGCTGCTCGATCAGGGGGGTCATCACCCACCCGGGACAGATCGCGTTGCAAGTGATGCCGTGGTCGGCGGTTTCGATCGCCGCCACTTTGGTCAGCCCGACAACGCCGTGCTTGGCCGCGACATAGGCCGACTTCTCGGCGCTCGCGACAAGGCCGTGCGCCGAGGCGATGTTGATGATTCGGCCCCAGCCGCGCCGTTTCATCCCGGGCAGTGCGCACCGAGACGTGTGGAAGACAGCCGACAAATTTGTCGCGATCACCGCGTCCCACTTCTCGACCGGAAAGTCCTCCAGCTTCGCCACGAACTGGACGCCGGCATTGTTGACGAGGACATCGACCGATCCGAAGGTCCGTTCGGCGCCGCCGATCATCTCGGCGATCTCGACCGGCTTGGTCACGTCGGCGCCCGAATAGGCCGCCGTCACCCCGAAAGTCTCTTCGATACCGGACCGCTGCTGCTCGACAGCCTCCGGGTCACCGAAGCCATTGAGGGTCACGTTCGCTCCCTCGGCGGCGAAGGCCCGTGCGATCGCAAGACCTATACCCGACGTGGAACCCGTTACAACGACCGACTTTCCGTGGATCATCGCCTCACTCTCCCCTTCCGGCCGCATCTCGGCCGTCGGAGGTGATTATCCGTATTCTCCTGGATCGCGATTGCGGAGGTGGATGCCCCGTGCCCGCCCTCATCGTCACGAATCTGCACGTGGTGATGTGCTGTGTGCTGTGCGCCGTAACCGGTGCGCAATGCTGGGCTGCGATGTTATGAGGGAATCGGACCCTCTGCACTGCCCTCCGTGCACCAGGAGAGACCGGACTTTGCCCGCCGATCAAGGCTTGTGCACGCCTTCGCGACAACTACCTGCTCCACCTGCGCCCGTTAATCCAGCAGCTCTACCTCCCAGTTGGAGCGTTGGATCCGCACGTCTAGCTCACGGAGCTCGCGCGCCAGCACGTCGGCCTGGGCGCGCAATTCGGCGACGGGTAATGCCGACTGCATTTTCAGCTCGGACCGCAGCTGCCGCGAGTAGCTGGGCTGGTTGGTGCCGGCGGCCGCATCTGCCGCCACCGTCACCACATAGTGACGGTGGCGCAACGCGTCCCGGCGTGCCAACGCATCGGTCAGGGTGCCATCCGCATCGATCGCGGTGGCAGCGTTGGTGCGATTGATACGCCGGATCAGAGTTTCGAACTCATCCAGCACCTCGCCGACTTCGGCCAGCAGCGCCGACGCGTCCTCGGCCGGCTCTTCGCCTTCCTGGTATCGAGCGTTGTTCACGATGCGAGTGCGTAGCTGCTCGATCCGCCGCGCCGCAGTCGCCCGAAGCGACAACGCCTCTGCGAGCTTCACGTTCCTACTCCTTTGTAATTGCCGCGCCGATTTGTACTTGCCGCACCGACAAAGCCGCCGCATCGCGGCGGCCGGGACCACTAGCATCATGGACCGGCTCGGTTTGGCTGGCAATTCACCTTTCCAAGCCGGTACCCGACTGCGCCGCGTCACGGGCGAATGGCTATGCGCGCCAACCCATCGCGGCTGCCTTGCTTGGTGATCGTCGGCTCGCGTGGAGGCGCACCGAACGATCCCGCATGGGTGTACAACTTGCGGGCCAATCCGCGCGCGCGCATGGAGATAGGCACCGAAACGTTCGCTGCCACGGCCCGGGAAAACCTGGGTGCGGAGCGCGATTCGCTGTTCGACGAGGTGGTGTCCAGGTCGCCCAATTTCGGGGTTTACCAGACCAAGACCACGCGCGTCATCCCGGTGTTCGCACTCCAGCGCAGTACCTGACCGGCCGAGAAGGCCCTCCGCCAGCTCACGTTCCGCTTCGAGCACGTCAGCCAAAGCTGCCATTGACGAATGTCACCATTTGCGGTTGACTCCGTTGCATGGCGGACATCGTTCCGGCCCGTGGGTCATTGCGGTCCCGCGGCGCGGCGGCGGTAAGCACGTACACCCTGCGACCGTTCAGCGGGCTGGTGCCGCCCGAGCGGGCGTGGGGAATCTGGCTGTCGCGGCAGATGATCGCGCGTGTCATGGGCACCTTCGGCCCCCCGCTGTCGGGCACCCGCGTTGAACTGGTCGACACGAGACTGCCCGACGGTCGCCGGGTCAAGGGTGAATGGGTGTACGGGCCCCGGACGCCGACGAGCGAGACCACGCGTTCGTCGACCAAAGCTGAGCCGATGGGCGCCGGCTCTTCTCGCGGGCAAGCCCGCTCGTCGACCGTCACCGAAGCCATCTACTACGTGCACGGCAGCGGCTATGCCGTGTGTTCGCCAAAGACGCATCGGCGCTTGACATCCTGGCTGTCATCGCTGACCGGGTTACCGGTGTTCAGCGTCGACTACCGGCTGGCGCCACGGCACCGCTTCCCTACCGCCGCCGACGATGTCCGGGCGGGCTGGGACTGGCTGGTGCACACCTGCGGCGTACCGGCGAAACATATTGTGATCGCTGGTGATTCGGCGGGCGGCCACCTTACGGTCGACATGCTCTTGCAGCCCGACGTCGCCGCGAAATCCCCCGCCGCACTGGTGCTGTTCTCGCCGCTGATCGACATGACGTTCGCGCTCGCGCTCGCTCGCGAGAAGATTCGCCCCGATCCCGCCATCCGGGTGCGCGACGCGGCCCGCCTGGTCGCGCTGTATCACCCGGGCATCGAACTCACCCATCCCCGGTTGACGCTCGACGTCGCCGGCGGAACCATGCTGCCCCCCACCCTGGTTCAGGCCGGCGGCGCCGAAATGCTGCAGGACGATGCGCGGCGGCTGGCCGCCGACATCCAAGCGGCGGGCGGGCGCTGCGAGCTACAGGTGTGGCCGCACCAAGTCCATGTGTTCCAAGCACTTCCGCGCATGACACCCGAAGCCGCAAAGGCCATGGCCTACGTTGCGCGGTTCATCGCCCACGCGTTGCAAGATGCCCGCGTCGTCGTCGACGAGGTGGGCTGACGATGCTCGGACCACTGGACAAACTGCTCGGCACCTCGAAGACCACCAGCCACAGCGCATTGGCCGTGGTGACCGGGGCCGGCAGCGGCATCGGCGCCGCGTTCGCCGTCGAACTCGGCCGACGCGGCGGCACGGTGGTGTGCAGCGACATCGACGAAGCCGCCGCGCAAGAGACCGCCGACGCGATCGCCGAGCACGGCGCGAAGGCGATCGCGATCCGCTGCGACGTTTCGCGGATCGACGACGTTCGCGCGCTCGCCGAACAAGCACGGTCCTTCTTCGGGGCCGCGCCCACCCTGGTCATCAACAACGCCGGTGTCGGTGCCGGCGGCGCAGCCATCGGCGATGTGCCCCTGGACGATTGGGTGTGGACGCTGGGCATCAACCTGTGGGGCCCGATTCACGGCTGCCACGTGTTCACCCCGATCCTGCGTGAGGCCGGGCCCGCGCACGCCCCACGAGGCATCATCAACGTCGCCTCGGCGGCGGCGTTCGGTGCCGCACCCGGCATGGCTGCCTACAACGTCAGCAAGGCCGGCGTGCTCTCGCTTTCCGAAACGCTGGCCGCCGAATTGTCCGGCACCGGCATCCGGGTCACCGTATTGTGCCCGACGTTCGTCAAGACCAACATCGTGGAATCGGGCCGGATCAGCGAGGAATCCAGTGACCTCGCCAACAAACTGATGCGCTGGACCGGGTTCTCGGCGCAGAAGGTCGCCCGCGTCTGCCTGGATGCTCACGATCGCGGTGAGCTCTACTGCATGCCACAACTCGACGCCAAGATCGGCTGGAACATCAAACGTCTTGCGCCCCAGGCCTATACCCGCGTGGTTGGCCTGGTGTCGCGGGCAAATATGCACTGATAAACACAAGGGGAAGGGGGCTGCTGGTGGCCATCGACATGGAAGCCATGCTTGCCAAGATCAAGGATCGCCAGTGGGCACTCGCCGATATCGATTGGGACGCACCGGGAGCCGACACCATCAAGCCCGAGTTTCGGCCCAAGCTCAGGGCCTTCATGGCCGACCTGTGCTGGATCGAGAACATCGGCGCCCGGGGATTTGCGGCGCTCGCCAAGAAGGCACCGAACCCCACCATCGCCGAGATCTACCGGTATTTCCACGCCGAGGAGCAGCGGCATGCCAACGCCGAACTCGCGCTGATGAAACGCTGGGGCATGCTCGACGACGGCGAGATCCCCAAGCCCAACGTCAACATCAAGTTGGCCATCGAATGGCTGGACACCTTCGCCGACGACATGCCGCTGTCGGTGCTGGGCACCGTGATCCCGATGCTGGAGGTCGCACTCGACGGCGCGCTGCTGAAGTTCCTTCTCGACACCGTGGAGGACCCCGTCTGTCATCAGGTGTTCGAGAAGATCAACAACGACGAATCCCGGCACATCGCGGTCGATTTCGAGGTGCTGGAAATGATCGGCAACGCCAGCGCGCGGCGGCTCGCCATCGAATTCGTCGGGCGCTTCGCGTCCCCTGGTCTGATCCTCGGCATGCTGATGTACGTACCGCTGCTGAACCGCATCCGCAACGAGATGGCCGGGATGGGCATGGATTCGGAGCGGCTCTTCAACGCGGTCAACCGTTTCAAACAACTCGGCGACCGGGGTGAACGCACCCGGCGGGTGCCTACCTACAAGTTGCTCAAGCGCCACGGCATGTGGGTGGTCAACCCGAGGCACCCCTATCAACTGCTGGCCAACTCCATGGTGTGGCTGTCGGATTTCTATCCCAAGCCGCTACTGAGGCCGGCACCGACCTGGTCGAAGGAACTCACCCACGACCCGGCGGCGTGATGATGGCAAACGACCACACCTACGCAACGCTGATCATCGGCGCCGGCTTCACCGGACTCGGTACCGCAATTCGATTGGCCGAGGCCGGAATTACCGACATCGTCATACTGGAGCGCGCCGACCGGGTGGGTGGAACCTGGCGCGACACCACCTATCCGGGAGCCAGCTGCGACGTTCCGTCGCTGCTGTACTCCTACTCGTTCGTGAAAAACCCGACGTGGTCGCGGACGTACTCACCCGCCCCCGAGATCTGCCGCCACCTCGAAGACATGGCGACCAAGTTCGACATCCGTCCGCACATCCGTTTCGGACACGAGGTCAACGATCTGACCTTCGACGAGGACGCCGGACTGTGGACGGCGAAGACCAAGAACCGCAAGAAATTTCGTGCCCGCACCGTCGTGTTGGCCTCCGGCCCGCTCTCGGATGTCAGCTTCCCGAACATCCGGGGTCTGAACACCTACCACGGACACAAAATCCATAGTGCCCGCTGGGATCACGACTACGACTTCACGGACAAGCGCGTCGCCGTCATCGGCACCGGCGCCAGCGCGATCCAGATCATTCCCGAACTGGTCAAGCGGGCTGGGTTCGTCAAGGTGTTCCAGCGCACCCCGGGCTGGGTGCTGCCCCGCCTCGATATGGCGACCCCGTCGGCCGTGCAAGCCTTGTTCGCCAAAGTGCCTGCCGTCCAACAACTTGCCCGCCAGGCGCTGTTCTGGGGCCACGAAGCCAGCGCCACGGCCCTGGTGTGGGATACGCCGCTGACCTCACTGGTGGCGCGACTCGGCCAGGCCCATCTGCGTGCCACCGTCAAGGACCCGTGGCTGCGCCGGCAGCTGACCCCCGATTTCGCCCCCGGCTGCAAGCGGATGCTGGTCTCCAGCGACTACTACCCCGCGCTGCAGCGCGACAACTGCAAGCTGATCTCCTGGCCGATCGCGACGCTGAGCCCCGTCGGCATCCGCACCAGCGACGGCATCGAACACCACCTCGACTGCATCGTGTTCGCCACCGGGTACGACGTCCACCTCACCGGCCCGCCGTTCGCCGTCACCGGCCTCGGCGGACGGTCGCTGGCCGACGAATGGGCCGACGGCGCACAGGCTTACAAGAGCATCAACGCGCACGGCTACCCGAACCTGTTCTTCATGACCGGTCCCAACTCCGGGCCGGGCCACAACTCGCTGCTGGTCTACATCGAGGGCCAACTCGATTACGCGGTGCGCGGCATCCGCACCATCCTCGACGACGACCTGCGCTATCTCGACGTACGCGAAGACGTCCAACTGCGCCACAACGAGAACATCCAGCGCCGGCTCACCAAGACCACCTGGATGTCGGGTTGTCGCAGTTGGTATCTCACCAAGGACGGGTTCAACGGCTCGATGTACCCAGGTTTCGCGACCCAGTATCTGCGCCAGATGAGCGATTTCCGCTATGCGGACTACCAGGCGGTGGCGCGCGGGGCGACCGCACGCGTCACCTCGTCGGCCTAGGCTGACGCACTGAGATGGCCCAGAAACCGGAGCCCGGCACGATCGCCAGCGTCCTGTACAACGTGCGACGGGCGCCCAAACGCGTTCGGCGCCAATCGCGGGACTTCATCGACACCGCGGTGTCGCAGCTGTTCGACGCGGCTGCGCGTCACCCGAACGGTGACGCGGCGTCCGGGGAGTACCGGATCGACGACCTGGCCCGGCTGGCCGGCACCACCACCCGCAACATCCGGGTCTACCGGGATCGCGGGCTGCTGCCGCCGCCATTGCGGGTCGGGCGCATCGCCTTGTTCAACGACACGCATCTCACCCGGCTGCGGCTGATCACCTCGATGCTCGACCGCGGCTACAACATCGCCCATGTGCGGGAAATGCTGGGCGCCTGGGAAGAGGGCAAGAGCCTCGGCGACGTGCTGGGCCTCGAGACGGCCATCGTGGGCAGCTGGACCACCGAGAAGCCCGAGACCATGCCACTCGCCGACGCCCAGCGGCTCGTCGACGACCCGACCGGATTCGACCGGCTGGTCGCCTTGCAGGTAATCCGCGTCGACGGCCAGCAAGCCACCGTGACCCGGCCCAAGCTGATCGACGCGTTCAACGAGATCCGGGGCTACGGCGTCAAATTGGCGAAGCTCGTCGACCTGCACGAGCAAATCGTGCCCGAGATCGACAAGATCAGCGACCTGTTGGTACGCGCGGGCGCCGAACACGTCATCGACAAAATCAAACCCGGCCAGGCGCTGCCCGCGGATGCCGAGATCGCCGAGTTGATCACGATGCTGGTTCGGTTCCGCACTCAGGCGGTGGCGACCGTCACCGCAACGCTCGCGTCGTCGATCGAATCGAACATCGAGTCGTTGGCCGGCCGCATCCTGACCGACTACCTCGAACGCTCACCTGAAGCCGTAACCGAGGCGCCGCCCGACGAGTTGTCGGCACGCCGGCGCAAGGCCAACTAACGCGCAATCAGATACGGCGCCAGCGGGGACAGCTTGTCGCGGGTTTCCTCGAATTCACGCTCGGCCCGCGAGTCGGGGTCTCCCGGGTGCTGCGCGCGGATCGATCACGCCTGGATTTAATCCGGCATCGCGCTTTCGGAGGAGCCGCGCGACCCTTCGCCCGAGTTCGGCGTCCGCCCCGGTTTCCGCAGGCAGCGGCGGCGAAAGTCATTGCATGGGCGCCGGGCGGAGGGATCTATCCGGAGGCATCGCGAGGCCTAGACGTTTGCCCCTGGTTCACCTGCTCAGCGCATAAGAAAGGGCTACCATGGCTGTGTTCCCCGTACCATCATTGGCTCCGACGCGGACTGCATGGGGGGCTCGCCAGGCCGACCGGCGCGGAGAAGGGGGTAGTCCGGGTGAACCTCTGCCCAAAGGCTTTGAACCGCCGCAGCATTCCGACGCCGGACGAACCGCGCCGGATGTTTGCCACGGCCCCTGACAGAAAAACGTAACGAAAGTTTAATCCGGCCGGTGCGGACGACCCAGCAAATGCCCGATCGCGATTAAAACCCATCGACTGAGAGGAACGTTATGTTCGTGATCAGGCTCGCGAACGGTGAGGAAGTCCACGGATCCGACGGCGACGAACTCGAAATTAACCAGGAAACAGGCGTGCTTACGGTTTCCCGGGTCGACGGATTCGAAGAAATTACGACGCATTACTCGCCGTCCGCATGGCTGTCGGTGACCCACCGCAAACGGGGCGCCGGCGTCCGGCCCTCGCTAATATCCGGTTGAGCGGCGACACGCTAATCCTGACAGTAAATGCACAGCAAACTCACACCAGATTCCCGCTAATCCCCCCATACCCGGTCCTACCAGCACCGCTGTGAGCACGGGTTTTGGGATGCGCAACCATTTCGGCGCGGCTTGGAACGGCATCCACAATTCGGGTCTGATCCGAGTGGCGGTCTGGCAGCGGCAGAGCTAAATTTTCCACGGTCGTCGGGATGTTCGTGGTAGCCCCCGCTTGCGGATGGTGCTTCGCCCGGGCCACCGGCCGGAAAAGAGAGGCACCAATGCTGCAAGAGTTCTGGCATAACTTCACGCATAACCTGTTCAAACCGCTTCTGCTTTTCTTCTACTTCGGATTCCTGATTCCGATCTTGAAGGTGCGATTCGAGTTCCCCTATGTGATCTATCAAGGCCTCACCATGTACCTGCTGCTGGCTATCGGCTGGCACGGTGGTGAGGAACTTGCCGAGGTCAATGCCTCCAGCGTTGGGGCGATCGTCGGATTCATGGTGTTGGGCTTCATCGTCAACTTCGTGATCGGCATCGCCGCCTATTACCTGCTCGGTTGGCTGACCAAATTGCGCAGGATCGACCGGGCGACGGTCGCCGGCTATTACGGGTCGGACTCTGCCGGGACGTTCGCCACCTGTGTGGCGGTCCTGGCCGCGGTGAACATCGCCTTCAATGCGTACATGCCGGTGATGCTGGCCGTCATGGAGATTCCCGGCTGCCTGGTGGCGCTCTACTTGGTGGCTCACCTGCGGCACCGGGGAATGGACGCGGCCGGCAACATGGCCGACGAGCCGGGCTACGCGCCGGTCAAGGTCGGCGTCGGGCCCGGCACCGCGGCACGGCCACCGCAAGGCCAGAGCCTGGAGACCGAGCGCGCGATAGAAGAGGAACTCGAGCTCTCGCTGGAAAAGGGCGAGCGCACAGACGAACTCGACGTCAGCCCGGGCGTGCAGCTCACCGCGAAGAAGCCGTCCATCTTCTCCCGCGAGCTGTTCCGGGAGGTGTTCCTCAACCCCGGGTTGGTGCTGCTGATCGGCGGGATCGTGATCGGCCTGATCAGTGGTCTGCAGGGCCAAAAGGTCGTGCAGGACGACGACAAGTTCTTCGTCATGGCATTCCAGGGCGTGCTGTGTCTGTTCCTGCTCGAGATGGGCATGACGGCCTCGCGCAAGTTGAAGGACCTGCGAACGGCGGGGCCCGGGTTCATCTTCTTCGCGGTGCTGGCCCCGAATGTCTTTGCCACGCTGGGGATCATCATCGCCTGCTGCTACGCGAGCCTGACCCACACCGACTTCAAGACGGGCACCTACGTGCTGTTCGCGGTCTTGTGCGGCGCGGCGTCCTACATCGCGGTGCCGGCGGTGCAGCGATTGGCAATCCCCGAAGCGAGCCCGACGCTGCCGTTGGCCGCGTCACTGGGTCTGACGTTCTCCTACAACGTCACGATCGGCATCCCGCTCTACATCGAGATTGCCCGCGTCGTCGAAGGGTGGTTCGGCGTTTGACGCCGTCACCCCAGCAGGGTCCGCACGACCGCGTCGGCCAATAACCGGCCGCGCGGGGTGAGGACCAGCCGGTCGCCGTCGGCCACCAACAAGCCGTCGGCGACCACGGTTTCTGCTCGTTCGCGTTCGGCGGCGTTCAGCCCCTCCAACGGAAGTCCTTGGCGCATCCGGGTTTTCAGTAACACGTCCTCGGTGTGCAATGCCTCGGCGTCCAGCTGCTCGAAGCCCGCGACGGGTAGCGCGGAATCCGCCAGTATCTCCGCGTATGCGTTGGGGTGCTTGACGTTCCACCAGCGCGTCGCGCCGACATACCCGTGCGCACCCGGCCCCGCACCCCACCACTGGCCACCGTCCCAGTAGCCGACGTTGTGCCGGCACTCCCCGCCCGGCCGCGACCAGTTCGACACCTCGTACCAATCGAAACCGGCCGCCGACAGGCGCCCGTCGAGCAGCTCGTAGCGGTGGGCCAGCACGTCGTCGTCGGGTGCGGACAGCTCACCGCCGCGGACCCGGCGCGCCAGCGCGGTCCCCTCCTCGACGACCAGCGCATACGCGGACACATGGTCGACACCGGTCGCGATCGCGGTATCGACCGAGCGCAGCAGCTCGTCGTCGGTCTCCCCCGGCGTGCCGTAGATCAGGTCGAGGCTGACGTGTTCGAAGCCCGCCTCCAGTGCCTCGCGGGCCGCGGCCGCCGACCGGTTCGGCGTGTGGATCCGGTCGAGGACACCCAGCACGAACGGGGACACCGACTGCATGCCGAGCGACACCCGGGTGTACCCGGCCGCTCGGGCGGCCTCGAAGAAGTCCGGCCAGGCCGATTCCGGGTTGGCCTCCGTGGTGACCTCGGCGTCCGGCGCCAGCACGAAGTGCTCGCGGACCATGTCGAGCAGCGCGACGATGCGCGCAGGGCCCAGCAAGGACGGCGTCCCGCCGCCGACGAACACGGTGTTCACCGTCGGCGCATCCAGCCGTTCGGCGGCCAGCGCCAACTCGGTGCGCAGCGCCTCCAGCCAGGCATCCGGGTTGACGCCGCCCAGCTCGGCCGGTGTATAGGTGTTGAAATCGCAATACCCGCAACGGGTGATGCAGAACGGAACGTGGAGGTACACCCCGAACGACTGCCCAGGACTCCGCTGTATACCGGGAAACTCAACCGGTGCCGCGCGAAGGGCCATGCACCAAATGATTGCACGTTCGCCGGGGCACACCGTCTGCTCGACCAGGGCGCGGGTGAGCAAATTCACCCGGCGCTTGGCGCCCCGGCGTCGGCCACCTCGGCACTGTCGCGCGCGGACGCGATCGGCGCTGTTCACCCGGTCCGTCAGCCCGAGTGACCACGTCAGACGCTGAGTGCGCGGGCCTCTCAGGGGTTTCTCGGTTTTGTCTATCCGATTACCCAGGATTACGGGGTAGTTTTGCTCACCGTGAGGGCAAATTTGACCTGGTGGCGCTGGCCGCCTGCATCCATGGCAGAATGGGCGCGTGACCGCCGCCCAGCCCAGCCAGCGCATTGCGCTAGTGGTTCGCCGGCACATCGATCTCAAACGTGTCTGCAGCTGTAGCTGTCCGGCTTGATGTCGTAGACCCGCCCACCTGTACGTCCAGCTGGCGCCGGATCTGCGCCCGCCGTCATTGACCGGTGCGTCGCGCGTCCACGCCTGCACAGCCCGCGAAGGAGATCTTCGAATGACCACAGCCCGTCCCGCCAAGCCCCCTCGAAGTGAGGGCCAGTGGGCACTGGGAGAGCGCGAGCCGCTGAACCCCAACGAGGAGTTCAAGCAGGCCGGTCCCCCGCTCGAAGTGCGCGACCGCATCTTGAACACCTACGCCAAGGACGGCTTCGACAGCATCGAAAAGAACGACCTCCGTGGCCGGATGCGCTGGTGGGGTTTGTACACCCAGCGTGAGCAGGGTTACGACGGCAGCTGGACCGGCGACGAGAACATGGACAAGCTCGAGGCCCGGTACTTCATGATGCGGGTGCGCTGCGACGGCGGCGCCCTGTCGGCCGGCGCCCTGCGCACGCTGGGCCAGATTTCCACCGAGTTCGCCCGCGACACCGCTGACATCTCCGACCGGGAGAACGTGCAATACCACTGGATCCGGGTGGAGGACGTCCCCGAGATCTGGCGGCGGCTCGCCGAGGTCGGATTGCAGACCGCCGAGGCGTGCGGCGACTGCCCGCGCGTGATTCTGGGCTCACCGCTGGCCGGTGAGTCGCTCGACGAGGTGCTCGACCCGACCTGGGCGATCGACGAGATCGTCAAGCGCTACATCGGCCAGCCCGAATTCGCCGACCTACCGCGCAAGTACAAGACCGCGATCTCGGGTTTGCAGGACGTGGTGCACGAGGTCAACGACATCGCGTTCATCGGCGTCAACCACCCCGAGCACGGCCCCGGTCTGGACGTGTGGGTCGGCGGCGGGTTGTCCACCAACCCGATGCTGGGCCAGCGCCTCGGCGCCTGGGTGCCGCTCGAAGAGGTGCCCGAGGTATGGGCCGCGGTCACCTCGGTGTTCCGCGACTACGGGTACCGGCGGTTGCGCGCCAAGGCGCGGCTGAAGTTCCTGCTCAAGGACTGGGGCGTAGAAAAGTTCCGCGAGGTGCTCGAAACCGAGTACCTCAAGCGGCCTCTCATCGACGGCCCGGCCCCCGAGCCGGTCACGCACCCGATCGACCACGTCGGAGTGCAGCGGCTCAAGAACGGCCTCAACGCGGTCGGCGTCGCCGCGATCGCGGGCCGGGTTTCCGGCACCATCCTTTCCGCGGTGGCCGACCTGGCCGAGCAGGCGGGTTCGGACCGGGTCCGGTTCACCCCCTACCAGAAGCTGGTCATCCTCGACATCCCCGACGACAAGCTCGACGAGTTCGTCGCGGGCCTCGAGGCGCTGGGGCTGCAAGCGAACCCATCGCACTGGCGCCGGAACCTGATGGCCTGCACCGGGATTGAGTTCTGCAAGTTGTCGTTTGCCGAAACCCGGGTCAAGGCACAGACTCTGGTACCAGAGCTGGAGAAGCGGCTCGAAGACATCAACTCGCGACTCGACGTGCCGATCACCGTCAACATCAACGGCTGCCCCAACTCGTGTGCGCGCATTCAGGTCGCCGACATCGGCTTCAAGGGCCAGATGGTCGACGACGGCGATGGAAACTCGGTCGAGGGCTTCCAGGTGCATTTGGGCGGCAGCCTCGGGCTGGACAGCGGATTCGGTCGAAAGCTGCGCCAGCACAAGGTGACCAGCGACGAGCTGGGCGACTACATCGATCGGGTGGTGCGCAACTTCGTCAAGCACCGCAGCAGCGGAGAGCGGTTCGCGCAGTGGGCACTTCGCGCCGAGGAGGGCGATCTGCGATGAGCACCGAAACAACCGACCCCGAATACGCCGCACTGCGTGAGCTGGCCGCCCGGGGCGCGGCCGAACTCGAGGGCGCCAGCGCCACCGAGCTGTTGCGCTGGACGGATGAGAACTTCGGCGGTATCAACGGTCCGCGCGGCTGGGCGACCTGCAATTACATCGTCGCCTCCAATATGCAGGATGCCGTGCTGGTGGATCTGGCGTCCAAGGTGCGCCCCGGCGTGCCGGTGCTGTTCCTGGACACCGGCTATCACTTCGTCGAAACCGTCGGCACCCGTGATGCGATCGAATCCGTCTACGACGTCCGGGTTCTCAACGTCACGCCAGAGCACACGGTGGCCGAGCAGGACGAACTGAAGGGCAAGGACCTGTTCGCGCGGGACCCCGGCGAGTGCTGCCGGCTACGCAAGGTCCTCCCCCTGGGCAAAATGCTGCGTGGTTACTCCGCCTGGGTGACCGGGCTGCGCCGGGTCGAGGCACCGACGCGCGCGAACGCGCCACTGATCAGCTTCGACGAGGCATTCAAGCTGGTGAAGATCAACCCGCTGGCGGCGTGGACGGACGAGGACATGCAGAACTACATCGACGAGCACGACGTGTTGGTCAATCCGCTTGTCTACGAAGGCTATCCGTCGATCGGCTGCGCTCCCTGCACGGCCAAGCCCGTCGAGGGCGCCGACCCGCGCAGCGGGCGCTGGCAGGGGCAGGCCAAAACCGAATGCGGGCTGCACGCGTCGTGACGCGCGGGCGACGATGCAGTGGGGGCACCCCCAGCCGCGCAGCGGCGAGGGGGACGTAGCGATGAGGTGGGGGCACGCCCCCACAAGTGGGAGGTGCCCCCACCCGCTTGTGGGGGAGAGTGGCGCCATCAAGCCTGCCCTCGTCCTGACCGCACACGGCAGCAAGGATCCACGGTCGCGGGCCAATGCCCGGGCCGTCGCCGACGAGGTGGTGCGCTTACGGCCGAATCTGGATGTGCGACTGGCGTTCCTGGAACACAGCTCACCGAGCCTGGCCGACGTACTCACGGCGCTGGATGGACCGGCGGTCGTCACCCCGCTACTGTTGGCCAACGCGTACCACGCTCGCGTCGACATCCCCGCCCAGATCGCCAATTGTGTTACGGCACAACAAGTGTGGCAAGCACCGGTGCTCGGCGAGGACGACCGGCTGGTGTCAGTGCTGCGGCGGCGCGTGACGGAGCTGGGCGTCTCGCACCTCGATGACAGCGTCGGTGTCCTCGTCGTGGCGATCGGTACCTCCGACTTGGCGATGAACGCGCGCACCGGCCGGGTGGCACCAAAGCTGTTGGCGGGCACGTCCTGGGCGGGGGCAACCACCACGTTCGCCACCCAACAGGAACGGTCGCTCTCCGAAGCGCTGGGCAGGTTGCGCCGCCAGCACGCCCAGCGGGTGGTCGTCGCGCCGTGGTTCCTGGCGCCGGGACTCATCCCCGATCGGGTGCAGAGATTCGCCGCCAAGGCCGGCATCGAGATGGCCGCCCCGCTGGGAGCCCACCGTTTGGTGGCCGAGACGGTGCTGGATCGCTTCGCCGCGGCGACCGCCGACCAGATCGCGGCCTGACAGTACGTCACGTCGCCTGCCGCACTAACATGGCGCAATGGGCGATCGCGGCGCGCACGGCCTTGCCGAGCACCTGGCCGGCCTGCCGCACTTCCACGTCGTTGCCCTGAACCGGAACAACGAGGTGATCTACAGCGACGGCCTGACTTGGCCGGGCGCCGAAGGATTCGCCGCGGACCTGATTTCACCGGCGCCGGGCGCCCCGGTCCCCGAGGTGGAACTCGAAGCGGTGTGGATCATCGAAACCGATCCGCGGAGGTGCCCCTTTGCCCACGGCGACGACACCGCCGAATCAGACGAGCTGACGGTCACCGAATACATCGAGCGGGTGACCCAGCAACCGCCCTACTGGGCTGCGGGGCCGTAGTCAGGCCGAGGTCAGTGTGCTCTGATCTTCGCCTGCCGGAACGGCATCCGCGATGATGGGCGGCACCCGGGTGGCGCGCACGTAGACGGTGTCCCCGTCCTTGAGGGCCAGCGCCTCGGCGTCGCCTCGGGTGATTTGGGCGGTGAAACTGCCGCCGGTGGCCGCGCTGGTCAACTCGACGCGCACCTCGAATCCCAGTGCCACGACGCGGTCGACGGTAGCGCGGACGACTCCGATGGATTCGGCGGTGCCGTCACCCCCGGCGACCGCCATCTCGGGATTGCGGCCGACCCGAATGTCATGCGGGCGAACCAAACTGCCGTTCAGTGTCGAAACCGCACCGAGGAACGACATGACGAACGCGTTCGCGGGAGCGTCATAAACCTCGGTCGGGGACCCGACCTGCTCGATACGGCCCTTGTTCAGCACCGCGATCCGATCGGCGACGTCGAGCGCCTCGGCCTGGTCGTGAGTGACCAGCACCGTGGTGACGTGGACCTCGTCGTGCAGGCGGCGTAGCCAGGCCCGCAGATCCTCGCGAACCTTGGCGTCCAGCGCCCCGAACGGCTCGTCGAGCAACAGCACCTGCGGGTCGACGGCCAACGCGCGGGCAAGCGCCATGCGCTGTCGCTGACCGCCGGAGAGCTGGTTAGGGTAGCGACCCTGAAATCCGCTGAGCCCCACGACTTCCAGCAGGTTGTCGACCTTCTCCTTGATTTCGGCTTTAGGCCGCTTGCGAATCTTCAATCCGTACGCGACGTTGTCGCGGACCGTCATGTGCTTGAACGCGGCATAATGCTGGAACACGAATCCGATGCCGCGCCGCTGCGGTGGCACCCGGGTGACGTCACGGCCGTTGATCGTGATCGTGCCGGTGTCGGGCTGGTCGAGACCGGCGATGGTGCGCAGCAGGGTCGACTTCCCCGAACCGCTGGGGCCGAGCAGGGCCGTCAGCGAGCCGGTGGGGACCACGAAGTCCACATGGTCCAATGCGACGAAATCGCCATAGCGTTTGTTGGCGTCGCGCACGGTGATCGCGAGGTCGCCCGTTTTCGCGTCGGTCATGTCCGAATCTCCTTGTCAGGCCTTGCTCGCCGCTCGTGCCCGGCGGGCATCGAGAATCACCTGGACGATGAGCACGGCCACGGCAACACCCATCAACAACGTCGACAACGCGTAGGCGCCGTATTCGGCCCCGCGGTTGTAGCGATCCGAGACCAGCAGCGTCAGCGTCTGCGACTTGCCCGGGAGATTGGACGACACGATGGTCACCGCGCCGTATTCACCGAGAGTACGCGCGATGGTCAGCACGATGCCGTAGGTCAGGCCCCACCGGATGGACGGCAACGTGATCCGCCAAAAGGTTTGCCACCAGCCAGAACCCAGGGTGGCCGCCGCTTCCTCCTGGTCGGTTCCCAGCTCATGCAGCACCGGCTCGACCTCGCGCACCACGAACGGCAGCGTGACGAAAATGCTGGCAAGCACGATGCCGGGCAGCCCGAAGATGATTTTGAAACCCAGATCTCGTTCCACGAAGCCAAGCGCACCGGCCGACCCCCACAGCACGATCAACGCGACACCCACGACGACCGGCGAGACGGCGAATGGCAGGTCGATGACCGCCTGCAGCACACCCTTACCGCGGAACCTGTTGCGCGCCAGTACAAGTGCGGTGGGTATGCCGAAGAAGACATTCAGTGGCACCACGATGGCCACCACCAGCAGCGACAAGTCCAGCGCCGATATCGCCGCCGGAGTGCTGATCCAGTCGACGAACTTACCGAACCCGGGCGCAAACGTCCGCCACAAGATCACCGCCACCGGGATGATCAGCAGCACCGCGACGTAGGCCAACGCGACATACCGAGTGAGGTAACGAACCCAGCGCGACGATGTCACTGCGCCCGCTCCTCGTGCCGAGCCGCCCGCGCACCGACCAGGCGCAGGGCGAACAGCACCACAAACGAAAGCAGCAGCAACACAATCGATATCGCCGCCGCTCCGGCGCGGTCGTCGTTCTCGATCAACGTGCGTATCCACTGCGACGACACTTCGGTCTTGCCCGGCACCGCGCCGCCGATCAGTACCACCGAACCGAATTCGCCGATGGCCCGCGAAAAAGCCAGGCCGGCACCGGACAACAACGACGGCAGCAGCGACGGCAGCACGACCGAGGTGAAGACCTTCGGCCCGCTGGCGCCCAGCGACGCGGCGGCCTCTTCGGTTTCCCGGTCGATTTCCAGTAGCACCGGTTGAACCGCGCGCACCACGAACGGCAGCGTGACGAACGCCAGCGCCACCGCCACACCCCACGCGGTGTGCTGAAGATGCAGGCCGACCGGGCTGTTTTTGCCGTAGAGAGCCAGCATGACCAGGCTGGCGACGATGGTCGGCAATGCGAACGGCAGGTCGATGATCGCGTCGACGAGACGCTTACCGGGAAAGTCGTCACGCACCAGCACCCAGGCAATCAGCAGGCCGAATAACAGATTGACCACCGTGACCCCGACGGAGATGGTGAGCGTCACCCGAAACGAGTCGATCGCGGCATGCGACGTCACAGCCTCCGTGAACGCCTGCCAGCCGCCACCGGCGGCCTCCCACACGATGGCAGCCAGCGGCAGCAGCACGATCACCGAGAGCCACAGCGTCGCCACCCCGACGCGAAGCGACGAGTTGCCGCGGCGCCCGGAAGACCGGGCGACCCGTAAATCACCGGACTCGTCGAGCTCGGGCCGAACCGGGTCCGGGTCCGGGGTTGTCGTGACGGTCATCCGGTGGCCTTCGTATAGATCTTGGTGATGCTGCCGTTGCTCTTGTCGAAAAGCTGGGGATCGACCGTGGCCCAGCCGCCCAGGTCGGCGATCGTCCAGAGCTTCGGCGGCGACGGGAATTGGTCGGCGAATTCGGCGGCGACCGACGGGTCGACCGGCCGAAAACCGGCCTGCGCCCACAACTTCTGCGCCGCGGCCGTGTATTGAAAGTTGCGGAACGCGATGGCGACGTCTTGGTGCGGGCTCGTTGTCACCAGCGCCAGCGGGTTTTCGATCTTGAAGGTCTGCGGTGGGGTGATGTGCTCGACCGGCTTGCCTTGTCGCTCAGTGGCGATGGCCTCGTTCTCGTAGCTGATCAACACGTCGCCGCTGCCCTGGACGAAAACGTCGGTGGCTTCTCGTCCCGACCCGGGCCGCAATTTCACGTGGTCGCGCACCAATTGGCTGATGAAGTCGATTCCCGCTTGGCCATTGCGGCCGCCCTCGCTCTTAGCGGCATAGGGGGCGAGCAGATTCCATTTGGCCGAGCCGGAACTCAGCGGGCTGGGTGTGATGACCTCGACGCCGGGCCGCAGCAGGTCATCCCAATCCCTGATGTTCTTCGGATTGCCCTTGCGCACTACGAAAGTCACCACCGACCCGAACGGGATGCCCTTGGTCGCGTCGGTGTTCCAGTCTTTGGAAACCTTGCCCGCCTTGACCAATCGGGTCACATCCGGCTCCACCGAGAAGTTCACCAGGTCGGCAGGCTTGCCTTCGGCAACCCCGCGGGACTGGTCACCGGAGGCGCCGTACGAGGTGATCACCTGCACACTCTTGCCCTCTTCGGAGTTGTTGAATGCGGGAATCACCTTGCTCCATCCGGGTTCTGGAGCGGAGTAGGCGACCAGGGTGATCGTGGTATGCGCGCCCGAGGGTCCGCTGCCGCCCACGACATCGCTGGGGCCGCCGCCGCAGGCCGCAACGACACCGACGATCAGTGCGAGCGCGACAAGAGGCCGCCAGCGCGGTGCGCCGGCGTTGTCGATGAGCATTGACGGCCTTTCGGTGCGGGCTTACGGATATCGGTCCGTTGCTGCGGAAAGGCATTCAAAACGTCAGGGGAATTCGCGAACTCCCTACCAAACCGCGCACGGGTGGTAGTCAGCGACAACAGTGCACGAGGACATCACATTCCGGGGCTTCGGATGTCAGGTGCATGGCGCGAAGCCTAACAGGAATTCGCTGACCCGCCACCGGACCGGGTGGCATGGCACGTCGGCGCGCCCGCCTCAGTGCGTCACCCACCACGCGACGATCACCAACACCACGAGCGTGACGAGAACCAACGTCACGTGAGAACGAGGCATCGCCGGTTACCTGGGCGTCCCGTCGGTCTGACGCACGCGCTGCATCAATTCGATGCCTTTGCTGAGCACGGCGTCCAGCGCCACCGCCGCGAAGTAGGCGACCGCCAGCACGACGGGCATCACCACCATGGCCTGCAGCACGAAGGGAAGTCCGGAAATCCACAGCTCATTTCCGTCCCACCAGTTGAGAAACCCGTTCACCCGGCTCACACTATTCGTCCGAGCTGTGGAAACACCAATGTGTCAAGATCGGCGAGTGCCTGTCGCATCCGAGGAAACCACCTGTGTCATCGCCGGCGGCGGTCCGGCCGGAATGGTGCTTGGCCTGCTGCTAGCGCGGGCCGGGGTACGAGTCACGGTGATGGAAAAACACGCGGACTTCCTGCGTGACTTCAGGGGCGACACCGTGCACGCGAGCACGCTGCGCCTGCTCGACGAACTCGGTTTGGGCTCGCGCTTCGCCCAGCTTCCGCATCGCCTGATCGACAGCATCCAGTTGGAGATGCAGGGCCAACCGCTGAACCTCGATTTGTCCCGGCTGCCGGGTGCGCACCAGCACATCGCCCTGGTGCCCCAGTGGGACTTTCTGGAGATGTTGGCCACCGCGGCTGAGGCGGAACCCACCTTCCGGTTGCTGCGCAGCACCGAAGTGACCGGGGTAATGCGCGACGGCAACCGCGTCGCCGGCGTCACCTATCGCGACTCGAACGGCGAGAGCAAGCAAATGCGCGCCTTGCTGACGGTGGCCTGCGACGGGCGCGGGTCCACGGTGCGCTCCGCGCTCGGATTCCAGCCGCGGCGGTTCGGCGCCCCGATGGACGTGTGGTGGTTCCGGTTGCCTCGTCATGCCGACGACCGCAGCGGGCTTGCCGGCATGTTCGTGGCCGGACACGGGATCATCATGATCGACCGCGGCGACTACTACCAGATCGCCTACATCATTCCCAAGGGCGCCGATGCCGACCTACGAGGCCAGGGCATCGAGGCGTTGCACCGGGTGCTGGTGGATCTGGTGCCCTGGCTGGCCGACCGAGTCGGCACGCTGACTTCGTTCGATGACGTGAAACTGCTTGACGTGCAACTCAATCGGCTCCACCGGTGGTACACCGACGGCGCCCTGTGCATCGGCGACGCGGCGCACGCGATGTCGCCGGTCGGCGGCGTCGGGATCAACCTCGCCGTCGCCGACGCCGTAGCCACGGCGCGCTTGCTGGCCGATCCGCTGCGAGCCGGCCGGGTGTCCACCCTGGAGCTGTTGCGGGTGCAGGTGCGCCGCTGGATACCCACGGTGATCATCCAGGCGGTACAACGGACGATCCACGGCCAAGTGGTCGCCGACGTGGTGGCCGGAAGCGATGTCGAAGCGCCCCGGGCCGTGCGACTGGTCAGCCGGCTGCCGTCTTTGCGGCGATTCCTTGCCTACCTGGCGGCGATCGGTCCGCTGCCCGAGCACGCGCCGAGGTTTGCCCGGGCGAACGGGTGATCCGCCGCCCGTCGCCGCACCGCGGCGGCTGGACAAAAAATGGACGGCGGGCGGGTCGACGGATGATGATGTCGAGATGGTCATGCACGCCGAACCCGCCGACCAGCCCGCCAACGGGGAGCCCGAGCAGGCATTTGGGTCCGCGCGCCAATCACAGCTGGCCTCGCCGCTCGACTTCAGCGCCTCGGCGCCGTTCACCTCCAGCAGCTCGCTGCGCAACCCGTTTCCGCCGATCGCCGACTATGCATTCCTGTCCGACTGGGAAACGACGTGCCTAATCTCCCCCGCCGGTTCGGTCGAGTGGCTGTGCGTGCCCCGGCCGGACTCGCCGAGCGTGTTCGGCGCGATCCTGGACCGCAGCGCCGGCCATTTCCGGCTCGGCCCGTACGGCGTGTCGGTGCCCTCGGCCCGCCGCTACCTGCCCGGCAGCCTGATCATGGAAACCACCTGGCAGACCCACACCGGCTGGCTGATCGTGCGCGACGCGCTGGTGATGGGCCCCTGGCACGACATCGAGCGCCGGTCGAGGACCCACCGCCGTACGCCGATGGACTGGGATGCCGAGCACATCCTGCTGCGCACGGTGCGCTGCGTCAGCGGCACCGTCGAGCTGGTTATGAGCTGCGAACCGGCGTTCGACTACCACCGCATCGGCCCCGCGTGGGAGTACTCCGCCCACGCGTACGGCGAGGTACTCGCTCGCGCCAGCAAGCAACCCGACGATCATCCGCAGCTGCGCCTGACCAGCAACCTGAACATCGGGCTGGAGGGCCGCGAAGCGCGGGCGCGCACCCGGATGAAGGAGGGCGACGACGTGTTCGTCGCCCTCAGCTGGACCAAGCACCCGGCGCCGCAGACCTATGAAGAAGCCGCCGACAAAATGTGGCAGACCACCGAGTGCTGGCGACAGTGGATCAACATCGGCAACTTCCCCGACCATCCGTGGCGGGCCTATCTGCAGCGCAGCGCGCTCACCCTGAAGGGCTTGACCTACTCACCCACCGGCGCGCTGCTGGCCGCCAGCACCACGTCGCTGCCGGAGACGCCGCAGGGCGAGCGCAACTGGGACTACCGCTACGCCTGGATCCGCGACTCGACCTTCGCCTTGTGGGGGTTGTACACGCTGGGCCTGGATCGTGAGGCCGACGACTTCTTCGCGTTCATCGCCGACGTGTCCGGCGCGAACAACAACGAGCGTCATCCGCTGCAGGTGATGTACGGAGTCGGTGGCGAGCGCAGCCTGGTCGAAGAGGAACTGAACCATCTTTCGGGCTACGACCATGCGCGGCCGGTGCGGATCGGCAACGGCGCCTATGACCAGATCCAGCACGACATTTGGGGCTCGATCCTGGATTCGTTCTATCTGCACGCCAAGTCACGCGAACAGGTTCCGGAGACGTTGTGGCCGGTGCTCAAGAAGCAGGTGGAAGAGGCGATCGCGCACTGGCGCGAGCCCGATCGCGGCATCTGGGAAGTGCGCGGGGAGCCGCAGCACTTCACGTCGTCGAAGGTCATGTGCTGGGTGGCACTGGACCGCGGATCCAAACTGGCCGAGCGCCAGGGCGAGAAGAGTTATGCCCAGCAGTGGCGGGTCATCGCCGAGGAGATCAAGGCCGACATTCTCAAGAACGGCGTGGACTCCCGCGGTGTGTTCACCCAGCGCTACGGCAGTGACGCGCTGGATGCCTCGCTGCTGCTGGTGGTGCTGACGCGGTTCCTGCCGCCCGATGACCCGCGGGTGCGCAACACGGTGCTGGCGATCGCCAACGAACTCACCGAGGAAGGCCTGGTGCTGCGCTACCGGGTCGAGCAGACCGACGACGGCCTGTCCGGAGAGGAAGGCACGTTCACGATTTGCTCGTTCTGGCTGGTGTCCGCGCTGGTCGAGATCGGCGAGGTGGGCAGGGCCAAACGGCTGTGCGAGCGGCTGCTGTCCTACGCCAGCCCGCTGCATCTCTACGCCGAGGAGATCGAACCGCGCACCGGCCGGCACCTGGGCAACTTCCCACAAGCGTTCACCCACCTGGCGCTGATCAACGCGGTCGTGCACGTGATTCGCGCCGAGGAGGAATCCGACGGCTCCGGGATGTTCCAGCCCGCCAACGCGCCTATGTAAAGGCTGGGGTAGCGAAAATCGTTACCCGGCAAGGTAATACTCGATACTCAGTTCGTGCTCGATACTTTCCGCAACATCACCTTGACGAGATCGATGGCCCGCGTTCCGGCCTGCACGCCAGGTTGATCTGCGGCTTCAACATCGACGATGACATCAGATTCCACTCCGACGGCATGCTCGTTGGGGGCCGGCGGGGTGGTGTGGTTGTCCCAATCGCTGAGAGTCACCGACAGTACCGGTCCTTCGACCTTCACGTCGATCACCTTCGAATACAATTCGGTGTTCTCGGAATCGTGGGTGTTCATCGTGACGGTGGTTCCCGCGCATTTCTGCCACTGCGCTACGAACGACGCGAAAAGTCGTTGCGCATCCGCCGACGACGCCAACCGGACCACACCCGCATGTGCGCTCGACACCGCCACGCCGGAATCGTAATTCCAATAGGTCTGAGTAGCCACGCCGCGAATCGGCCCCTTTTCATAAACGACCCGCAGCAATGGATCGGTCGCACCGATGCATTCGATCGGGGCGGCGGCGCTGTCATCGCGAATCCCGTTCGGCAGCACATCGATACCGCCCGTTGCGGGTGGGCTATGCGCCGGCAGGTCGTTACCGACCGCGGCCTTGACTTCGTCGTCGGTCGGCAGAATTTGCTCCAGCGGCGCCACTGTTGAAGCTGGGCGAACGGCGCGCTTTGGCATGCCGGCCACGGTGTTGACGCAACCCGCGGTCAGCAGGGCGACAGCCAATAGTGCAAGCACTCGCATAGATCCACTCCCCCCGAGCCCATCGCTACTTTTTGGCTTTGTCTCCCGCGGCATCGGTGGACAGCGCCGCGACGAACGCCTCTTGCGGAACATCCACGCGTCCAATCGTTTTCATCCGCTTCTTGCCTTCCTTCTGCTTTTCCAGAAGTTTGCGCTTGCGGGTGATGTCTCCGCCATAGCACTTGGAGAGCACGTCTTTGCGGATCGCGTGGATGTTCTCGCGCGCAATGATTTTCGACCCGATGGCGGCCTGCACCGGCACCTCGAACTGCTGGCGCGGAATCAGCTCCTTCAGCTTGGTGGTCATCTTGTTTCCATAAGCGGACGCCGAATCCTTGTGCACGATCGCGGAAAACGCGTCTACCGCCTCGCCCTGCAACAGGATGTCGACCTTGACCAACGACGCTTCCTGCTCGCCAGCCTCCTCGTAATCCAGGCTGGCGTAGCCGCGGGTGCGCGACTTCAGCGAGTCGAAGAAGTCGAAGATGATCTCACCCAACGGCATCGTGTAACGCAGCTCGACGCGCTCCGGCGACAGGTAGTCCATGCCGCCCAGCTCACCGCGGCGCGACTGGCACAGCTCCATGATGGTGCCGATGAACTCGCTGGGCGCGATGACGGTGGTCTTGACCACCGGCTCGTACACCTCGCGGACCTTTCCTTCGGGCCAGTCCGACGGGTTGGTCACCACGATCTCGCTGCCATCGTCCTTGATCACCCGGTACACGACGTTGGGCGACGTCGAGATCAGATCCAAATCGAACTCGCGCTCCAAGCGTTCGCGAGTGATCTCCATGTGCAGCAAACCCAAAAAGCCACAACGGAATCCGAAGCCCAGTGCCACCGACGTCTCGGGCTCGTAGGTCAGGGCGGCGTCGTTCAGTTGCAGCTTTTCCAGGGCGTCGCGCAAATCCGGGTAATCCGAACCGTCCACGGGATACAGCCCCGAGTAGACCATCGGCTTGGGTTCGCGGTAGCCGGTCAGCGCCTCGGTGGCGCCGTGCCGGGCCGTCGTCACGGTGTCACCGACCTTGGACTGGCGGACATCCTTGACGCCGGTGATCAGGTAGCCCACCTCCCCCACACCCAGACCGTCGCTGGGTTTCGGTTCGGGCGAGACGATGCCGACCTCGAGCAGCTCGTGCGTTGCGCCGGTAGACATCATCTTGATGCGCTCGCGGGGCGTGATCTTGCCGTCCACCACGCGGACATAGGTCACCACGCCGCGGTAGATGTCGTAAACGGAATCGAAGATCATCGCGCGAGCGGGCGCGTCCGCGTCGCCCTGCGGCGGCGGTACCTCACGCACCACGTGGTCGAGCAGGTCGGCCACGCCCTCGCCGGTCTTGCCGGACACGCGGAGGACGTCGCCGGGTTCGCAGCCGATGATGTGCGCGATCTCGCCGGCATAGCGCTCCGGGTCCGCGGCCGGCAGGTCGATCTTGTTGAGCACCGGAATGATGTGCAGGTCGCGGTCCAGCGCCAGGTAGAGGTTTGCCAGCGTCTGGGCCTCGATCCCCTGTGCCGCGTCGACCAGCAGCACCGCGCCCTCGCAGGCCTCCAGTGCGCGGGACACCTCGTAGGTGAAGTCAACGTGGCCCGGCGTGTCGATCAGGTGCAGAACGTACTCGTCGTCACCGACTTTCCAGGGCAGCCGCACGTTCTGCGCCTTGATGGTGATGCCGCGCTCCCGCTCGATATCCATCCGGTCCAGGTACTGAGCACGCATGGACCGCTCGTCGACGACGCCCGTGAGCTGAAGCATCCGGTCGGCCAGGGTGGACTTGCCGTGGTCGATATGAGCGATGATGCAGAAGTTCCTGATCTGCGCCGGCGCGGTGAACGTCTTGTCGGCGAAACTGCTGATGGGGATCTCCTGGCGGGTGCTGTTGATGCTGCTTGACCGGCGGTTCGCGGGTACGTCCAGGGTATCTATGCGAGCTGGTCGGGACACACTCGGACACAGTCGCACCCGTCCCCGACGACTATGCTGCGACTATGGCGTCCAGCCGGAAATCGCAGTGGAAGACGTTCCAGCGGTTTGCCCAGAACGTCGTCGTCTACGGGGTTCCGCGATTCATCCAGCAGGTTCAGACCGCGCACGCGGTCTACCGCGAAATCGAGCAAGTCGTCAAAACCACCGCGAACGCACGGGCTTCCACCGGCGACTCGCAGGCGACGTCGATCACCGAGGGCCGGCCGGTGACCAGCGACAGCTTTCCGACCGCGCAACGCGCCCGCAAAGTCGTGTACGCCCCGGACCTCGACGGTCGAGCCGATCCCGGGGAGATCGTCTGGACGTGGGTGGCCTACGAGGACGACCCCACCCAAGGCAAGGACCGCCCGGTCCTCGTCGTCGGCCGCGACCGCAGCGTCCTGCTCGGACTCATGCTTTCCAGCCAGGCGCACTATGCCTCCGACCCGGATTGGGTCGCGATCGGAGCCGGCAACTGGGATTACGAGGGCAGGCAGAGCTGGGTGCGGCTGGACCGGGTGCTCGACGTGCCCGAAGAGGGCATCCGCCGTGAGGGCGCGATCCTGGAACGCGAGGTCTTCGACGTGGTGGCCGCGCGCCTGCGCGCCGACTACGCCTGGCGGTAGTCAGCCCGCAGACGGGTCCGCCCAACGTGCAACCACCGCGAAAAATCGGCGAAATTTTCGCAATGAGCGCACGTTCGGCGGAAAAAGGCACTCAGCCTTGCGTGATATAGGACTGCAGCTGCTGCTGTTCGGCCTCGAGTTCCTCCATGCGCGTCTTGACGACGTCACCGATGCTGACGATGCCGATCAGCTTCTTGCCGTCGAGCACGGGCACGTGACGCACCCGGTTCTTGGTCATCAGCACGCTGATCTCGTCGACCGTGTCGGACTTCGTGCACGTCGCAACGGTCGCGGTCATGATCTTGGAGATCGGGCGGGTGAGCATGCTCGGGCCGTGTGCGTGCAGTTGGCGCACGACGTCGCGCTCGGACACGATGCCGACCACTCCCTCGTCGCCTACCACGACCATGGCGCCGATGTTTTGCTCGGCGAGGCCGGCGAGCAATTCCCGGACCGTCGCGTCGGGATTGATCGTGGTGACCGCCGAGCCCTTGTTCCGCAAAACGTCCGCTATCCGCATCAAGCCTCCAGCTGGTTGTGATCTGCTTCACACAGGCTACGGCTAACTCGCGCGGCGGGAAAGCCAACGCGAAAACCCGCGGGCGAAACGCGTGGGCCGATCTCATTGTTCACCGAATGGGCCACAATCCGCCGACGCGTCTTGAAGGATGGGGGCCATGATCGAGATCACCCTGTTGGGCACCGGCAGCCCCATCCCCGACCCGAACCGCGCGGGACCGGCGACGCTGGTGCGGGCCGGCGGACAGGTGTTCCTGGTGGATTGCGGGCGCGGCGTCCTGCAGCGCGCGGCGGCCGTCGGCGTGGGCGCCGCCGGGTTGTCGGCCCTGCTGCTCACCCACCTGCACAGTGACCACATCGGCGATCTCGGCGACGTGCTGATCACGCGGTGGATCACCACGTTCACGCCCGATCCGGCGCCGTTCCCGATCATCGGGCCACCGGGCACCGCGGAGACGGTCGAGGCGACGCTGAAGGCGTTCGGCCACGACATCGGTTACCGGATCGCCCATCACGACGACCTGAACACGCCACCAGCGATCGAGGTGCACGAGTACACCGAGGGCCCGGTGTGGGACCGCGACGGCGTCTCGATTCGGGTGGCTCCGACCGACCACCGGCCGGTCGCACCGACGATCGGGTTCCGGGTCGACGCCGATGGCGCCTCGGCGGTGCTGGCCGGAGACACGGTGCCATGCGCGGGCCTGGACGAGCTGGCGGCCGGGGCAGGCGCGTTGGTGCACACCGTGATCCGCAAGGACATCGTCACCCAGATCCCGCAGCAGCGGCTGCAGGACATCTGCGACTACCACTCGTCGGTCGAAGAGGCCGCGGCCACCGCGGCCCGCGCGGGGGTCGGCACGCTGGTCATGACGCACTATGTGCCGGCGCTGGTGCCCGGACAAGAAGAACAGTGGCGGACGCTGGCGGCCAAAGAATTCGGCGGGCGCATCGAGCTGGGTGACGACTTACACCGGGTCGAAGTCCCGCCGCGGTCGTAGCCATGGATGGTCGCCTCAGCGAACGTGTGGCTCACGACGACGAGCAGTGGGCAGACGTTGAACCCGGCACGCTGTCCCGTCTGCTCCGGGCACGCAGGCCCGCGTTGTATTTCACCGCCAACATCGGCGACTCCGTCATGACGCTGCCGACCGTGCGCGCATTGGGCGCAATGTTCGACGCCCCGCTGACAGTCCTCTCTACCAAGGTGTCCTTCGACCTCTGTTTCCGGGAGGTGAGCCCCCGCCTTGTCGACATCACCGGAGTGCCGGAAACGGGGCCAACCGCGCTTCCCGTTCGATCTCCCGACTATGCGGCCCTGGCTGCCCAGCTCGGCCCCGTCGATGTGCTCATCAACGCGGTGAGCACCAACCTGCCGATGGACACTTTTCGGGACCTACAGCGGCGCCTCGCCCCCACCACGACCATCGGCTTCGCCGGCAATTACGCCGAATACGACGTCACGGTTCCCAAACAGGCGTGGCACGCCTGCGACCTGCTGTTCAAGTTGGCTCGTCTCTTCGATCGGTCGCTGCGGATCGAGGACTTCGCCCAGCCGGTGTCCATCCCGTCCTCCGTGCAAGAGCGAGCCCGATCGATGCGTGCCGCGGTGCCGCCCGGGACCAAGGTACTGGTCGTGCACGCCGACACCGATTGGAAGGAAAAGCGTTGGCCCGTCACACGATTCATCGATCTGCTGAACCGATTCTTGTCGAGCCGCCCCGACTTCGTGGCATGGGTCGTCGGGATGGGACACGAGGACCTCAACGTCGGGCGTGAACGTGACCGCGTCATTTCCCATCTCGGGCTCCCGCTCGATCTGAGCATGAGCATGGTCGCCCACGCGGACCTTTTCCTGGGCATCGACTCCTGCATGCTGCATGCCGCCGATCTGGCGCGGGTGCCGGGCGTCGGACTCTTCGGCGCGACGCGATCGCTGACTTGGGGATTCAGATTCGGGCCGCACCGGCACCTCGATCAGCGACGGATGGCCGACATCAGCGTCGAAGAGGTGTTCGCTGCATTGGAAGACATTGCCGACGAACATGTCTGAACGATGGCCACTGGTCAGCTCCCGTTAACCGAATCCGGCTCGCGGCGATGAGTGCGGTGGCGCGTTTTTCGCGGAATACCTTGCCTTCACCTCGATTAAGCTTATTGACCAAGCGCGCCAAGCCCGCGACCGCTAGGTTGCCGGCCGCCAGCCCCGATGCGGGGTTCGGCATTGGGAGAGGACCTAGATTATGGGCATGGTCAAGCCGACGGGCGGGTTTGCCGAAGCCATGCTCGACGGCGGGGGATGGCCCGACGTGGCAGAGGATGCCTTTTACGACCGAGCCGAGCAGTACATGCAGGTCTTGCGGCAGGTCACCGAGGTGCTGGACACCTTCCGCCGGCAACAGGGCGAGATTTTCGCCAGTGGCCTCTGGGCGGGCGGTGCGGCCGGCGCCGCCAACGGCCAGGTCGAATCGAATATCGATGAATTGGTAAAGCTGCAAAACAATTTGGCCACCGCGATTACCTGGCAGCGGAAGGTCGCCGGATCGATCGAGCAGGCGAAGTCCGACATCGGCGACAACGTGGATGCTGCGAACCGGCAGATCAAGCTGATCGAGCAGGATTCCAAACTCGAGCCCGCCGAACGAACTGCCGCCATCAATTCGGTGGTCGCCGCGACGCATACCGCGAATGTCGGCGTGGTCCAGGGCACCGCGGAGCAGATTCTGGAGAGCAAGGACTGGAAGGCGCCCGAGCGCGCACTGCGGGACCTGCTCGACCAGAAAGCGCCGCCGGACTCCTCGTCCCCGGACCCACTGCTGGGTGATCGCGACCGGGGCGGCCGGTCCTGGGGACAGGGTTCACCGGACGGCGCCGCGCAGCCGTCGACCGCGACTCCCCCGCCAACCGCCACCGCCCCACCGCCGGCAACGGTCATGGCCCCGGCCCCGCCGGCGCCGGCAGCCAGCACTGGCGGGGCCGCCCCGGCAGTGCCGCCGAGCGCGCCGAAACCGTTGAGCCCGGCGGAATCCGCACCACCCGTCGGCGCGGGCGCCCGCAACACCGGCATGCCTGCCGCGCCGGCGGCGCCGGCCGCGCAGTTCGCTGGGCCGCGCGACACCGGTCCCGCGATGGCGCCCGCGTCGGCGACCGGCATGCCGGCGGCCCCTGCCGGACCGCGCGGTGCCGCCGCGGGCTCGAGCGCGGGCGCCGGATCGAGCGCGCCGGTCGGCCAGAACCCGACAGGTGCGTCGCCCAGTACCCGGCCGGCGTCGGCCCATCCGTCACCGCGCAGCGCGGCCGCGGCGCGCCCGAAGGCGGCCGCGGCTCAGCGCACCGACTCGGATGCGGGTGCGGCGGTTCCGGTTTCGTCAGCACGCGCGGAACGCGATGCCGCCGCAGCTTCGGCGCGCCGCGGCGACGCCGATCCGCTAGTGCTGGCACGGCGCATCGCGGCCGCGCTCAACGCACCCGACAGCGGCGGCGCCGACCATTTGAAGTTCTTCTGGGTGACCGCGGTGACCACCGAGGGCGTCATCGTGGTGGCCAACAACTACGGACTGGCCTACATCCCCGACGGCGTGCAGCTACCCGAACAGGTGCACATGGCCAGTGCCGAGAAGGCGATTCCGGCCACCGAGCGCGCACGCTGGGCCACCTACCCGATGATCGCGGTGCAAGGTTGGGCCGAACACCGAAACACCAAGCTGCGAGCGGTGATTGCGACCGACGAGCAGTTCGGCGATTCCGATCCGGGTGTGGCCAAGGTCGTGCTGAAGCCCGAGGACATCCCGGAAAGCGGCGCGATGGCCGGGCGGTCCCGGCTGGAGATGGTTGATCCAGCTGCAGCGGAGCGCCTGGCGAGAACTCCCGATTCGCGGTTGGCCAGCCTGTTGCCGGCGCCGCCGGCCAGCGCACCCACCGACGGGCGCTCGAAGTTGTGGCTGGAGGCGATGCGCCCCTTGGCAAGCCGGGCGACGGGGCGATCCGCAGCACACTTGCGGGCGTTCCGCGGCTACGCCGCCCACGCGCAAGAGGTGATCCTCGGCGAGGCGCGCGCTGCGGCCGACCCGGTTGCCCAACGTTTGGCCGTCGCAGACTGGCTGTACTGGAAGCACGTCACCGAATTACTCGACGCCGCTGCCGCACCCTCGCCGGCGCAGCCGGCGGTGGCGGTCAAACCCTGACCGCTGCGGGACACGAAGCGTTGCTGCTAACCCTTTTCAACGTCGGGTAACGGCATCGAACTGGCCATGCCGGCGAGCGACTCGATGAACCGCTCCTGCTCGACTTCGGCCGCCGCGGTCGCGACGGCCTGCGCATTCTGGATCGCCTCGTTGATCCGTTGGGCCACTGTCTCGATGCCCAGCCGCAGCAAACCGTCTTGAAGATAGAGATTGGTGAGCCATTGGCGCCCATCGAGGGTCACCTCGACGGTCTTGGCTTCGTCTGTGCCCGTGAAGGATTCAGCCACCAGCTGGCGCGCCTGCTCGTCCACGGCCGTCTGAATCTGCTTAATCTGACGTAGCAGCTCGGCCGGTTGCAGATGCATCTCGCTGCCCATATGGCGTCCTAACTGTCGGATTTGTGGTGCCGGACTCATCGGCCGGGAGCACCGCCGTCATCGCGGTATCGAGTGGCGAACACTTCTGCCTGTGCTTGCGCGGCCTGTTGCGGTGACGACAGTTCCATTACCGAATTCTCCAGCATCTCAGCCAGGGCATCGTCGTCATCGGCACCCAGGATGTGGAAAGACTCGAACATCAACTTGTGCTGGATCGAAAGAGCCTGCCGGCGAGCCAGATCCGCGATGACAAGTATCTCTTCGGCCAGCCCCGACTCGGTCATGCGCGCCGCGTCTGCGGATAGCTCGACCTGGTAAATTCTGCCATCCATCATCGCCGTCACGGACACCGTCTCGGGGGGATTGGTCACCGTGGCCAGCGTCCTGGCGAACTCCTGATCCGCGGTGTCGGCCTCCTCGAGGTCGGGCACCGTTGCGCCGAGCCCGGATTCGGCATCTGCGGGCTCGGGCGCTTCGTCGGTGACCATTACCTCGAAGGCCGATTGCTCGACATCGTCGCGGCCGCGTTCGTCGCCGAAATGCGGTACGGAGCCGTCGCCCTGGCCGTTGTCGTCGCCAAAGTCCGGCACAGCACCGCTATCGCCGCCGGGGTTATCGCCGAAATCCAAGGCGTCGAACATCTCGTCGTCGCTGCCGTGCCCGCGCTGCGTGCTGCCCACTCTGGCGTCTCCTTCTGAACTGCTGGCCGGTCGATGCGTGCCAGCAACGGCGGTTGAGGATCGGTGCTTAACCGGGCAGCATCTGTTGACCGAGATTCGCGGCGGACTGCTCGTTGGTGCTCTCGAATTCGGTCGCGCCGGCACGCAATTTTCCGGCGAGGTCGTTGGATACGGCGATCATGTGGCTGCACGCGTTGAGGCGTTCTTGCTCCGCACTCATCATGGCGTTTACCGAATTGAAGCAGATTGGACCGTGGTCGAACCACAGCTTCTTGGCCGTCCCGTCGACCACCTGGCTCGCTTCGTTAATTTTCGCCGCGGCCTCGTCCTGCTCGCTCGCCAATTCCTTTAAGTAGCTTGGGGTTACGTTCAACGACTCTGTCATGTCTGGCTCTCCTCGACGCTCAATGCCCTACTTCGACGGACGCGCTTCTTGCGCCGGTGGGGCGATGCCGGCGGTCGTGTCGACGGGCGCCCGCTCTACACCCTCGCCGCCCGCGCCAGCCGTTTGGAAATCCTGGCCGGGGACGTCTTCGTCGACGGCCGCCTGGGCAGCTGCGCCCTGTGCCCCGGCGCCTTGCCGGGGCGTGCCCGACTCAGCTGCGGCCCGAGAACCTGATGGCCTGGTCGGCTGACTCACCCCGGCCACCGGGTACGACCGCGTGCCACTCGGCGGCGCGCCTTGGGGTGCCAATGCCGCAGCCGCAGCGTGCTCCGTTGGCGAATAACCCGCAGAAGTTGCGCCGTCACCGGTGTTTGTGGCGCCCGCCGAAGCGAGTTGCCGGCCGGAGCCGCTGGACGCCGTCGCCGGCATGTCCCGCCCGGTCGACGACGCGGCGCCGTCGGGGGCGTCGAACTGCGCAGCGGTGGACCTTGGCGCGGGCGCTAGCTTGGGCGCCGGCGCACCAGCGGAACCTTTCACCACCGCGGCTTCGGCGATGGCACGGTATTGCAGCTCTATGCCGGCTATTTCTGCCGCATTGTCTTCCGACGTCATCCGCATGATGTCAGTGGTGGCAATGGCGGCCGTCATCACAACCGTAAATGTCGTTATCTGGAAAACCCATGAAACCGGTGGACTATATAGTCTCAGCATAACGGCGACCGGAATGGCTGCGGTAAACCCGGCCCTGCAGTACGTGAGGTTGAGCTTCGAGTTTTTGATGTCATCGGCTTCCCTCGCCAAGATCGCTGCGATCTGAGAGTCGAGGCCGGACATCGCCACAGCCCAATCCATTTGCTCAGCGTTTCGCGCGTTGTAGGCATCGGCCGAAGCACCCGACCAGGACGATGCGCTCGCGGTGGCGTCTTTGAGGTTTTCCCATGCCAGCTCGAAATTACTCGCACCCAGCTCGTAATACTGACCCTTATCCGTGGCGCTGCCATGCAAAATCGTCAGCAGCTGACAGAGCTGAATGCCAAGCTCGAGAAGGTATACTTCCTTCGCGAATCCATCCTTGTACTTTTCGGTCCATTTGTCGTTCAATTTCTTGCCGAAGATACTGGGCGGGCCGTATTTCCCGACCGCCCAACCGAGCTGCCCAGCGAGGAGGATGGTGTTCGCGACGGCGTCCTTGTAATTGCCCGTTGCGTACCCTTTGACCATTGTGATCCCGGTGAAGGGAACTTTCGCAACATCTGAAACCTTAGGCACCGCCACCTACTTCCGAAACGTAGTACAACCTGCGGGCATTCTCGGATGGAGCTTAACAGCAGCTCCGACTTGCCGCGCTGCACGAATTTCTTACTGCGCCAGTCACTTTAACCATTCGACATCCGCACGCCACCCGGCTGAAATGACGGCGTCGATTCGCGTTCACCGCTTCGACACGCATAGGCGTGGCACGGCGCGGGGTCATTTGGGGCCGTCGTCCGAGGCTTCGTTGCGACGGCGACTTCCGACGACCGACGAAGTCCACGGTCGATCTTCGGTGTAGAGCTCCTCTTCGTCGCCGTAACGCTTGGCCTTGCTGTCCTTTCCCTGGCCCTGGCCCGCGCCGGCGCCCATCGGCATCCCACCGCCCATTGCGCCGCGGCCGGCCATCGCGCCGCCCGCGCCCGGGCCGGCGCCAACCCCGCTGGCCGCGGGTCGTGTCGAACCGCCCGAGCCCGCTCCGGCGTCCGTCGCGGACTGCAACGGCATCGACGGCATGCCGCCGCCCCCGAACGACGCCGGCTTGACCCCTGCGCCCGCCGACAGTCCGGGCACTCCCGTCGGCAGTGGGGGCGGCGCAGTCTCGGCGAACGGGTCGCTGGCCGTACTGGTTTGGCTGGACGCCATGTCGCTGAGGCTGCTCACGGTGTCCGCGACGTTGGCGTTGCCCAGCTGCGACGCAAGTGCCCCGGGGTTGGCACCCCCGGTCTCCGCGCCGACAACACCGCCGATAGCGCCGCGGATGATCTCGCCGGCGTTATCCGGTATCTGAAGGGGCGCGTTGACGGTGACCGCGGCCGGCGGATTGGAGGGATACACCAGCGACAACGGGACGGCGGCACGCTGGTTGTAATCGGCCAGCACCGTCTCCGACCTTTCCTGCATGTCCACGTACCACGTCAGAACTTCACTCTGTCTGGTGATGTCTCCCCTCCTCCCGTACTCGTCGTACCAGTAGTCGGTGATGTACAGGTCGTAGGACGTGGGGTGGACGGTGACGGCCCATTTGTGGGCATCCACAACGCCTCTGGCTTGACTGGCAATCTGGAAGCACGAGCTATTGCCCAATTGGACCAACCACTTCTTCTGCTGTTCGAAGTTGGCTTCGACCGCGGCCGCGGACTCGCCCTCCCAATACTCGAAGGGGCGGAACCGCTGCATCACGGCATCCGATTGCAGCGCCAACACATAGCTGTTCCAGTCGGCCTCGAACTTGGTGTACGCCGGGCCCTGGTCGGGAGCCTCGATATCCTCGATCGCCTGCCTGAGGTCGTAATAGCCGTCATATCCGGGTATTTCCGGTGGCGCCGCGAAACTTTCGCCTCCTCCGGTTTTCTGCGCAGGAGGCGTGCTCGCGGACTCGGGCGTGGTGGAAGACCCCTCGGTGAGGGCGTCCGCGGCCGCCTGATCGGCTTCCTCGTAGGCCAGCGCCGCGTTTCGCAGCGATTCCGCCAACACCAGATATTCCTGTTCGGCGCGTTTAATACTTTCGCGAATCGCGCTGGCGGAATAATCCAGCTGTGTGCCGGAATCCACGACAAAAGAAATGGCGCAGGGAGGCCGCGCGCTGTCTGGCGGCGGGGCAGGCAGCGGGACCTCGAGTTCGGCGGCCCGGGCCATCAGCTCGTCGTACTCGACCTTCAGCATCTCAGCCATGAACGACTCTCCTTCGGCGCCGAAGCGATCATCACGAGAACCACGGTGAAGCAATCGGCCGGGCCGAAAATGCACTCGTCAGCATTTGCTGGGCCAGGCGGGCGAGGCTCATCGTAATGCAGCAAGGCCCCCGACGCAGTGCGATCATGCGATCGCCGATCGGATGCCGCTAGGCCAGTCGGGTGACCTCGACGACGACGTCGAGGTCGGTTGCGCCCCGCCCCGAGAAGATGCCCTTCAACGGGGACACATCGGTGTAGTCACGGCCGACCCCGACGCTGACGTATTGCTCGGTGATCTCGGTGTCGTTGGTGGGGTCGTAGTTCCACCACCCACCCGTCCAGGCCTGAATCCACGCGTGGCTTCTACCGTCCACGGTGTCCCCGACGACGGCGTTCCGTTTGGGGTGTAAATAACCCGATACGTAGCGGGCCGGAATTCCCATCTCACGCAACAGCATTAGCGACAGGTGAACGAAGTCCTGGCAGACACCCTTGCCCGCCTTGAGCGCCTCGATCCCGGGCGTGTGCACGCCGGTGGTCCCCGGAAGGTATTCCAGCTCGCCGTGCACCCAGTTGGCCGCGGCGATCACGGCTTCCTGTGGCTCATGGCTTTTGATGATCTTCTTGCCGACGGAGCTAAGCCGCTTGCTTGCCGGGGTGTAGTCGGTGGGCTGCAGAAATTCGTCGAACCGGTCGATCACCGCGGCGGACTGCAGGTCCTTGAAGCTGACATCCTTCGCGGCCGGCTCCGGCTGTTCGGTCTCGACGACCGATGACGACGTCACCGTTAGATCGGTGTGCGGCGCGTGCAAGTCGAACGCGGTGACGGCGGTGCCCCAGTAGTCGATGTACCGGTAGGACCGGGTTGCCGGAATGGTTTCGATCCGGTTGAGGATGACGTTTTGCCGGGTGTCTGAACTCGGGGTAAGCCTGGCCTCGTTATAGGACGCGGTCACCGCCGATTGGTAGGCGAACCCGGTCGTGTGCACCACGCGAAGCCGCCACATCAGGTATCGCCGTTCCGGGCGACCAGGCTGGCGCTATTCCCCGCATCCGACCACGCCACCCACGGCGTGACATGGAAGTACTGTTGGGACAACGCATCTCCGACATCTCGGCAGGTCGTCTGCAGACCGGCCAGACGAGTCTCGAGCGTGTCGAGCAATACCCCCGGCGGCAGGAATTCCAGTTCGCTGCGGGCCTGTCCGAGCAGTCGCTGCGCCTCGGCGGTGGCCCCCACCCGGCTCATCGGATTACGCACCAACTCTTCGATGCTTTCTTCGGCGAGCTTCAGCGAGTAGAACACCGACCGCGGGAACAATCGGTCGAGCATCATGAACTCGACCACCCGGCCGGCGTCCAGCACCCCGCGATAGGTACGCAGATAGGTGTCGTGAGCGCCCGCCGAGCGCAGCAGGGTTACCCAGGCCGGCGAGGACGCGCTGTCCCCCACCCGAGACAGCAAGAGCCGCACCGTCATGTCGACGCGCTCAATAGCGCGGCCCAACAACATGAATCGGTATCCGTCGTCACGCGAAAGCGTCGAGTCCGCCAGACCGGCGAACATCGCGGCCCTGCCCTCGATGAAAGACAGAAACTCGTGTGGCCCAAGGCGTTTGGCGGCACGTTCGCGTTCGGGCAGGGCGTGGTAGGTGGTGTTGAGGCATTCCCAGATTTCGCTGGATGTCACCTCGCGCGCCGACTTGGCGTTTTCGCGCGCCGCTGTGATTGCGTCGACGATCGAGGAACCGCCCTTGTTGTCGGTGCTGTAGGCCACCATGTCGGTCAACGACCAGACGTCCAAATCCTGCTCCGGCGCCTCGATGCCGAGCACGCGCAACAGCAGCCGGGACGCCTGGTCGGGGTCGACGCTGGAGTCCTCCAGCAACTGGTGCAGCGCCACATCCAGAATGCGCGCGGTGTCATCGGCCCGCTCGACATAACGGCCAATCCAGTAGAGCGCCTCGGCATTTCGGGCCAACATCAGCGGACCATCCTCTGGTGTTGCTGCTGCTGCTGTTGTTTTTGCTTTTGCTTTTTCGGCGGCTTCTCTTCCTGCGATTGCTCGCTGTGCAGCGGCTGCTGACGCGACGAGCCCGCCGAGTCGTCGGCCTCGGGATCCGACATGGACTTCGGCAACGACCGCACGACTTCGGCGGCGCCCAGCTCGCGATCCGCGCCCGACGTGCGCGGCGCCAGCACCCAGGTGTCTTTCGAGCCTCCGCCCTGGCTGGAGTTGACCACCCGCGAGCCCTCGACCAAGGCCACCCGGCTCAACCCGCCCGGCAGCACCCACACGTCGTCGCCGTCGTTGACAGCGAACGGTCGCAGGTCGACGTAGCGCGGGGCCAGCGCGTTGCCGATCCGCGTCGGCACGGTGGACAGCTCCATCATCGGCTGCGCGATCCAACTTCGGGGATCGTCGCGAATCTTCTTGCTGACGGCCGCCAATTCTTTCTCGGAAGCGTCCGGGCCGAACACGATGCCGTACCCGCCGGATCCCTCGACCGGCTTGATGACCAGCTCGTCGATCCGGTCGAGCACCTCCTCGCGTTCGTCGTCGAGCCAGCACCGGTAGGTGTCCACGTTGGCCAGCAGCGGCTTCTCGCCGAGGTAGTACTCGATCATGGTCGGCACGTAGGTGTAGACCAGCTTGTCGTCGCCGACGCCGTTGCCGATCGCGCTGGAGATCACGACGTTGCCGGCGCGGGCGGCGTTGACCAGACCGGCCACCCCCAGCACCGAGTCGGCGCGGAACTGCAGCGGGTCGAGGAAGATGTCGTCGATGCGCCGATAGATGACGTCGACCTGGCGCTCCCCCTCGGTGGTGCGCATGTACACCTGGTTGTCGCGGCAGAACAGGTCGCGGCCCTCGACCAGTTCGACACCCATCTGCCGGGCGAGCAGCGAATGCTCGAAGTAGGCGGAGTTGTAGACGCCGGGGGTCAGCACCACCACGGTCGGGTCGGCCTCGTTGGTCGCCGCGGAATTGCGCAGCGCCCGCAGCAGGTGCGAGGCGTAGTCGTCGACCGCACGCACCCGGTGGGTGGCGAACAGGTTCGGGAACACCCGCGCCATCGTGCGCCGGTTCTCCATGACGTACGACACGCCCGAGGGCGAACGCAGGTTGTCCTCGAGGACCCGCCAGGTGCCTTTCTCGTCGCGGATCAGGTCGATGCCGGCAACGTGGATGCGCACGCCGTTGGGCGGGACAATGCCGACTGCCTGGCGGTGAAAGTGCTCGCAGGAGGTGACCAGGCGACGCGGAATCACACCGTCGTTCAGGATCTCCTGATCGCCGTAGATGTCGTCGAGATACATCTCCAGGGCTTTGACCCGTTGGACGATGCCGCGCTCGAGCCGGTTCCATTCGGCCGAGGAGATCACCCGCGGCACCAGGTCCAGCGGAAACGGCCGTTCCTGGCCCGATAACGAGAAGGTAATGCCCTGGTCGATGAACGCGCGGGCCAACGCGTCGGCGCGGGCCCGCAGGTCCGAGGCGTCCGATGGCGCCAGCTCGGCGTAGATGCCCTTGTAGGGACCCCGTACGTTGCCCTGCGCGTCGAACATTTCGTCAAATGCCATCGCGTAGGCGTCCGACGAGTTGTACCCGCGGAAAATGCGCTCGGAGCGCGCCAGCGCCTGTGCAGCGCCGCGCGAACCCCGCCTGGCTGTTTCAACCTGGTTCGGAAGACTCACTTTAAGGATGCTGCCTCAAATCGACGTTATGGCTGGCCACGAGTTCCCGTTTTGGGAGAAAACGTAACCGACTGCTAACCTGAGCAGTCGCAATCGGGTGTGGGGCGCCCCCCGAGACGAACACGTGCAAACACCAAAAACGACGAAGGAAATTTCCGCGTGGCCAACATCAAGTCGCAGCAGAAGCGCATCAAGACCAACGAGAGCGCCCGACTGCGCAACAAGTCGGTGAAATCGTCGCTGCGCACCGCGGTGCGCGCATTCCGTGAGGCCGCCGAGGCCGGCGATAAGGACAAGGCCGCGGAGTTGCTGGTGTCGACCAACCGCAAGCTGGACAAGGCGGCCACCAAGGGCGTCATCCACAAGAACCAGGCCGCCAACAAGAAGTCGGCGCTGGCGCGGTCCCTCAACAAGATCTGAGCCCCGGGCCTATCGGCCCCGGTCGGCGACCAGCTCGGCCACCTTTCGGACGGCTGATTCCAGCGCGTAGTCGGCGTCCGCGGCGGCTCCCTTGACGTCGGCGTTGAGTTCGGCGACCACTTTCATCGCAGTTGCCACACTGTCGCGCGACCAGCGCCGGGCCTGCTTCTGAGCCTTCTGCACCCGCCAGGGCGGCATCCCCAGCTGCCCGGCCAGCCGGTACGGGTCGCCGGAGAGCGGACCGACCCGCCCGATGGTGTGGATGGCTTCGGCCAGTGCATCGGCCAGCACCACCAATGGCTCGCCGCGCATCATCGCCCACCGCAGTGCCTCGGCCGCGCCCGCGACATCGCCGGCCACGGCTTTGTCCGCGATATCGAACCCCTTCACCTCGGCCTTGCCGCTGTGATAGCGGCGCACCGCGGCCTCATCGACCTGTCCGCCGGTGTCGGCGACCAGCTGCGAACAGGCCGACGCGAGCTCGCGCACGTCGGATCCGACGGCGTCCAACAGGGCGGTGACCGTGTCCTCGTCGACCTTGACTCGCAGCGCGCGGAACTCCTTGCGGACGAAGTCGGTGCGTTCGCTCAACTTGGTGATCCGCGCACAGGGATGGACCTCGGCGCCCAGCGACTTCAGCTGGTCGGCCAGCGCCTTGGCACGCCCGCCACCCGAATGCACCACCACCAGCATCGTGGCCGGCGGCAGGTCGGCGGCCGCCGCGGCGATCATCGCGACCGCGTCCTTGCCCGCTTCGGCCGCGGCCTCCAGCACGACGACGCGTTCGTCGGCGAACAGCGACGGACTCAGCAGCTCGGCGAGCTCGAACGTACTGACGTCGCCGGCCCGCATGTGGTTGACGGGGATGTCGTCGGTGCCGGCGCGCTTGCGCGCCGCCCGCAGCACGTCCGCCACGGCCCGCTCGACCAGTAGTTCCTCGTCGCCCAGGACCAAGTGCAACGGCGATGCCTCACTCACCCCACGATGGTGTCACGAAGGGCCGACCAATCCGCTCGGGGATCCAGCAGCTCGGACGCCGACCAGGCCAGCACACATAGCACCGCGACCAGCCCGGCCACCCGGGTCGACGCGCGAAACCAGGGCCGTCGCCACAGCAGCACCGCGAGCGTGAGTAGCAGCGCGGTGGCACAGCAAACCAGCAGCACGCCGGCCAGGCCGTCGGGTACCGGCACGGTGGCCGCGGGCGCACCGGCCGCGATGTGCGCCACCTTCGACACCCACCACACCTCCGGGCCGGTGAAACGCATCAGCAGCTGTGCCCCCGGCAGCCAGAGCACGCACATGACGGCCGCCGCGCTGCCGAGCACGGTGATGAGCGCGATGACCGGCGCGGCGGCCAGATTGGCGGCGACGGCCACCACGCTGAACCGTCCCGAGATGCCGGCAACCAGGGGCGCGGTGACCAGCTGCGCCGCCACCGCGACCGCGAGCCCATCCGCGAGCGGTTTAGGGCAGCCCTTGGCCGCCAGGCGACGCGACCAGACCGGCGCGATGACCACCAGCGCGCCCGTCGCCAGCACCGACAGCGCGAAACCGGCGTCGACAGCGAGCTGGGGAGCGATGGCAAGCAATAGCAGCACCGTGGCCGACAGCGCCGGAATCGCTTGCCGCCGGCGTGCGGTCAGCGTCCCCGCCAGCGCGATGGCGCCCATCACCGCTGCCCGCAACACGCTGGCGGTCGGTTGGACGACGATCACGAACGCCACCAATGCCACACCGGCGAGCAGCACGGCCGCCCGCGGACCGAAGAGCCGGGCAGAGAACAGCACCGCGGCGCACACGATCGTGACGTTGGCTCCCGAGACGGCCGTCAGGTGCGTCATGCCGGCCGCCCGGAATTCGCGGCCGGTATCCGCGGTGAGCGCCGAGGTGTCGCCCAGGACCAGCGCCGGCAGCATCGCCGCCTGCGCGGCGGGCAGCACTTCGTGCGCGGTGGCGGCAAAGCGGTCGCGCACCACGTGCGCGGCCCGCTGCACCGCCCCCGCCCGGCCCGGGACGGGCCGGCCCGCCGCGTTGAGCACCGCGACGGTCAGGTCGTGGCGGGTGGGGCGGCTAATCCGCGCCGAGAACGCCAACGGTTGGCCCACCATCACGTCGAAGTCCGACGCCCGCGCGAAAACGATGACCCGCCCGGATATCTCGTCGTCGCGCAGCCGTTGCAGGGTGGCGCGAAACATCAGCCGGCCCGCGCCCAGCGCCAGCGCGCTCTCGCTGGGCGTCACCGTCACCGCGGCGACCGTCCCGAACGCCGCGGTGATCGGATGCCGAGCCACCGCGTCGGCGCGCAGTCCGATCGCGAACCCGAATCCCGCGCCGACCACTCCGATCGCCACCAGACCGGCCGTGACGGCCCGCAGCCGCCGGGGTCGGGCGGCCCGTCGCGCCGCATGCCAGGACAGCGTTGCGGCCGCGGCGACCAACGCGGCGCAGCACCAGGCCAGCACGCGGCCAACCGGCCACACGATGCCCGAGGCGGTGACGATCCAGCCGGTGAGTGCGGCGGGGACCAGCCGCACATCGAGGCGGGCGAGCTGCGACAGCGCCCGCGGCGCGTCAGACACGAACCAGGGCGCGCAGCTTGTCCAGCCGCGACGGCCCGATGCCGTCGACGTCGGCGAGCTGATCGACGTTGGTGAACTTGCCGTTGGCCTGCCGCCAGCTCACGATCGCGGCGGCGGTGACCGGCCCGACCCCGGGCAGGTCGTCCAGCTGCTGCACGGTCGCGGTATTCAGGTCGAGCACCTCGCCCGGCTTCGGCCGCGCGGATGCCTTGACCGACCCCGTCGGCGGCGGCGTCTTGGCGGACGGCGACGAGCCGGGCGTCACGGAGCTCCCCAGCGCGGTCGGCTGCCCGGACAGCGGTGCCAGCCCGACCACAATCTGCTCACCATCACCGAGCGGGCGGGCCATGTTCAAGCCGATGGTGTCGGCGCCGTCCATCGCACCGCCGGCGGCCTGCAACGCGTCGGCGATCCGCGCGCCCGGCGTCAACGTCACCAGGCCCGGCTTGTGCACCAGGCCCACCACGCTGACCACCACCGGCCGATCGGGACCAGGAGTCGCCGAGGACTTAGGGCTTGCCGTGGACGCCTTCTCGACCGGAGGCAGTTTTGCGGACATCACCGGCGCGGGATGGTCGCGGACCAGCGTGAATATCGTGATCAGGACGGCCAGGGCAGCGATCACAGCCAACGCGAGACCGCCCGCGCGGCCCGGATCGGAACGCAGCCGGGCCCGCCAGTTCCCACCGTCTGCTGCGTCGGGAAGCCAACGCGGCAGCAACGAGTTCTGATCCTCGTCCGGTTCGTCCTGGCCCGGCTGCTCGCCCTCCGAATCGATATCCGGGTCGGCCCCGAGGCGTCGGTGCAGCCGTTCGGCGGGAAGTTCTGTTCGCATGCGCCGACGGTAGGTGCGCCGACCGCCACCACGGTTGCGCCCGGCGCCGTCTCGACCGCTCGCTGTGGATTAACCGGAGGCTGTGCACAAGCACAGCGAGGGATGGGTCAAGATGGAACTCGGAGCGCACGACCGGACGGGGGCGCACATCCGTCGCAATAGCGGTCACCACGCTCAATCCAGGCAAAGGAGTCTGCATGCAACTGGCGCTGACGCCGGAGGAAGCCGCGTTCCGCGACGAGCTCCGCACCGTTTTCACGACCAAGATCCCGCAAGAGACACGCGACCGGGTACGCCAGGGCTCGGCGGAGGTGGTGCACGACGACGTGGTCACCAGCCACAAGATCCTGCACGAGCACGGTCTGGCGGTACCGAGCTGGCCGGTCGAGTGGGGCGGCAAGGACTGGACGCCGACCCAGCACCAGATCTGGGCCGACGAGATGCAGCTGGCGTGTGTCCCGGAGCCGCTGAACTTCAACACCAAGATGGTGGGCCCGGTGATCGCCGAATTCGGGTCTCAGGAGATCAAAGAGCGCTTCCTGCCGCCGACGGCCAGCCTCGACATCTGGTGGTGCCAGGGCTTTTCCGAACCCGAAGCCGGCTCCGACCTCGCGTCGCTGCGCACCACCGCGGTGCGCGACGGCGACAGCTACGTCGTCAACGGGCAGAAGACCTGGACCACGCTCGGCCAGTACGCCGACTGGATCTTCTGCCTGGTCCGCACCGACCCGCAGGCGCCCAAGCGCCAGGCCGGCATCTCGTTCCTGCTCTTCGACATGAAGACGCCGGGCATCACCGTACGGCCCATCAAGACGATCGACGGCGGCCACGAGGTCAACGAGTTGTTCTTCGAAGACGTCCGGGTGCCCGCCAATCAGCTTGTCGGAGAAGAGAATAAAGGCTGGACCTACGCGAAGTTCCTGCTGGGCAACGAGCGCACCGGCATCGCCGGCGTCGGGCGGACAAAAGTGCGCCTCGCCGAGGTGAAGAAGTTCGCCACCGAAACCGGCATCATCGCCGATCCGCTGTTCGCGGCCCGGTTGGCCGAGGCCGAAAACGAGCTGCTGGCACTGGAACTCACGCAGTCGCGAGTGGTGACGGATTCCGCGGACGGCCAGCCTAACCCGGCGTCGTCGGTGCTCAAGCTGCGCGGCAGTCAGTTGCAGCAGACCGCCACCGAGCTCCTTGTCGAGGTCGCCGGCCCGGACGCGCTGCCCGCCGACGGGGACGGCATCGCGTCTCCGGACTGGGCGCAACACAGTGCGCCGCGCTACCTCAACTACCGCAAGACGACGATCTATGGCGGCAGTAGCGAGGTACAGCGCAACATCATCGCGTCCACCATTCTGGGATTGTGAGGCAGCCATGGACTTTCAGTTGACCGACGAGCAGGGCCTGCTGCGCGACACGACCCGCGAGCTGCTGTCCCGCAGCTACGACCCGGAGAGCCGCATCAAGGTGATCGGCTCTGATCTCGGTTGGAGCCGCGAGGTGTGGAGTCAGCTTGCCGACACCGGGATCCTCGGCCTGGGCTTCGACCCGGACGAGGCCGGCCAGATCGAGATCATGGTCGTGCTCACCGAGGCCGGGCGCCGGTTGGCCCCCGAACCGATCCTGCACGCCGCGCTGGCGCCGGGTGCGCTGATCGCGGAGCTGGGCACCGACGCGCAGAAAGAGCAACTCGACGACGTCGCGGCGGGCCAACGGCTGCTGGCCTTCGCCCACCTGGAGCCGGGGCATCGCAAGCCGACCACAACGGTCACGACTCAGGCTGCGCGGCAAGGTGATTCGTGGACGTTGACCGGCCGCAAGAACCCGGTTCTTGCCGGTGACTGCGCCGATGCCTTGGTGGTCAGCGCCGCATTGCCGGACGGCGGCACCGGCCTGTTCCTGGTCGACGCCGGCTCCGACAACACCTCTGTCACCCGTCATCGGTTCCGGACCTTCGACGGTCAACGCGGCGCGCAACTCGATTTGGACGGCGCGGCCGCCGAGCCGTTGGGCGATGCGGTCGACGCGTCGGGTGCCATCAGCGGTGCCCTCGTTCGCATCCAGTCGGCGCTGTGCGCCGAGGCGGTCGGGGCGATGGAGGAAGCGCTGCGGCTGACCACCGATTACCTCAAGACCCGCAAGCAGTTCGGCGTCACGCTCAACAAGTTCCAGACGCTTACGCAGCGAGCCGCCGACATGTACGTCTCGCTCGAGATGGCACGCAGTATGAGCCTGTACGCGGCGATGTCGATCGCCGACGGCAACCTCGACCCGCTGGTCGCGTCGCGGGCCAAGGTGCAGATCGGCCGGTCGGGCCGGCACATCGCGCAGGAGTCGATCCAGATGCACGGTGGAATCGGGGTGACCGCCGAATATCCGGTGAGCCACTACGCCGCTCGGCTCACCGCCATCGAGCACACCCTGGGCACCTCGGGCGATCACGTGCACAACCTGATCGACCACCTCGGCGAGTACGACCTAGCCCGGCTCTAGTGATGGCGCAGCTGTCCGACTGAGTGGGCGTAACTCCTCGGCCGGCGAACTGGTGGTGCGGGTTCGGCCGGTCACGGTCGTCGACGGACTCGATGTCGGCGACTGACCCGCGCCGCGCAGCCCCGGGCGCTGACTCAACTCGCCTCCGGCACCACGACCGATTCCGCGTCGGGCAGCTGAGCCACCAGGTACTCGGCGAGCCCGCCGATGGTCGGATAGTCGAAAACCGCGGTGGCGTTAATCGTGAACTTGCCGCCGAACTGACTGTGCAATCGGTTGCGCAGTTCTATCGCCATCAGCGAATCCGTGCCCAGGTCCAGGAACCGACTGCTCGCCGCCGGCGGCTGCGCAAGCCGCAGGAAGTGTTGCACCTCGCGTTGCAGGAACTCGGTCACGAAGGCCGCGCGCTGCGGCACGGGTATCTCCATCAGCTGCTTGAGCAGCTCACTGTCACCGATGACTTCCCCGACGGCACTGGGCAATACGAGGTCGAGAATCGGTGGACGCGAACTGCCCAGCACCTTCGCGGCACGCTGCCAGTTGGCTTTGAGGACGGTGGCCTGGCCGGTACCGTTCGCGACGACCTCGGCCAGCGCGCCCAGCGCCGCCGAGGGCTCCAGCGGAATCAGGCCTTGCGCAGTGATATTCGCGATTGCGGCCTCCGATGAGGCCATGCCGCCCTGGGCCCAGGGCCCGAAGTTGACACCCGTGGCGGGCAGGCCTTGCGCCCTTCGTTGCGCGACCAGACCGTCGAGCAACGCGTTGGCCGTCGCGTAGTTGGACTGACCGGGCGACCCGAACAAACTGGACACCGAGGAGGACACGATGAAGAAGTCCAGCTCGTCGTCCTTCGTCAGCCTGTCCAAGTGGCAGGCACCGAACGCCTTGGGCGCCAATGTCGTCCGGAATCGCTCTAGGCTCTGCGCAGACAGCAGCGCGTCGTCGAGCACCCCGGCCAGATGCACTACACCCGCGAGCGGCGGCAGTTCCGCGCGGATTTGCTCCAGCAGCTTCTCAACCTCGGACTCGTCGCTGACGTCGGCCGCGAAGACGTGGACGCGGCATTTGAAGCGCTCGGTGATCTCCTCGATTGCGCGTTGTACGTCCGCATCGGGTTCGCGTCGGCTGGTCAACACGATGTCACCGGCACCGAGTTGGGCCAGATACGACGCCGTGTGCAGGCCGATCGCTCCGAGTCCGCCGGTGATCAAGTAGCTCCGATCCGAACGTGGCTGAAGCGGAATCGGCATCTGCACCACGATCTTTCCGATGTGCCGGGCCTGCTGCATGCGCCGGAACGCGGCCCTCGCCTCGGTGAGCGGGTAGATCTCGGCGGGCAGTGGCGCCCATTCACCCTTGCCCAGTCCCTCCGAAACCTCGGTCAACAAGCCACGAATACGCTCGGGCTCCTGGAAGGTCACCGTGTCCAGCGCCACGATCTCGTAGGCGATGTCGGGGCGGACCTCCGCCATCTGCTCGGGTGTCCAGATGTCGCGCTTGGCGATCTCGGCGAACCGGCCATTCTGGGCGGTTGCCCGCACGGTCGCCTCGAGGAATCCTTCGTTCGTCAAGCTGTTGAGCACCACGTCGACACCGGCACCGTCGGTGTCCGCGAGGATCTGGTCGGCGAAATCCGTAGTGCGCGAGTCGTACACGTACTCCACACCCAGCTTGCGCAGCGTCGCGCGCTTGTAGGTGCTGGCGGTGGCGAAGACCGTGGCACCGCACTGCTGTGCCAGCTGGATCGCGGCCAGGCCGACGCCACCACTGGCGGCGTGGATGAGCACCCGATCGCCGGGCTGCACCTGCGCCCAGTCGAACGCGAGCCGGACCGTCAATGCCGCAGCGGGAATGGTCGCCGCGGCCACCGCCCCCACTCCGTCTGGAATCGGCGCCAGCAACTGGGCCGGCACATTGAACCGGCTGGCGAACGCGCCCTGCATGAAGCCGTAGACACGCTGGCCCAGCTCGAGTCCGATGACGCCGCTGCCCAATTGGGTGACGGTTCCGGCGAAGTCGCCACCGATCGGTCCCGGATCTCCGGGGTAGAGGCCGAGGACGTTGAGCACATCCCGGAAGTTGAGGCCGGCGGCCTCCACCCGAACTTGCACATAGCCCTCGTCCGGCGCCGGGACCTCCGCCTCGGTCAGCCGCAGGTTGTCGATTGCGCCGCGTTCGGTGGGCGCCAGGACGTAGTCGGACGAGCGAGGCACCGTGAGATGACCGCTGCGCGACCATGGCAACAACCGAGAGACCAGCAGCTTCCCTTGTCGCAAAGCGAGCTCATGCTCCTCGAGGGACGAGCCCGGTGTGGCCAACAGACCGGCCAACGCTTGCACGGCTTCCTCGGATCCGTCACAGTCGACGAGCTTGCAGCGCAGAGCCGGTTCCTCGTTGATCGTGGTGCGCCCGAAGCCCCACAGCGCCGCCTGCACCGGATCAACCGGCTCGCCGGATTCGGTGGCCACGCCCCGTTCGGTCGTGATCCACAGTCCGCCGGGCAGTTTCACCTCGCCGCGTTGCACGGTGTGCACGGCGCTGAGCAGGTGGGCGATCTCGGTCTCGACCCGCGCGGCGCCGTCGGTGCTCGACTCCGTCCCATTCGGGCCGGCGCTGCGCCAGACAACGCCCGCGAACGGCAGACCACGCTCTTGGGCCTGTGCCAACAGCTCACCCAACAGCTCCGGATCGGTATTGCGGTCGAAGCGGATGCAGCCCGCAACATTGGTCGCCAGTTCGTCGAATCCGGCGATCAGCCAGGTGCCGCTGACGCCGCTGGCATCGTCGCTCGATGCCGGCAGCGGTACCTCGTGCCAGCCGAGGGTGTACAGCAGCCGGGTGGCATCGCCGCCGAGGCCGCGCAGCAAGGCCTCCCGCGGTGCCCGTTTGACCGTGAACTCGCGAATTCCGCCCAGGTGCCGGCCATCTCGATCGAGGTACTCGAGATCGAATACCTGGGTTTCGCTGTCCAGCGCGCTGGCGTGCCACTTCGCCCGGCAGTAGAACCGCCGCGGCATCTTCTCCCGCAGCGTCACCTGCCCATACCGCAGCGGCAGGAACAGATCGTTGACACCCTGTTCGGCCGCGAGAAGTGCCGGGAACGCCGGGAAAGCGACGCCGGTGCACAGGTCCATCAGCACCGGGTGCATCGGCTCGGCGCCGAGTTGCTCGGCGAGCTCTTCGCCGACGACGATGTCGCCGATCGCCTCGCCCTCACCGAGCCACAGCGACTTCAGCGAACCGGACCAGGTCGGGCCCCAGGCCAATTCCAGGTCGGCGAAGGTCTCGAACAACTCTTGTGGCCGCATCCGGTTCAGCCGCTCGAGCGCTTCGTCGACCGGATCGTCTTCGGATTCCGGCTCACCGTCGGCGCCGGCGATCACAGTGCCTTCGGCGTTCAACGACCATTCGGCGCCGCGTTCACCGTACGATCGGCTGTGGACCTGGAATTTCCACCCGTCGCCGTCCTCCTGCGGGTGCAATGTCAGCTGGACCTCACGAGAGCTCTTCTCGGGCAAGATGATCGGCTCGTAGAAGAAGACGTCCTTCGCCCGGGCCGGGGTACCGACCGCGGCCAAGGCCATCGCGGCATACGTCGCCCCGGGGACGACGACGGTGCCGTAGATGACGTGGTCGCAAAGCCACGGCTGAGATTTGACCGACAATCTGCTGGTGTAGACGGAGTCTCCGGAGGCGAGATCTTTTGCACTGCCCAGGATTCCGGACACCGCCGGTCCGTCGATGGCGATTCCGGACGACTTGGGCCAGAACCGGCGGCGCTGGAACGGATAGGTGGGCAGCTCGAGTCGGCGACCGGTCTGACGATGCAGCGCAGCGAAATCGGGTAGGTGCCCGCCGATGTACGCCGCGGCCAGCGCGTCAGCGATCTGGCGCCGATCACCCACGCCCTTACGCAGCGAGACGATCGCGCGCGGGGCCGCCAGGTGCTCCGGCCAGACCTGCACCGCAGCCGCGGTCAACACCGGTTGCGGGCCGATCTCCATCACCACCGAGCAGCCGAGCGCCGCCACGGTGCGCACACTTTCGGCGAACTGCACCGGCTGGCGGGAATGCCGCCGCCAGTACTGGGCATCGAGCGGGGTCTGGGCCGTGAGCACGGCGCCCGTGCGGTTGCACACCAACGGCAACGTCGGCGCTGCGAACTCCAATTGTGCTGCGTACAACTCGAATTCGTCGAGCACGGGATCCAGCAGTTCGGAGTGGAAGGCGTGGCTGGTGTCGAGCCAAGTGCAGCGGACCCCCTCGTCACCGAACTTGGCGACGATCTGTTCGAGGTCGTCGCCCGGACCCGAGAGCACCGTGTTGGGTCCGTTGTAGGCGCCGACCGACACGCGCGGGAACTCACTGGCGATTTGCTCGACCTGTTTGGCGTCGGTGAACACCGCCACCATTCGCCCGCCTTCGGGCAGGCTGCCGAACATCCGGCCGCGCTCGGCCATCAGCCGAGCACCGTCCTCGAGGCTGAATACGCCGGCCACACAGGCCGCCGCATACTGGCCCACGCTATGCCCCAGCACCACGTCGGGCTCGATGCCCCACGACTGCCACAGCCGCGCCAGGCCCATCTCGATGGCGAACAGTGCCGGCTGGGCAAACGATGTGTGTCGCACCGCTTCTCCGAGTTCCCGGTCGGTGGCGAACAACACCTCCAGCAACGGCCGCGGCAGCATGTCCTTGACCGCGTCCGCACAGCGTGTCACGGTGTCGGCGAAAACCGGTTCGGTGTCGAATAATTCACGTGCCATGCCGGGATACTGGCTGCCTTGCCCGGTGAACAACCACGCCGTCGTCGGGTGGTGGGTGTGCTCACCCCGGACCACGCCGGGCCGCAGGCGGTTCTCGGCCAGTTCGGCAAGGCCCGCACGCGCGGCCTCGACCGAATCGACGACCAGCGCGGCGCGGTGCTCGAAATGCGAACGGCCCGTGCCTGCGGTACGGCACACGTCGGCGAGGTCCACATCCGGGTGTGCGCTCAGCCAGGCCTCGTAGCGTTGCGCCAATGCCACCAGCGCTTCCGGTGATCGGGCGGACAGCGCGAGCACATTGACCTCGCTGGTGTCGACGGCCGCGACATCGTCCGCCGAGTCCGACGGATCTGAGGCGGGCGATCCCGTGCGGGCGGGCGCCTCCTCGATCAGTACGTGTGCGTTGGTGCCGGTGAACCCGAAGGAGCTCACCCCGGCGCGCCGCGGTCTGCCGTTGGCCTGCCAAGGGGTCGACTCGCCCACCACCCGCACCGGCAGCGAGTCCCACGGGATATGCGGCGACGGTGTGTCGAAATGCAGGCTCTGCGGCAGTAATTCGTGCTGAAGCGACAACACGACCTTGATCAGACCCGCCGCGCCCGATGCCGACTCGGTGTGTCCGATGTTGGTCTTCACCGATCCCATCAGCAATGGCCGGTCCGCGGTACGCGACCCTCCGTACGCGGCCGCGGCCGCCTGCACCTCGATCGGATCACCCAACGGGGTACCGGTTCCGTGCGCCTCGAGGTAGTCGACGTCCCCGCCCGCCAGACCGGCGCGGCTCAGCGCCGCTCCGATGAGTCGTTGCTGCGCACCACCATTGGGCACCGTCAGACCACTCGAGGCACCATCCTGATTGACCGCGCTGCCCGCAATGACGGCGAGGACCCGATCGCCGTCGCGCTCCGCATCGCTCAGCCTCTTGAGCACCAGAATTCCGCAGCCTTCGCTACGCACGTAACCGTCGGCCGAGGCGTCGAAGGTCTTGCATCGGCCAACCGGCGACAGCATCCGGGCGCGCGAGGCCGCAATGACGGTCACCGGAGACAGCAGCACGTTCACCCCGCCGGCCAACGCGAGGTCGCAGTCACCGGAATGCAATGCCTGGCACGCCTGATGGACGGCCACCAGGGCCGAACTGCACGCGGTATCGATTGCCACCGCCGGCCCTTCGAGCCCGAGCGCGAAGGCGACCCGACCGGAAATGGCATTGAGCGCATTCCCGGTGATGAAGTAGGGCTCGATCTTGTCGATCGGCTCCGCGGACAGCAGGTGCGCATACTCGTTGGCGGCCACCCCTGCGAAGATGCCGGTTCGGCTGCCGCGCAGCGCACCCGGCGAGTACCCGGCGCGTTCCAGCCCCTCCCATGCGGTTTCGAGCATCAGCCGCTGCTGCGGCTCGATCCACACCGCCTCGCGCGGCGAGATGCCGAAGAATTCCGGATCGAATCCGTCGATCCCGTCCAGGAATCCGCCGAAGCGTGTGTAGGTCTTGCCCGGCGCCTCGGGGTCCGGGTCATAGAACTCGTCGATGTCGAAGCGGTCCTCCGGGACTTCCCGGATCGCATCGACACCGCCGGACAGCAGCTCCCAGAAGGCTTCCGGGTCGGGCGCGCCGGGGAATCGGCACGACACCGCGACGATCGCGATCGGTTCGTCGGTGCGCGTCGTCGCCGCTGCCGCCGGCTGAGGCGCCGCCGCCGGCGCGCTGAGCTCGAGCACATCGCCGAGCAGGTAGTCGGCCACGTCGGACAGCCGCGGGTAATCCATCACCAAGGTGATGGGGATCTCCCGGCCCACTCCGTGCTCGATGCGGCGCCGCAATTCCACGGCCATCAGTGAGTCCATGCCGAGGTCGAAGAAACCCGCGTCCTCGCGGATCTCCGCGACATCGACCCGCGTCACCTCGGCGACCGCGTCACGCAGGTAATCGGTAAGCAGCCGCTTACGTTGCTGCAGTGGGGCGTTGGTGAGTTGCTCGACGAGTTGGGTCTTGCCCGACGGCGTCACGGGCGGCACCGCGTCGGGTACCTCGCGCTCCAATTCCGTCAGGAACGCCCGTCGCCCGGCCTGCTCATAGAGCGGCAGGAAGCGGGCCCAGTCGATCCGGGCCACCACGCCCTGCGCCGACGACGACGCCGCGGCATCGGCCAGCCCCGCAAGCGCATCGGCGGGTGACAGCGCCCGGATTCCGCGCTGATCCAGTCGCGCTCGGGACTCCGCGTCGGCCATACCCGCCGACCAGGGACCGAAGTTGACGCTTGTCGCCCAGACGCCTCGTTCGCGCAGGCGCCAGGCCATCCCGTCGAGGAACGCGTTGGCCGCGCCGTAGGCGCTCTGACCGTATCCGCCCCATACCGACGCGATCGACGACGTGCTGAGGAAGAAGTCGAGCCGCAGGTCAGCCGCTGCCTCGCTCAGATACCAAGCACCCCAGACCTTCCCGGCGAAGACACGATCGACTTCGGCGTCATCGAGGTTGCTCAGCGGGGTGGTGCCGATCTCGCCGGCGGCGTGGACGATACCGGCCAACGGCGGCTGCACGCCGGCCAACAGCCGGGCGACGTCGTGCGCGTCGGCGACATCGGCGGCGACGGCTCGGATCTCGCAGCCATGCTGCGCGGCCAGTGCGTCGATGCGCTTTTGGACGTCTTCGCCGGGCGAACGGCGGCTGGTCAAGACGAGATGCTTGGCGCCGTGGGCGGCCAGGTAGCCGGCGATCTCCAATCCGATCGAACCCAGCCCGCCTGTCACCAAATACGTTGCCTCGGTGCGTATTTCCAGCGAAGTTCCGCTCGGCTGCCCCTCCCGTCGAACCAGCCGCGGCACGTAGACGGTTTGATCACGCAGCGCCACTTGGTCTTCGCGCGACGCCGAGTCGTGCGCAGCGGAGATGTGGCCGATGAAGCGAGCCCACTCGTCGGCGGTGCCCTCCGCCAGATCCGCCAGTCCGCCCCATAGCTGCGGATGTTCCAGCGACGCCGCTCGCCCGAACCCCCACAGCGAGCTCTGCTCCGGCGCCACGGTGTCGCCGTCGGTGACCCGCTGCGCGCCACGGGTTACCAGCCAGATGGGGGCGCGCAGGTCGGCAGTGACCGCGGCGCGGAAAAGCCGCCGCGTTCCGCCCAGGATCCGGTGTTGCATCCGCAACAGTGACTGCATCGACGGCACGGTCTGCAAACCCAGATCCGCGTCCACCGCCGCAACGTTCACAATGCGCAGCGGCGAATGCTGCTCCGCCGCAGTGCGCAACGTATCGGCAAGCTGTTCCTCGTCGGCGTCGGATGTCGGCAATCCGAGGAACCGGTGCTGCTGTCCGCGTGCGATGAGTTCGTCGACCAACGGCGCAAGCGCCGGGCAATCCTCGCCGATCAGAAGCCAGCTGGCTCCCTCGGCGCCTTGCGCGCGGGAAGGCGCAACGGGTGCTTTCTCCCAGCGGATCTCGTAACGGTCGTCGGCGATGGACTGGGTGGTCCGTTCTTGGTTGTGTTGTGCCGCAAGCTTGGTCAGCACACGCAGGGCTTGATTATCGTCGCTGTCGGCGTCGAGCAGCGCCGCGAGCTGCTCGATCCGGCCCTCCTCGAGGAGTCGGACGGCTTCGGTACGCCGTACGTCGGGCTGCTGTTGTGGATCGGGACGGTCCCGGTCGTCCCGGAACCAGTATTGGCGACGCTCGAATGGATAGGTGGGCAGGTCCAGTTTGCGCGCGTGCGCCCGCCGGAAGGCGGCGAATTCGGGCAGGTGGCCCAAAACATACGCTTCGGCAACGGCTTCGGTGATCTGTCGGTGGTCGGCGGTGTTGCGCCGCAGCGATGCGATGGCCCGCGGCGCGGTGGCCGGGTCGGGCCAGGAGCTCAGCGCTGCAGCGGTGAGCACCGGTCGTGGGCCGACCTCGAGCAACACCTTGCAGTTGAGGCCGGCGAGGGTGTGCACGCTCTTGGCGAATTGCACCGGTTGGCGTGCGTGCCGGCGCCAGTAGGCACCGTCGAGCTTCACGCTGCGGCCGAGCGCGGCGCCGGTGCGGTTGTCAATCACAATCCGTTGTGGTGCACCGTAATTGAACCGATCCGCAATCGACTCGAATTCGTCCAGAATCGGGTCCAGCAGGGCCGAGTGAAACGCGTGGCTGGTGTCCAGCCAGTCGCACCGGACACCGTCGGCCGCCAGTCCCGCGACCGCGGGCTCCAGATCCCCTGCGGGCCCGGACAATACGGTGTTCGCACCGTTGTAGGCGGCGACCGACAGGCTCGGGAACTCGTTGGCCAGGTTCTCGACACGCTCGGCGGCGGTGAACACCGCGACCATCCGGCCGCCGGCGGGCAAGCTTGCGAAGAGGCGGCCGCGTTCGGCCATCAGCACCGCGCCATCCTCGAGACCGACCACGCCCGCGACGCAGGCCGCCGAATACTGGCCGACGCTGTGACCCAGCACGACGTCCGGCTCGAAGCCCCACGACTGCCAAAGGCGGGCCAGGCCCATCTCCACCGCGAACAAGGCGGGCTGTGCGTAAGAGGTCTGCCGCAGCATCGCTTCGCTATCGGGGCCGTCGATATCGAAAACAAGTTCCAACAACGGCTTTTCGAGAATCGAAGCGACAGCGGCCGCGCAGCGTTTCAGCGTCTCGGCGAACACCGGCTCGGTGTCGAACAACTCCCGGGCCATGCCGGGGTATTGGCTGCCTTGACCAGTGAACAGCCATGCCGTCTTCGGGGTGTCATGGGATTCGCCGCGGAACAAACCGGGCGCCGGGCGGTCGTCGGCGAGTGCGCCGAGTAGCTCGATCGCGGATTCTCGCGAATTGACCACCAACGCGGCGCGGTGCTCCAGGTGTGCTCGCCCGGTGCCCGCGGTCAAGCACACGTCGGCCAGGGTGGCCTCCGGGTGCGTGCTCAACCAGCTGCGGTATTCGCCGGCGAGCCGCACCAGCGCGGCGGGCGTTCGGGCCGAGAGCGGAAGAAGGCTGAACCGTCGGTCCCCGGGCTGCTCGACCGGAACCGGTGCGGCGAGGGGTTGTGCCGCGGGCACGGGGGCTTCGGAGAGAATGACGTGAGCGTTTGTCCCCGCGAATCCAAATGAGCTGACCCCGGCGATGCGCGGCCGACCGTTGCGCTGCCAGGCGGTGGCCTCGTTGACCACCTGCACCGCAAGCCGGTCCCAGGGAATGTGCGGCGACGGGTTCTCAAAGTGGAGGTGCTGTGGCAGTAGCTCGTTCTCAAGCGAGAGAATGACTTTGATCACACCCGCGATGCCCGCGGCCGCTTCCAGGTGTCCGATGTTCGTCTTCACCGAGCCCATCAGCAGCGGTTGGCCGGGTTCGCGGCCGGCACCGAGCACCGCACCGGCGGCCTGGGCCTCGATGGGGTCGCCCAACGATGTCCCGGTCCCATGTGCTTCCAAGTACCCGACGTCACGGGGTTCGAGGCCGGCGCGCTTCAGCGCCTCGGCGATGACCCGCTGCTGGGCAACGCCGTTCGGCACCGTCAGTCCACCCGATGCGCCGTCCTGGTTGATCGCGCTGCCGCGGATCACGGCCCGAATCCGGTCGCCGTCGCGAATCGCGTCGCCCAGGCGCTTGATCACGATGACGCCGCATCCCTCGCCACGCACATAGCCGTCGGCGGCCGCGTCAAATGTCTTGCACCGGCCGTCCGGCGCGAGCATGTGAGCGCTGGAGAACGTGATCATCGTTGCCGGAGTGAGCAGGACGTTCGCTCCCCCGGCCAGTGCGAGGTCGCATTCTTTGAGGCGCAGCGCTTGGCACGCCTGATGTATTGCCACCAGCGACGAGCTGCACGCCGTGTCGACGGCGACCGCGGGACCCTGCAGCCCCAGCCGATAGCTGATCCGGCCCGCCGCAGCGGCATTCGACGTACCGATGGCCATGTAGGCCTCGATCTCGGGGTAAGTCAGCTCGTCGGACGCCATTCCGAGGTAGTCGTGGGTGGCCAGACCGACGAAGACGCCAGTGTTGCTGTTTGCCAGGGCTGTTGGCGCGGTGCCCGAATGCTCCACCGCACGCCATGCCGTCTCCAGCAAGATCCGGTGCTGCGGGTCCATCAATCTGACCTCGCGCGTCGACATACCGAAAAACGGCGCGTCGAAGCCCGTCACGTCATCGACGAATCCCGCGCGACGGGTCACGACCTTGCCTGGTGCGCCGGGTTCCGGGTCGTAGAATTCGTCGACGTCCCAGCGGTCCCGCGGCACCTCGGATATCGCATCCCGGCCTTGCCGCAACACATCCCAGAACTCATCCGCATCCGCGGCACCCGGAAAACGAGCGGCGTAGCCGACGATCGCAAAACCCGAAGCCGGCTCGTCCAGCTCTTCGACGGATGCCATTTCCTTGACCTCCCCTGCGTTGGCGGATGAAGACTAAATCCCCACGAGCGGCCCGGATGCGCTTCAGAGTCATTTCCGAAGGCCAGCACTGCAATTGCAGCACCCGCACCGCGCAACGACAGCCACTGTGTCCGCCGCTCAGCGTCTCCCGCCCGGCCGTCCGATCATCACAACCGCACGCCGGATCCGTGTGTGAGTGTAAGCCGTGGCGCACGCGTATCTGCGGAGGCGATCGCCGGGCGGGTTATCTTGGTGACGCCGCAAGTGGCCGGACCGGGACCGTTTACATCGAGGGGGACGTAGTTTTGCGCATCGGGAAAATTACGATCGGCGCACTCGATGATTGGACGCTGGCACCAGGCTCCGTCACCTCGTGGCACCCGACGGATGCGGCAAAAGACAAGGTCCGACAAGCGCCTGTCAGCTCTGTGCCGGTCAGTTACATGCAGGGCCAGCATCTTCGGAACTACTGCGAACGGACGGCCGCGGGGCTGAACTTCTCCCGGCAGATCATCGCGACCTGTGAATTACCTGGGACTTGTGATGTCGCGGCGATGGACCATGCGGTGAACGCCTATCTGCGGCGACACGACACGTTCCGCAGTTGGTTCGAGCACACCGAGACCGGTGAGTTCGTCCGGCATACGCTGCGCGATCCGGCCGATATTGAGTTCGCGCCAATCGACCACGGCCAGATGACCGTTGACGAAATACACGCTCATGTCGTGGCCATACCGAACCCGCTGCAATGGGGCTGTTTCACCTTCGGGATCATCCAGAACGAGCGTCATTTCACATTTTTTGCCGCCATGGATCACGTGCACGGGGACGCGACGCTGATCGGCACAACGATGATGGAAGCCAACGGAATGTATTCGGCGTTGAGCAGCGGCGCAGAGGCGCTGGCTCTTCCCGATGCGGGTAGCTTCGACGATTTCTGCATCCGCGAACGCGAGTACACGTCGAAATTGACCGTCGATTCGCCCGAGGTGCGCGCGTGGATTGACTTCGCCGACAACAACAATGGCGGGTTCCCTGATTTCCCGCTCCCACTGGGCAACCCGTTGGAGTCGAGTCGCAGTCAGATGACCTCCGAACTTCTGATGGACGTGGCCCAGACGGAGCGATTCGAATCCGCCTGCACCGCCGCCGGTGCACGCTTCGTCGGTGGCCTGTTCGCCTGCTTCGCCTTGTTAGAGCATGAATTCGCCGGCGCTCTGACGTATTACGGGCTCACGCCCAGAGATTCGCGCACCGCTGCGGACAATTTCATGACACAGGGCTGGTTTACCGGCTTGATTCCGATCACCGTGCCCATCGCGGCCGCCTCTTTCGGTGATGCCGCATGGGCGGCGCAGGCCTCTTTCGATTCCGGGCTGGACATGGCGAAGGTGCCGTACTACCGCGTACTGGAATTAGCGCCGTGGTTGCGCTGGCCGCGGCCAAACTTTCCGGTGTCGAACTTCTTTCACGGCGGCGCCGCTCCGCTCAATGCGATTCTTGCGGCGGCCGACCTGGGCCTCGCGGACAATATCGGGATCTATCCCGATGGTCGGTATTCCTATCAGCTGACCATTTATGTATTCCGGTACGGCGAGGGCACCGTCATGGCGATCATGCATCCCGACAATCCCGTCGCCCTGAAATCAGTGAGACGCTACATGGCGGCGATGAAGTCCGTGTGCGGCCGGGTCGCTGGCAGTGGGCACTGGGGGCGCGTCGCGTAGCGTGAGTCCATCCGAGGCAATAGCTTTTCTCAAGTGCGCGAACTCCAGTCGGGCACAGTACGAACGAGCGCGGCGTAACAGGGCGTCGGCGAGCGCCGCCGGCGGGCGCACCCGACTGCGCCGACCAGGGGCGAGGGCGATATGCGACGGCTGACCGATTTCGTGGTGCGGTGGCCCTGGATAGTGATCGGGCTCTGGGTCGCGGTTGCGGTCGCTTTATCACTGACTTTGCCCTCGCTGAGCGAGATGGCCCAGAAGCATCCGCTCGCGCTCTTGCCCAACGACGCGCCGTCGAGCGTCACCGCACGCGAGATGACCAAGGCGTTTCACGAATCGGGTTCGGAGGACCTGCTGTTGGTGGTCCTGACGGACGACAAGGGGCTCGGCCCCGCCGACGAAGCCGCCTACCGCAAACTGGTGGACACGCTGCGCCAAGACACGCGAGATGTCTTGATGGTGCAGGATTTCATCAGCACCCCGCCGCTGCGCTCGGTCGTGACCAGCAAGGATCACAAGGCATGGGTGCTTCCGGTCGGCGTCGCCGGTGAGCTGGGCACGCCACAGTCCTATGCCGCGTTCAACCGGATCAGCGACATCGTCGAACACTCCGTCGCGGGAACGCCCCTGACGGTCAACGTCACCGGCCCCGCGGCAACCGTCGCCGACCTCACGGTCGCCGGCGAGCAGGACCGGCTTCCGATCGAGCTGGCGATCGCCGTGCTGGTGCTGATCGTCCTATTCGTGATTTATCGCAGTGCGGTCACCATGCTGCTGCCGTTGCTGACGATCGGGATATCGCTGGTCATCGCGCAAGCGGTGGTCGCGGCTTACTCGCTATTCACCGGAGCCGGCGTCTCGAATCAGTCCATCGTATTTCTGAGCGCCATAATGGCTGGCGCCGGAACGGATTACGCGGTCTTCCTGATCAGTCGCTATCACGACTATTTGCGCGCGGGAGCGGATTCCGATCAGGCGATCAAACGCGCAATGTTTTCGATCGGCAAAGTCATCGGCGCATCCGCCGCCACCGTCGGCATCACTTTTCTCCTGATCAGCTTCGCCCGAATGGGAGTGTTCAAAACGGTCGGCGCGTCCTCGGCGATCGGGGTCGGCGTGGCCTTCCTCGCCGCGGTGACATTGCTGCCGGCAATTGTGGCCATCGCGGGGCCGCGTGGCTGGGTCAAGCCACGTCGCGAACTGAGCGCCCGATTCTGGCGGCGGTCGGGCATCCGCATCGTGCGCCGGCCCAGGGCCAATCTGGTCGCCAGCGTGCTGGTGCTCGCCGTCCTGGCGAGCTGCGCGGGGCTGGTGCGCTACAACTACGACGACCGCAAGGCCCTGCCGGCGTCCGCGCCGAGTTCCGTCGGGTATGCCTCGCTGGATCGTCATTTCCCGGTGAATCAATCCATTCCGGAGTACATCCTCATCCAATCGCCGCATGACCTTCGCACGCCGAAAGCCCTGGCGGACTTGGAGCAGATGGCGGACCGAGTCAGCCAACTGCCGAATATCGCTGCGGTCAGCGGCATTACGCGTCCTACCGGAAACGTGCCCGAACAATTCCGGGCCACCTATCAGGCGGGCGCCATCGGCACCCTGCTGGCCGGCGGGTCCACCATGATCAACGACCACACCGGTGATCTCAACCGGCTGGTCGCCGGGAGCGGCACGCTGGCCAACAGCCTGGGCGAGGTCCGCGGTCAGGTCAGCCAGCTCGCGGCCAGCTTGGAGGAACTGCAAAGTGCCTTCTCGTCGGCGAAGAGCCAGTACAGCGGCGACGCGCTGGTCAAACAGGTCGACATCGCAGCCCAGCTCGTCGATCACGTCAACTCGCTCAGCAACGCCATGGGCTGGAATTTCTCGGCGGCCAAAAACGTGTTCGCCTGGATAGGCCCGGTGCTGGCAGCGCTGCAGGGCAACCCGGTCTGCGATGCCGATCAATCGTGCAGCACGACCCGCGGGACATTCGAGCAGCTGGTGGGATCCCGCGATCAAGCGGACCTCGACGCGATCAACGATTTGGCCCACCAACTCCAGGATTACCAGGACAAAAGGGCACTGAAGGCGTCGACGGACCGCGTGCGCGCCGCGTTGGGAAAGCTCACCAAGGTGATGCACTCGATGGGGATGGACAAACCCGGTGGCCTGCAAGCGAATTTGAACAGCGTGCAAGACGGAGCGAACCGGCTCGCCGGCGGCAGCCGGCAAATAGCCGACGCGGTGGCTCAGCTCGTCGACCAAGTCAAACAGCTCGGTTCCGGGCTCGGTGAATCCGCGGCATTTCTGTTGTCACTGAAACGCGATGCGGCACAACCGGCCATGGCGGGATTCAACATCCCTCCCCAGCTGCTGCAGTTAGAGGAGTTCCAGAAGGCGGCCAAGATTTTCATCTCGCCCGACGGCCACTCGGTGCGCTATTTGGTTCAAACCAAGCTGAATCCGTTTAGCACCGAAGCGATGGATCAGGTCAACGCGATTACAGCGGCCGCTCGGGGAGCACAACCGAATACCGCGCTGTCCGACGCCACGATTTCGATGGCGGGGTACACCGTTGGCCTGAAGGACACCCGCGACTACTACCAGCACGACATCCGGTTCATCATCGCGGTAACCCTCCTCGTCGTACTGGTGACCTTGATCGCACTGCTTCGAGCGATCGTTGCGCCGCTGTATCTGGTTGCTTCCGTGGTCATTTCCTATTTGTCGGCGGTAGGTATCGGCGTACTGGTATTTCAATACCTACTGGGCCAGCAATTGCATTGGAGCGTGCCACCGCTGGCGTTCGTGGTGCTGGTCGCGGTCGGGGCCGACTACAACATGCTGCTCGTTTCGCGAATGCGTGAGGAGTCTGGACACAGCATGCGCTACAGCATCATTCGCACGCTCAGCTCGACAGGCGGCGTGATCACCGCCGCTGGTCTGATCTTCGCTGCGTCGATGTGCGGTCTGTTGTTCTCCAGCATCGGCACCGTGGTCCAGGGCGGTTTCGTGATCGGCGTGGGGATTTTGCTGGACACCTTCTTGGTGCGCACCGTCACGGTTCCCGCCATCGCTGCGCTGGTCGGGCGGGCGAACTGGTGGCCATCGCGAGTGGACTTGCGCCGACGCGCCGAGCCGCAACCGGTTAGGGGGTACGCATGATCTATGTGAGACTACGAGACGAATCCGAGCGGTCAGGATCAGGAATGAAGAAGCTACTCGCAGGAGTTTCGGCGCTGGTAACTGTCGGCGCCACAGGATATTTCGGTGTCGGAGCCGCGTCGGCGGACGACACGCCCATCGGCGGACCGCCGACGCCCGGCGCGCCGGGCGACCAGACCGCATTCGCTCTCGGCGGCGCTCACGTGCTGGGCATCCCCTACGACGAGTACATCCGCCAAGAGGGCGCGCAGTGGTTCCCCGGCCAGCAGCGCGAAATCGTGCGCTACCCGGCGGGCCAGGTCCAGGGCCACGTGCTGGAGCGGCTGTTCCCCGGCATCGGCCGCTTCGATGAACTCTTCCCGGGGCTGGGTCTGGACGGCCCCAGCGTCGGCGAGTCGGTCGACGTCGGAGTGAACAACCTCGATGCGGCGATCCGCGCCGGTCGCCCCGGAACCGCGATCGGTTTGTCCGAGGGCGGGTTCGTGGTCGACGGCGAGCAGGCGCGGCTGGCCAATGACCCGACCGCTCCCCCACCGGACAGGCTGAATTTCGCCACCTTCGGCGATCCGATCGGGCGCCACGCCTTCGGGCAGAGCTTCCTGAGCGCCATGTTCCCGGTCGGCAGCACCGTCCCCGCTCTCGACTACACCATGCCGCCACCATACGAAAGTCAATACGACACAAACAGGTTCGTGTCCGCGTACGACTCGATCGCGGACTTCCCCGACCGGCCCGACAACCTGTTCGCGCTCGCCAATACGCTCCTGGGCCTGGCCACCGGTCACACCGCAGTGGCCTTCACGAATCCGAGCATGGTGCCGCCGCAGAACATCAGGACGACGATCAACTCCAGGGGTGCCAGGGACACGACGATCATGGTCCCCGAAAAGCACCTTCCGCTTGTCATGCCGCTGAAATACGTCGGGATCGACGAAGACACGCTCAACAGGCTCGACGCGATCCTGATCCCCCGGGTGAACGCGGGCTACTCGCGAAACGACGACCCGGCGACCGCTCCGGTTCAGGTGGACCCGGTGCACGGGTTTGACCCGGCCGAAGTCACGGCACCGGCCAACCAGGCGACGTTCGGCGGCGGCGCCGATCCGCTGTCACAGATTGTCGCCGGTGCCACGTCCGTGTTGTCCCACGGCACCGGCTGATAACGCGCGAATGTCTGGATCATCGGTCCTCGCCATGCTGCACGGGCGCGCCAGCCTACGGCCGGATGACGTGGCGTACACGTTCACTGACTACGAGGGCAACTGGGACGGTGTTCGCGAGAGCCTCTCCTGGTCGCAGATATCTCGCCGAACACTCAATGTCGCACGCGATCTCGGTCCGCACGGGTCGGTCGGAGACAGGGCCGTCATCCTGGCCCCCCAGGGCCTTGGTTACATTGCGGCGTTCCTGGGATCGATGCAGGCGGGGCTTATCGCCGTTCCACTTCCGCTGCCGCATCGCGGCTCGAGTCACGAGCGGGTAAGCGCCGTGCTGGCCGACACGTCGCCTTCGGTGGTTCTCACCACATCCGCCTTCGCCGAAGACGTCGCCGAATTCGTTGACCAAGCACACATGGACGATGTGCCGAAGATCGTCGAAATCGATTCGCTGAATCTGGACGCTGACGTCGAAAAAAGTGCTCGGACAGCCGATTTACCGAGCATCGCGTATCTGCAGTACAGCTCGGGTTCGACCCGAACGCCGACCGGCGTGCGGATCTCGCACCGAAACCTCGAAGTGAATTTCGAGCAGCTGATGTACAGCTTCTTCGCGGCCGCGCGAACCACAATCCCGTCGGACGTCACCCTCGTGTCGTGGTTGCCCTTCTACCACGACATGGGTTTGATGTTGGGAGTCTGCGCTCCGATCCTGAGCGGCTATCGCGCCGAGTTGACCAGTCCGGTCGGATTCTTGGAGCGACCGGCCAGGTGGGTCCGAGCGCTGGCCGAAAATTCCCACGCATGGTCGTCGGCGCCCAACTTCGCCTTCGACTTGGCCGCTCGCAAGACCACCGACAAAGACCTGGCCGGGCTCGACCTCGGCGGTGTGCTGGGCATCATTAGCGGCGCCGAGCGTGTCGAGCCGGGCACCTTGCGACGCTTCGTAGATCGGTTCGCGCACTTCAACTTTCAAGACCATATGATGCGTCCTTCCTACGGCATGGCCGAGGCCACGGTCTTCGTCGCGAGCGGCACCTGGAGTGAATCGTCGCCGGCGGCCCACTTCGATGCCGAAGCGCTCGGTGCGGGCCGGGTTGAACCGTGCGCGGCCAGGAAGGGCACGGCGCTGGTCAAATACCGGGTACCGCAATCCCCTACGGTGCGCATCGTCGACGGTGAGACGAATCGGGAATGCCCACCGGACTTGATCGGCGAGATCTGGGTGCATGGCGAGAATGTCGCCGACGGCTATTGGCGCAAGCCACCTTCCGAGCAGCGCTGTTTCGGCGCAACACTTGTCGACCCGTCGCCGGGCACTCCGGGTGGGCCGTGGTTGCGAACCGGCGACCTGGGTTTCATCTACTCCGGTGAGCTGTTCATCGTCGGGCGCATCAAGGATCTACTGATCATCCGTGGGCGCAATCACTATCCCGAGGACATCGAGACCACGGTCCAAGAGATCACGCGTGGCCGGGTCGCGGCGATTTCGGTTCCGATGGACGGTACCGAACAACTGGTCACCGTCGTCGAGCTCAAGAAGCGAGCCGACATCGACGAGGACGCTGAGCGATGGCTCAGCGGTGTCAAGAGCGAGGTCACCTCGGCGATATCCAATGCGCACGGTCTCAATGTCGGGGACCTCGTGCTGGTAGCCGCCGGGTCGATCCCCACCACGACGAGCGGCAAGATCCGCCGTGCCGCCTGTGTCGAGCAGTACCGCCAGGACCAATTCGTCCGGCTGGACGCCTAAGACCCCGACCAGTAGGCGGGTTGCACCCTTCGCATAATGGTTCCACCCCCGCAGCGGCAAAGGAGCCACGATGAGCACAGCCAGCCCAGACCGTCCGTTACGTGTCATTCAGTGGACGACAGGCAACATTGGGCGGCGCTCGCTGCACGCCATCATCGGCAGGCCCGACATGGAGTTGGTCGGGGTGTATGCGCACGGGGCGGACAAAGTCGGTGTGGATGCCGCCGAACTCTCCGGCTGGCCGGAGCCGACCGGGGTGCACGCCACCAACGACATCGACGCGCTGATCGCGCTCGGCGCCGATGCGTGTTGCTATAACCCGTTGTGGCCCAACATCGACGAATTGGTTCGGCTGCTGGAATCGGGCGTCAACGTGTGCTCCAGCGCGGCGTGGATCACCGGCGGCAAGCAGACCCCGCAGGACCGCAAACGCATCGAAGACGCTTGCCAGAAGGGCAATTCGACGATCTTCGGCAGCGGTGCGCATCCCGGCATGACGAACATGGTCGGCATGGTGCTATCCGCCTCCTGCGAGCGCGTGGACGAAATCCGGATCACCGAATCGGTGGACTGCTCGACCTACGAATCCGCGGAAACCCAGACGGCGATGGGGTTCTCACAAGACCCCGACACGCCGGGGTTGGCGGACAACGTCCGTCGGGAAAGCGAAGTCTTCGCCGAATCGGCGGCGATGATGGCCGACGCGATCGGGGCCAAGCTGGACAAGATGACTTTCGACGTCACGTTCACCGCGGCCACCGGTGACTCCGATCTGGGCTTCATGAAGATCCCGGCGGGCACGGTCGGCGGTGTGTACGGCTTCCACCGCGGCTGGGAAGGCGACCGCAACGTCGTCAGCGTCGGATTCAACTGGACCATGGGTGACCACGTCGTCCCGCCCAAGCCACTAGAGCACGGCCACGTCATTCAGGTCTTCGGATTGCCCAACATGCGCACCGTCCTGCATTGCCTGCCGCCGAAGGATTGGACGGAGCCCGGGTTCATGGGCCTCGGCATGATCTATACCGCGATGCCGGTCACCAACGCCGTCCCCGCGGTGGTGGCCGCCAAGCCCGGGATCATGACCCTTGCCGACTTGCCGCCTGTCACCGGCCGCCTGGCGCGCTAACCCATATGACTTTGGCCATAGACAGGCCACCCCGGAGGAACGGTTCCGTCCTCTAAGGTTTAGAGTACTTAGCCGAGCAAAGGTTCCGCCGACAATTAAGGTTGTCGACACGGTGGTGAGCTTTCCGAGGCAGGACGGCAGGCCCCCGCGGCGGTGAGCGGAAGGCGGTCAAGGTGAGCGGTTCGCCGAACTCGAATGCCATATCCCAGGTGCTCAAACGGGCGTGGATTCCGATACTGCTGATTGTGGTACTGGCAGTCTCGGCGTTGGTGGTGTCGCGGCTGCACAAGATCTTTGGCTCGCAGGACCTCAACGCGAATGCCGGCAAGGGGATCGAGATCGTGCAGTTCAATCCGAAGGTGGTCGTCTACGAGATCTCCGGCCCGCCGGGTGCCACCGCGAACATCAACTACTGGGACGCGGACGCCAACACTCACCAGGTCAACAACGCGCCGCTGCCGTGGACGACCACGATCTCGACCACGCTGCCGTCCGTCAGCGCCAACATCATGGCGCAAAGTGACGGAAGCCGAATCGTCTGCAAGATCACCGTGGACGGCGTCGTCCGCGACACGCAAAACTCCGATGGCCACAATGCCCAAACCTTCTGCCTGGTGAAGTCCGCATGAGCGATCTCAATAGCAAAAGCCAGCTGGGTGTCGACGACGCCGCCGACACCGGGCCGATCAGCACATCGAGCTCAGGTAAGCCCGAGCGCGGGCACCGCCCCTATCTCCCGCACACCATCCGCATCTTCGCGGTGCCGATCATCCTGATCTGGGTCGCCGTGACGGTCTTGGTGAACGTCATCGTTCCCACCCTGGAAGTCGTCGGCGAGGCACACTCGGCGCCGATGACGCCCTTGGACGCGCCGTCGATGAAGGCGATGATGCGGATGGGCCACAACTTCCACGAATTCGATTCCAACAGCACCGTGATGATCGTGCTGGAGGGCCAACAACCGCTGGGCCCCGAGGCACACCAGTACTACGACAAGCTGATTCGGCAACTGCGCCAGGATCCCAAGCACGTCCAGCACATTCAGGACTTCTGGGGGGACCGACTGACGGCGGCAGGTGCCCAGAGTGCCGACGCCAAGGGCGCGTACGTACAGATCAACCTCGCCGGTAACCAAGGCACCACGCTGGCCAACGAGTCCGTCGACGCCGTCCGCAAGGTGATCGACGAGAACAAGGCACCGCCCGGGGTGAAGGCCTACGTCACCGGTCCCGCGGCGCTGTCCGACGATATGCACCTGATCGGTAACGCCAGCCTGGCGACCATCACGCTGTTCACCCTGGGCGCCATCGCGATCATGCTGCTGCTGGTCTACCGGTCCATCGTCACCACGCTGGTCCAACTGTTCATGACCTTTGTCGCGCTGGCCTGTTCACGTGGAGTGGTCGCGGTTCTGGCCTACCACAACGCATTCGGGCTGACGACGTTTGCCGCCAACATCCTCACCATGCTGGCGATTGCGGCGGGAACGGACTACGGGATCTTTCTCGTCGGCCGCTACCAAGAGGCCTTGCGCGCCGGCGAGGATCGAGAATCCGCGTACTACACCACATTTAAGGGAGTCGCGCCGGTCGTCTTGGGCTCGGGACTGACGATCGCCGGGGCGACCTACTGCCTGAGCTTCTCGCGGCTGCCCTGGTTCAACACGATGGGCGCACCCGTGGCGATCGGCATGCTGGTCGTGGTCTTGGCCGGACTTACCCTGGGTCCCGCCGTGATCTTCGTCGGCAGTCGCTTTCACCTGTTCGAAACCAAGCGGGCCGCCAAGCAAGGGCGCCTGTGGCGCCGGGTGGGCACCGCTGTAGTGCGTTGGCCCGCACCCATTTTGGCCGTCAGCGCCGCGGTCGTGCTGGTCGGCATGATCGCCCTGCCGAGCTACGTGACGAGCTACAACGACCGTTACTATCTACCGCTCTCGGCGCCGTCCAACCAAGGACAAGAGGCCGCGAACCGGCACTTCTCCGAGGCCCGGATGAACCCCGACCTGTTGATGGTCGAATCCGACCATGACATGCGCAACACGGCCGACATGCTGGTGTTGGACCGGGTGGCCAAAAACGAGATGCGCACGCTCGGCATCGCCATGGTCCAGGACATCACCAGGCCTCTGGGCATTCCGATTCAGCACAGCTCGATTCCGTTCCAGAACAGCATTCAAAGCCAGACGACGATGCAGAACATGGGCTTCCTCAAGGAGCGCATGAACGACATCCTCAGGATGGCCGACGATCTGCAGACCCAGATCGACACCACGCAGCGCCAGTACGAGGTGTCTCTTGACCTGTCTCATGCCGCCGATGACAGCGCCAACACCACGGCGGTGACCTCGGAGATCACCGACAACCTGCGCAACCACATCGCGGATTTCGACGACACCTTCCGGCCGGTGCGGACGTACTTCTATTGGGAGAAGCACTGTTTCGACATTCCACTGTGCTTCGGGCTGCGGTCGCTGTTCGACACGTTGGACGGCTTCGACCAGCTCGCCGAGCAGTTCCACTACCTGACGGCCGACATCAAGCACACCGCCCAGGCCACCCACGACCTGAATGCGCTGTTTCCCACGCTGATCACGACCCTGAAGACGACCAGGGGCATCACGCTGACGCTCTACCAGACGTTCAAGGCGATGATCAACCAGATGGAGGCGATGAGCAACACCGCCATCGTGATGGGGCAAAGCTTCGACCAGTCGAAGAACGACGACTTCTTCTATCTGCCGCCGGAAGCGTTCGACAATCCCGACTTCCAGACGGGTCTGCGGATGTTCTTGTCGCCGGACGGTAAGTCGGCGCGGTTTTTCATCACCCATCAGGGCGATCCGATGACGCCGGAAGGGATTTCGCGGGTCGAGGCCGAGCGCACCGCCGCGCAGGAGGGGCTGAAGCAATCCTCGCTGTCCGATGCCAGGGTGTATCTGGGCGGTACCGCCGCGACCTTCAAGGACATGGCCGACGGCGAGAAGTACGACCTGATGATCGCCGTGGTATCCGCGCTGACGCTGATCTTCATGATCATGTTGCTGCTCACCCGGAGCGTGGTGGCCGCGCTGGTCATCGTCGGCACGGCGGCCAGTTCTATTGCCGCGTCATTCGGTCTGTCCGTATTGATTTGGCAGGATCTGTTCGGCATCAAGATCCACTGGATCGTCGCCGCGCTCTCGGTGATCATCCTGCTGGCGGTCGGATCTGACTACAACCTGCTACTGGTCTCCCGATTCCGAGAAGAGATTCACAACGGACTCAAGACCGGCATCATCCGGTCGATGGCCGGCACCGGTGGAGTGGTGACGGCCGCCGGTCTGGTGTTCGCGTTCACGATGGCCTCGATGCTGGGCAGTGACCTGCGGGTGCTGGGCCAGTTCGGGTCCACCGTCTGCATCGGTCTGCTGCTCGACACGCTCATCGTGCGCACGCTCTTGATGCCGTCCATCGCGACGCTGCTCGGACGCTGGTTCTGGTGGCCACAAGTCGTGCATCCGCGCGGCAACTACGGTCTGCCGCCGGCCCCGGCCGCGCCGGCCGCGTCAGCTGCCAGGAGCTAGGTCCAGGCACACCGCGACGGCGCCGGGGCCGACATGCACGCCAAGCACCGGCCCCAGCGAGGTGACGATCGCGGGCTCGCAGGCCGGTAGCCGCTGGGCCAACGCGGCGGCCACTTCGTTCGCGCCGTCGGGGTTGACGACGTGGTGCACCGCAACGGCCGCGGAATCGTCGCCGACGATTTCGCAGACCCGGTCGAGCATCGCCGTCGTCGCCTTGCTGACCGTCCGTACCCGTTGGGCCAGAACGAGTTTGCCGTCATCGATGCGCAGCAGCGGCTTCAGCGACAGCGCGGTGCCCAGCCACGCCTTGGCGCCACCGATCCGGCCGCTGCGCCGCAGATTGTCCAAACCGTGCACCACGATGAACGCGTGAATGCGGTGTACCGCCGAGTTCGCTGCGGCCACAACGGTTTCGAGGTCAGCACCGCGGGCCGCGGACCGCGCCGCGGCCAGCGCGACGAAGCCGGTGCCCATCGCCGCCGACCGCGAGTCGATGACGCGCACGGCCGGGCCGATTTCAGCTGCGGCCCGTTGGCCCACGCCACAGGTGCCCGATAGCGCCGACGAGATATGCACTGCCACCACACCATCGCCGCCGGAGTCCGCCAGCGCCGTGCGGTAGGCGGCGCCGAGTTCGGCGGGGGTGGCCGCCGCGGTCGTGGCGTGGTGCGCGTAGACATCGTCGGGGATCTCGTCCACACCGTCGCGCAGGTCGCCCCCGTCGAGCAGGACATGCAGCGGGACAACGCGTATCGCCCACTTTTCCAGCAGATCGGCCGGGAGGCGCGACGAGGCATCGGTCACCACCACGACGGCCATGCGTTAACCGCGCGACTTCTCGTTGGGTACGCCGTCCTGATTGCGCGGCGCCTCCTCATCGCGCTGCGCGTCCTGCATCGTTGCCACGCCGGCCTCGGCGAGCGCCTTGATCATCAGTTCCGCGACGGCCTGGTGGGCTTCGAAATTCCAGTGAATACCGTCGGGATTGCCGCGTCCACTCATCACCTGTTCGGCCACGGCGGCTTTGAGATCGACCAGCGGAATGTCGTGCTGTTGCGCCCATTCCGTGATCGCCGCCACGGTGCCGGCGCGGCTATGGTGGGCTTTTCCGTAGGTCTCGGCAATGTGCACCGACGGCAGCGATGCGACGAACGGGATACCCGGCCGGTTGAAATCGATCGCGGCCCTGGTCTGTTCGAGATAGTCAGCGGTCAAATGCGGTGGCAACGCGGGCCGAGCCACCGGCGACAGCCTGGGCTGCACCCAGCCGTAGCCGTCGCGGACCCAGCGCCGCAGCCACGGCGGGCGGACGTAGCGGATCAGCTCGCGCAACGCCGTAGGCAGCACCGACGGCAGCGAATCCATCCCGCAGGTCGCGAAGATCACCGCGCCCGCCCTGGGCAGCGCCGCCCACGACCGCGGGTCCTGCGTGGCGGCCCACCACACGTCACGGCAGGTCCAGCCGATGCGGCCGATCAACTCCAGTTCCCAACCCAGTTGCGAGGCAACGATATTGGGCCAGATGCGGGGATCGTCGGCAGGCAGTCCCCCGGTGGGGCCGTAGTAGGACAGCGAGTCGGCGAAGACCAGCAGCGTCGGCCGTATGTCAGAGGACATCGTTGGAGACCTGCGCCGAAGCGTTCCACACGTCGAGGCGCCAGCGGATGCTGTCAAAGTCGCCGCCGGAGTCGTGGGAGTGGCCGGAGAGCTGCACCCAGCTAGCATTGCCCATCCCGCCCAGGATCGGCCAGTTGGCGACCGGAAGCTTCAGCAGCGCAGCCGATAACGCGGCGATCAGACCGCCGTGGGCCACCAGCACCACCGGCCGCCCCGGTTCGTCCGCGTCTCCCCATTCCGGTTCGCCGGCCACCAGCTCGGCGACCAGCGGCACGCTGCGCCCGGCGACGTCGACCCTGCTTTCCCCGCCGTGCGGTGCCCAGGTGGCGTCGTCACGCCAGGCGAGCCGGGCGCCCGGGGCCTGCGCGTCAACCTCGGTGTGGGTCAAGCCCTGCCAGTCGCCCAGATGCGTCTCGCGCAGCCGCTCGTCCACCCGAACCGGCAAGCCGGTCCGCTCCCCCAGCATGACCGCGGTGTCGTAGGCGCGATGCAGATCCGACGACACGATCAGCAGCGGCTGCAACTTGCCCAGCACCTCCGCCGCTGCGCTCGCCTGCGCCCGGCCCAGCTCGGTGAGCGCGGAGTCCAACTGCCCCTGCATCCGGCTGCCGGCATTGAAGTCCGTCTGCCCATGCCGCAACATCAACAGGCGACGGATACTCATTGCGCGCTCGCCGAATCTTGCGAACCGCCCGACAAATCCACCGGAATAACCGGGCAGTCACCCCACAAGCGGTCCAGGGCATAGAAATTGCGATCGTCCTGGTGCTGAATGTGCACGACGATGTCGCGGTAATCCAGCAGCGTCCAGCGTCCCTCCCGAGCACCCTCGCGGCGGGCGGGCTTGTAGCCGGCCTTCTGCATTTTCTCCTCGACCTCGTCGACGATCGCGTTGACCTGCCGCTCGTTGGACGCCGAAGCGATGACGAAGCAGTCGGTGATGACCAGTTGCCCCGAGACGTCGATCACCACAACGTCGTTGGCGAGCTTGGCGGCCGCGGCGTTCGCCGCGATCGTCGCCATGTCAACGGCTTCCTGCGTGGCGCTCATGGGTTGTTCCCCGCCGAAAGGCTGGACGGCGTTGGGCCGAGCGTCGCTTTGGCCTCTCCCTCGACGGGGGCGCGGTAGAGCCGGCGTTTGGAGACGTATTGCACGACGCCGTCGGGCATCAGGTACCACAGCGGACGGCGCTGGGCGGCTCGCTGGCGGCAGTCGGTCGACGAGATCGCCAGTGCCGGAACCTCGACCAGGGTCAGCGCATCCTTGGCCAGTTCGCCGAGTACTTCGGTGATGTGCTCGTGGCGCAGCTCGTAGCCGGGCCGGCTGACACCGATGAACCGCGCCAATTGGAACACCACTTCCCAGCCCTGCCAGGACAGGATGGATGACAAGGCGTCGGCTCCGGTAATGAAGAACAGCTCGGAGTCCGGGTTGAGGGCGTGCAGGTCCTGCAGGGTGTCCTTGGTGTAGGTGGGGCCGGCGCGGTCGATGTCGACCCGGCTGACCGAGAACCGGGGATTGGAGGCGGTGGCGATCACCGTCATCAGATACCGGTCCTCGGCGGCGGAGACATTGCGGGTCTTCTGCCACGGCTGACCGCTGGGCACGAACACCACTTCGTCGAGGTCGAACAGGTCGGCCACCTCACTGGCGGCAACCAGGTGCCCGTAATGGATGGGGTCGAATGTCCCACCCATCACTCCCAGCCTGCGACGGCGCTTTTGCACGATTTGCCAGCTTACCGGGCCGCTCGAGCCGGGCAGTCGCCGCGCTGTCGTCACATACGCCACATCAGTCTCCGCATCGGAGGACCGCCGCGCCCGCCGGGTCCCAGCCCGGTCGTGTAGAAGAACCCTGTGGACAGTTCGCCGGCCGAACAGCTGCCAGCGCCGCTCAGGGAGTCGATCGTCGCGCAACTGCTCGACGCCGCGACAATCGGCGACATCGCCGCGACGGTCGACCTGCCGGCGGTTCCGGGCCTGATCGACGAATACCTGACGGTGTGCGTGCGGCTCTGTGCGGCGCTCGGAAGAGAGCTGGCCGACGAGGAACGTGCGCGCATCAGGCGACGGCTCACGCGACGGTTGACCGAGGCCCATGCTGCGTCGACCCGCTCGATCGTCCGGGTCGTGTTCGCCGCTTTCCGGGGCCGCCCGGTGCAGTCTCAGATCACCGCCCACCCACAGACGCTGCAGCGCTACTACGCCCGATGGCTGACCCGGCCCGGGCCGTCGCTGTTCGGCAAGCAGCCGGACGCCCGGGTGTGGACATTGGCCCGCGACGCCGCCGATCCCACCACGCACCCCATCCTCGATATCGGGGCGGGAATTGGCCGCAATGCCCTGGCTCTGGCGCGACGCGGACACCCGGTCGATGTCGTGGAGTTGACCGAGGAGTTCGCCGATGTCATTCGCTCCGAGGCCGCAGCTCAATACGTCGACGTACGCGTCATCGTCGGCGACGTCTTCTCGAAGATTGATGAGCTTCGAGACGACTATCGGCTGATTCTGCTTTCCGAAGTGGTGTCCGATTTCGTGTCGACGCGCCAGCTGCGTGGTCTTTTCGAGATCGCCGGCCAGTGCCTGGCCTCGGGTGCGCACCTGGTGTTCAGTACATTTCTGGCGACCGATGAGCACGAGCTTGACCAAGCCACCCGCGAGTTCGGACAGCATTTTCACACCGGCGTCTTCACGCGCGGCGAGATCGACTCTGCCGCAACAGGATTGCCGTTGGCGCTGGTCGCCGACGACGCGGTATACGACTACGAGAAGGCGCACTTGCCGGACGGCGCGTGGCCGCCGACGCGGTGGTACCCGGATTGGATCCGCGGCATCAACGCTTTTCCGATCGTTCGGGAGATGAGCCCGATCGAGATGCGCTGGCTCGTCTACCGGAAGACGACGTGATCAGACCGGCAACAGTTGGTCGATCACCGTGGCGAGCTGCTTGGCGGACCGGCATTCGTGCATGGTGATCACTTCTTCGTAGCGTGGCACCGCCGAATCTCCGCTGCCCCAGAGGTGTCTGGGCTCGGGGTTGAGCCAGTGCGCGTGCCGGGCGGCGTTGACCATGTCGGACAGCACGTCGATGGCCGGGTCACGGTAGTTGGTGCGCCCGTCGCCGAGCACCAGCAGCGAGCTGCGCGGCGACAGCACATTCGGATTGGCCTGGAGGAACGAGACGAACGCATTGCCGTAGTCGGAGTGCCCATCGCGGCTGTAGACGCCGGCTTCGCGGGTGATCCGCTGGATCGCCACGGCCAGGTCGCATTCCGGCCCGAACATGTGGGTCACCTCGTCGGTGGTGTCGATGAAGGCGAACACCCGAACCCGCGAGAACTGTTGGCGCAGCGCATGAACCAGCAGCAGGGTGAAGTGACTGAACCCGGCCACCGAGCCGGACACATCGCACAGCACGACCAACTCCGGACGGGCCGGACGGGGTTTGGCCAGCACCACGTCGATCGGCACGCCGCCGGTGGACATCGATTTGCGCAGCGTCTTGCGCAGGTCGATTGTCCCGGCGCGGCTGCGGCGCCGCCGGGCCGCCAGTCGGGTCGCGAGGGTACGGGCCAGTGGTGCCACGACTCGCTGCATCTGGCGCACCTGGTCGCCCGAGGCCCGTAGGAACTCGACGTTCTCGGCAAGCTGAGGGATGCCGTACATCTGGACGTGATCACGGCCGAGCTGCTCGGCGGTGCGCCGCTTGGTCTCGGCGTCAACCAGCTTGCGCAGCTGGGTGATCCGCTGCGCGGCAAGCGCTTTGGCGATCTGTTCTTGGGTGGGACTCGGTTCGTCGCCGTATGGGGCGAGCAGCCCGGCGAGCAGCTTGCCCTCCAGTTCGTCCAGCGCCATCGCCTTGAGCGCCTGATACGACGAGAACGACGGGCCGCGGCTGGAACTGTATTTGCCGTAGGCCTCCACGATTCGCGCGATCATCGCGACGAGTCGTTCGTCCATGTCGGCCAGATCTTCGTTCTGGGTCAGCAGATCGAGCAGCATCTGCCGCATCGCGTCGACGTCGTCGGCGGGCAGGGCGTCGTTGTCTTGACCGTCCCCACCCTCGTCTTCGACGACCACCGCCCGCGCCCCCATCGCGGCGGGGAACCACAGGTCGAACATCGCGTCGTAGGTGTCGCGGTGATCGGGCTGGCGCAGCACCGCACACGCGATGCCTTCCCGGAGCACGTCGCGATTGCTCAGGCCGAGCGTGGCCATCACCCGGCCGGCGTCTACCGTCTCCGACGGACCCACCGAAATCCCGCTTCCGCGAAGCGCTTCCACGAAGCCCACCAAGTGGCCCGGCAACCCGTGCGGGGCGAGTGGCCGTTTGGGGCGGATGCGGCGCGGCGGCATCAGTTGAGCCTCATCATTTAGTTGAGCCTCAGTTCCCCGGCCGCGCGTTGCTGGTCGGATTGGTGTTTGAGGACCACGCCGAGCGTCTGGGCAACGACCGCGTCGTCAATGGTGTCCAGGCCCAGCGCCAGCAGCGTGCGGCCCCAGTCGATGGTCTCGGCGATGGACGGCACCTTCTTCAGCTGCATGGCGCGCAGCACGCCGATGATGCGCACCAACTCCTCGGCGAGATGCGCGGGCAACTCCGGAACCCGGGACAACAGGATGCGCCGTTCCAGGTCGGGCGGGGGGAAGTCGATGTGCAGGAACAGGCAGCGACGCTTGAGCGCCTCGGACAGCTCGCGGGTGGCGTTGGAGGTCAGCACCACCAACGGCGTCCGCTCGGCGGTGATCGTGCCCAGTTCCGGCACGGTCACCGCGAAATCCGAGAGCACCTCGAGCAGCAGGCCCTCGATTTCGATGTCAGCCTTGTCGGTTTCGTCGATCAGCAGCACCGTCGGTTCGGTGCGCCGGATCGCGGTCAGCAGGGGGCGCTGCAGCAAGAACTCCTCGCTGAACACGTCATCTTTGGTCTGGTCCCAATCGCCCGAGCCGGCCTGGATGCGCAGGATCTGCTTAGCGTGGTTCCACTCGTACAGGGCGCGAGCCTCGTCGACGCCCTCGTAGCACTGCAGCCGAACCAGGCCCGAGCCGGTGGCTTGCGCGATGGCGCGCGCCAGCTCTGTCTTGCCCACGCCGGCGGGACCCTCGACCAGCAGCGGCTTGCCCAGCCGGTCGGCGAGAAACACCGCGGTCGCGGTGGCCGTGTCGGGCAGATAACCAGTCTCGGCCAACCGTCGCGAGACGTCGCTGATGTCCGCGAACAGCGGGGTGGACCGGGCGGGCACGCTCACAATCTCAGTTCTCCTAAAACACTTTTGGCAGACGGGTCAGACCGGACGAATCTGGCCGTCACCCCATGCAATCCATTTTGTCGAGGTCAGTTCGGGCAAGCCCATCGGACCGCGGGCGTGCAGCTTCTGCGTCGAGATGCCGATCTCGGCACCGAAGCCGAATTGCTCGCCGTCGGTGAACGACGTCGATGCGTTGACCATCACGGCGGCCGCGTCGACGCCGTCGGAAAATCGCTGGGCCGCAGCCATATTGGTGGTCACGATGGCCTCGGTGTGCCCGGTGCCGTATTCGTTGATGTGGGCGATCGCGGCGTCGACGCCGTCGACCACCGCTACCGCGATGTCCATCGACAGGTACTCGCGACGCAGGTCGTCCTCGTCCGGGTCTTCAAAAAGACCACCGTGCACCGTCACGCCGGCGTCTTGCAGGGCGCCCACCAGCCGGGGCACCGCGGTTCCGGCGATCGCGGCGTCCACCAATAGGGTCTCGGCGGCGTTGCAGACGCTGGGTCGGCGGGTTTTGGAGTTCAGCAGAACCCGTTCTGCCACATTCAGATCGGCGCCCCCGTCCACGTAGACGTGACAGTTGCCGACACCGGTCTCGATGGTGGGCACCTGGGCGTCGCGGACCACCGCGTCGATCAGGCTCGCTCCCCCGCGCGGGATCACCACGTCGACCAGGCCGCGCGCCTGGATCAGGTGCGTGACCGTGGACCGGTCGTCGGCCGAGAGCAACTGGACCGCATCGGCCGGCAAGTCCTCGCTGACCAGTGACGCCCGCAACGCCTCGACCAGCGCCTGGTTGCATCGCGCCGCCGACGAACTGCCGCGCAGCAGCACGGCATTGCCGGACTTGAGCGCCAGCCCGAAGGCGTCGACGGTGACGTTGGGCCGGCCCTCGTAGATCATGCCGATCACGCCGAGCGGAACCCGCTGCTGACGCAGTTGCAGCCCATTGGGCAACGTGTAGCCGCGCAGCACCTCGCCGACCGGGTCGGGCAGCCCCGCGACCTGGCGCAGACCGGCGGCGATTCCGTCCACGCGCTTGGCGTCCAGCGCCAACCTGTCGAGCATCGCGTTCGGCGTACCGGCGGCCCGGGCGACCTTCAGATCCTCGGCGTTTGCCGCCAGGATCTGTCGGGTGTTGGCGATGATCGCCTCGGCGGCGGACTGCAGCGCCTGGTCCTTGGCAACCGTCGGCAACAACGCCAGCGCGCGGGACGCGGCGCGGGCGCGACGCGCGGCGTTGTGGACCTCCTGACGCAAGTCAGGACGCGATGGTGCTTGCAGACTCATTGACCCAGGGTATCGGGCTTGAGCTGGCCAAGTAAGGCGGCCTGGGTGGCGATCGGGTCAACCGACGCGCTCACCACGTTCGGCTTGGCGCACCTTACTCTGCCGCTCTTCGAGGATGTTGCCAAAGTCCTGTAGCAGCAACGGTTCACGCATCACGAGATGCTCGAGGTGTTCGCGATCGATGATCAGTGCGGTGACCTCTTCCAGGGCGTACGCGCTGGCGAGGTTGGGTTGCCGGGTGAGCGCGGTCAGACCCAGGAAGGAGCCCGCCTCCAGCGTGCTGATCGGCACAACCGACCCGTCCTCGGCCGTGGCCATCATCTGCACCCGCCCGGCGATCACGAATGTCATCCCCGCTGGCACCTGACCCGCGTACTCGACAATCTCGTCCGCGCCGTACAGGACGATTCGCGCCGAGGAATGCAGCGCTTGCTGATCGGCAACGCTGAGCCGCAACGCCGGCGCCACCACGGATCGCAGTGCGTCTTCGACCCGTTCCCTGGTCGAGTAGTCGTCGTCGGCGTCGTCGAGGTGCAGTTCTTCGCGCCTGGCCGCGTACCAGATCCAGCGCAGAAAGGTCGATCGCGCGGCGCCATCCTCAGCGGGTGAATTCAGCCCAATACTGGTCGCGTACTCGCCGTTGCCGACGGGAACCGACCGGGGCACGCTGCCGGTCTTGAGCTGCGGCAGCTCGCTCGCGACACGCGTCAGCATCGCGCAGACCCGATCGGGCGGGTCCGCGGCCGCAAAAGTCGTCTTGATCGACAGCTTGTGGGTGCCCGACGGGCGGCTGAGGTTCGTGAACGAGGTACTGGCCAGCATCGAGTTCGGCACGACCCGTAACCCGCTGCCGGTTTGGATGTGCACGGCCCGCCAGTTGACCTCTACGACGCGTCCGCGCTCGTTGGACGCATCGAGCCAGTCGTCGATGCGGAAGGGCTGCTCGAACAACATGAACAGGCCGGACACGATCTGGCCGACGGAGTTCTGCAGCATCAAACCGATGACGACCGACGTCACACCCAATGCGGTGAACAGACCACCGACCCGGACACCCCAAATGACGGACAAGATGACGGCCAGGCCGGCACCGATCAGCGCGAACCGGGCCACGTCGAGGAAAATCGTGGGCAATCGCTTTCGCCAGCTGCCTTGGGGTGCGCCCTCGAACACCGTCGCGTTGAGCCCGGACAGCAACATGACCAGGACCAGGAAGCCGAAGAGCGTCGACAGGATGCGTACCAGGCCATCTCCGGCCGCGATCTGCGCGGCATTGACCAGCAGCACCAACAGCGCGCCCAGCGGCAGTAAAAAGTTGCGGAGCAGGCTGACTTGGCGGGCTAGGGGATTGCCTCGGCGAAGCAGTGCGTGGTGCAGCTCGGTCAGCAGGATCAGCGTGACCGGGAATCCGATCGCGACGCCGATGGCCCAGTAGAACCACGATGAATGGAATGCGTTCATTACCGCTCCGACAGCCGATAAATCGCCTGATCTTTTCCACCGACCAAGATCGTGCCGGCCGGCGTGAATTGCCGGACATCCCGCATCGCCTCGTACACACTGGAGGTGACGTAGATGCCGGGTTGCGGTGCACCACTGTGCATTTGGAATGCCAGGCTTACCGCCCCGCCCCACATGTCGTAGACGAGACTTGATCGTCCCACCAGTCCGCTGATCACGTTGCCGGTGTTGATGCCGACCCGCAGCTTCAGCTCGTGTGAGGACTGGTTGTTGAACCGATCGATGATCTGGCGCATCTCCAGGGCGAAGTCAAGGCTTCGGTAAATGCTGTCCAGTCGCGGCGTCACCACCCCGCAGCTGGCGAGGTAACCGTTGTGGAACGTGCGAATCCGTTCGACGCCGAGGGCTTCGGCGGCCGCATCGAACTGGCGGAAGAGGTCGTCGACGATGCCCACCAGCTCGTCGCCGGACAGATCGATCGAAATCTCGTCCAGGCCAACGATATCGGCGAAGATGATGGCCACGTCCTGGTGCTTTTCGGCGATGGTCTCCTGACCCTCGCGATAGCGTTGCGCCACCGACTCGGGCATCAGTGCCAGCAGCAGCCGGTTGTTCTCTTTGCGCTGCTCGTTGAGCAGCTCGTCCTTGATCGCCAGGTTCCGGCTCATCTCATTGAAAGCCTGAGTGAGGTCACCGATTTCGTCGCGAGACGTGACCGGGATATTGACTTCGTAGTCGCCGGAGCTGATCTTCTGGGTACCGGCCTGTAGCCGCCGCACCGGTCGCAGCATGATCTGGGCAAGCAACATCGAGGCGACACATACGACGAAGATCATCGACGCGACACCAACCACCAGTGTTTGGCTGAATCTGCCCAGCCGTGCGAAAGCATCCGAGTCGTCGCGCGTCACCAAGATCGACCAGTGCAGATCGGAATTGGGCACGTTGAACGGGGTATAGGCCTCCATCTCGCTATTGCCCGTGTAGTCGGTGCCGGTGACGGTTCCGGTCTGCCCGCGTTGGGCGGCCCGAAAGCCCGCCGTTTCCGCCGACTGGACGAGGATGGTCGTCCCCAACTGAATCGCCCTGTTGGCCACGTCGGGCGGGGTCCCGGCCGCGATGGCCTCCTTTCGATATTCCTCCGGATCCTCGAGGAATAGCCGGGAATCGGAGCGCATCAGGCCGTCGGGACCCACCAAATACGATTCGGTCGACGGGCCCATACCGGCGGCCTCCCATTGTTTGTCCGCGGTCATGATCCGGTTGATCTTCGGAGTTGGCAGCGGCCAAGCCATTACGCCGTCGATCTTGCCGTTCATGCCGATCGGCGACACCACCCAACCGGTGGGAGCATCCAGCGCCGGTTGATACGTCTGGAAGTCGGTGACCCAGACGAAGTCGATATCGTTGGAACGCAAAGCTTTTTGATAGGCATCGCGCAGATTGGATTCGCGATAGGGGCCGGTGAAGATGTTGGTGCCCAGGTCGGGACCCTTGGCCACCGAGTAGACGACATTGCCGCCGTTGTCGAGCAACAGCACGTCTCGATAGTCGAAACGAGTGACGATGCCGCGCATGTAGAAGTCGAATCGCGCGTTAGCCGCCGACCAGGCACTGCCATCGCCCGCGTCCACCACCGGCAGCCCGTCAGCACTGGTCCTGGGCGGCGCGGTGTAATTCGCCTGAAGGTACTTCTGCGCGTTGGTGCTCGGCATCACGGCGTTGATGTCGATCGTATCGCCGGTGATGCGTTTGATCGGTTTGATCATCTCGTTGTCGTAGTAATTGACGAGCGACTGCTGCTGCGCGGGGCTGATCGTCGCGTTGCCCAATTGGTTGAAGCCGGCGGAGAACGCTTCCATGGCCTGAACAATGCTGAACCCGCCGCTGTAGACGATGAGGGAGTTCGTCATCTGCTTGAACAGCGATTCCAGTTGCCGCTTTTGAGATTCGCGCAGCTCGGTCAGCCGTTCGGCCTCGACTTGCCGTAGCGCGCTGCGGCCGGTGAGCGCCCCGATCAGGCCAACGACCGCCACCGAAAAGATGCTGCAGATCAACAGCGTCATCAACAGCTTGGACTGGATACCAACCCGCCAGAAACGCCGGCGGCGAAACCTGCGACTCGTGCGAGAGGCACCCTCCTGGGTCACTGCCTCTTCGGCCGGGACGGATTCGGTGGCCGATTCGGTGTCGGTCAGCTCACTCGATGTCACTGGCTTCCCCCTTCCCTACGAGGCGCTGTTCACGCAGCACACTAGCGCGCGGACATCACAAAATTGGCGTTTGAGGCCTGCGATCGCCGTCAAATGGCACGCAACACGCGACTACCGTTCATCAGATGACTCGGGTCTGTGTGGTCGGCAGCGTGAACATGGACATCACCTGCGACGTCACCGCGCTTCCCCGCCCGGGCGAGACGGTGCTCGCGTCGTCACTGAGTTACGCACCCGGTGGCAAAGGCGGCAACCAGGCCGTGGCCGCGGCACGCGCGGGCGCGCAGGTGCAATTCGTCGGGGCGCTCGGCGACGACGCCGCGGCCGCAGGGTTGCGGGCGCATCTGGTGGCCAACGGCGTTGGGCTGGACGCGACGGTGGCCGTCCCCGGTCCCAGCGGCACGGCGATCATCGTGGTCGACACCAGCGCCGAGAACACCATCGTGGTGGCGCCGGGCGCCAACGGACTACTCACCCTGAGTGCAGCGGCCACCCGGGTGATCACCGACAGCGATGTGTTGTTGACCCAGTTAGAGATTCCGATCGCCACCGCGGTGGCCGCGGCACGCGAAGCCAAGGCGGCGGGAGCGGTCGTCATCGTCAACGCGTCGCCGTGCCACCAGGTGCGAAGCGCGCTCGCCGAACTGGCGGATCTCGCGGACGTGGTAATCGCCAACGAAAACGAAACCGAGGAATTACCCGGGCGGCCAAATCATTTAGTCACAACCCTCGGCGCCCGCGGCGCCCGCTACGTCAGCCCCGACGACGAGCTCTGGGTACCCGCGCCGACGGTCCACGCGGTGGACACCACCGGTGCCGGTGACGTGTTTGCGGGAGTGCTGGCAGCGAGCTGGCCGCCCGGTCCGGGTGCGCGGGCCGAGCGATTGGCGGCGCTGGAGCGGGCCTGTACCGCGGCCGCGCTGTCGACAACCGTGCCGGGGGCCGGTGACTGCGCGCCGGACGCCAACACCATTGACGTGGCAATGCCCGGGCCCATGTGATGAACGGCGTCGCCGTCATCGGCCGCCTCGTCCCGGGCGTCGGCCGCTTCGTCCCGGGCGTCGGACTGATTCGATAGGGCGCGCCAGCGGCCCGCCAAACACCGGCTGACCTGCGGTTGGCAGTAATTGGCAGCGCCTGGCGTCGATCTGGCAGTGCTTTGCGAGCAACGTCAACAGCATCGGTAACCGCATCAGAAAGGAACCTCATGTCTGCCACCACTCTTGACCGCACCGGAACTCGCGACGGATTTCTTCGCCTCGCGATGCGCGCCGACGCCGCCATCAGCGGCCTGGTCGGCCTGGCCGGCGTCCCGCTGGCCGGCTACCTGGCCCAGGCCTCCGGCACCACCAAGGCGTTCGAGTACGGCATGGCCGGCTTCCTGATCAGTTACGGCGTGTTGGTGCTCTGGCTGGCGTCACTGCCGTCGGTGCGGCGCGTCGGCATGGCCGTCGTGTTCGGCAACCTGCTCTACACGGTGGCCGCCGTCGTGCTGGTGCTCGCCGATGTCTTCCCGTTGACCGCCACCGGCGTGATTCTCACCCTGGGATCCGGCATCTACACGCTGCTCTTCGCGGAGCTGCAATACCAGGGCTGGCGCCGCGCCAGGACCTAGGCCCTCGCTCGCGAGCATAGCGTCACTGCGAATTTGCGCACGATTTTTCGCAGTGACGTTACTGCTCGCGGCATTCGACCAGGGTCGCGGCATTCGCCGTGCGAGCTAGTCTTCGGGCACCTCGCGGTCGATTTCGTCGAGCCAGATGCGCGCGGACATGTCCGACGGGGCGCGCCAGTCTCCGCGCGGTGACAGCGCGCCGCCGTGGGACACCTTGGGGCCGTTGGGCAATGCCGAGCGTTTGAACTGACTGAATGAGTAGAACCGCTGCACGAATATCTGCAGCCAGTGCCGGATCTCCTTGAGCTGATAGGACGGTCGCTTGTCCTCCGGGAATCCGGGCGGCCAGTTGCCACGCTCCGGGTCCGTCCAGGCGTGCCAGGCCAGGAACGCGATCTTTGACGGCCGGAACCCGTAGCGCAGCACGTGGAACAGCGAAAAGTCTTGCAGGGCATAGGGTCCGATCTTGGCCTCGCTGCTCTGCAGTTCTTCTTCCTCGCCAGTGGGGATGAGTTCGGGAGTTATCTCGGTGTCAAGCACCGACTGCAGCACCGCGTCGACTTCGGACTCGAACTCCCCCGACGAGATGACCCAGCGGATCAGATGCTGGATCAGTGTTTTGGGCACGCCGGCGTTGACGTTGTAGTGCGACATCTGGTCGCCGACGCCATAGGTCGACCAGCCCAGGCCCAGCTCGGAGAGATCTCCGGTGCCCAGCACGATCCCGCCGCGCTGATTGGCCAGCCGGAACAGGTAGTCGGTGCGCAATCCGGCCTGGACGTTTTCGAATGTGACGTCGTAGACGTTCTCGCCCCGGGAGAACGGATGATCCATTTCCTTGAGCATCAGCGCCGCGGTATCGCGGATGTCGATCTCGGCGAAAGTCACGCCGAGCGCGCGGCACAGCTCGATCGCGTTGCGTTTGGTGCGCTCACCCGTCGCAAACCCCGGCAGGGTGAACGCCAGAATATCGCCGCGCGGCCGGTTTTCGCGGTCCATCGCCCGCGCCGCGACGATCAGCGCGTGCGTCGAATCCAGCCCACCGGAAATCCCGATGACGACCTTGGGATAGTTCAGGGCACGCAGCCGCTGTTCGAGGCCCGAGACCTGGATGTTGTAGGCCTCGTAGCAATCCTGTTGCAGCCGTTGCGGATCGGCGGGAACGAATGGGAAACGCTCGATCGTTCGCCTCAGCCCGATGTCGCCCGCTGGCGGGTCCAGCTGAAACTCGATGAGCCGGAACGAGTCCGACAACGGCCGGTGATGGCGCCGGTTGTCGTCGAAAGTGCCCATGCGCAGCCGCTCCGAGCGCAGCAGCCCGGTGTCGACGTCTGCCACCGACCGACGCTCCCCCTTGGGGAAGCGCTCGGATTCGGCCAGCAGCACACCGTTTTCGAAGATCATCGTCTGTCCGTCCCAGGCCAGGTCGGTCGTCGATTCGCCCTCGCCCGCGGCAGCGTAAATGTAGGCGGCCAGGCATCGCGACGACGCCGAGCGGGCCAGCAGCCGACGGTCCTCGGCCCGCCCGATCGTGATCGGGCTGCCGGACAGGTTGGCCAGCACCGTCGCTCCGGCCAGCGCCGCTTCCGCGCTGGGCGGAATCGGCACGAACATGTCCTCGCAGATTTCGACGTGCAAGACGAAATCGGGATAGTCGGAAGCCGCGAACAGCAGATCGGGCCCGAACGCCGCCTCGATGTCGCCGATCCGGATGATGCCGTGCTCGTCGTCGCCAGGCGCGATCTGGCGGTGCTCGTAGAACTCGCGGTAGGTGGGCAGGTAGGACTTGGGCGCCACGCCGAGCACCACGCCGCGGTGGATGACGACGGCGGTGTTGTAGATCCGCTGCCGGTAGCGCAGCGGGGCGCCGACCACCAAGATCGGCAGCAGGTCGCTAGATGCGGCGACGATGTCGGCCAGCGCGGTTTCGACATCGTCGAGCAATAGGTCCTGTAGGACGATGTCCTCGATGGAGTACCCGGACAGCGTCAGTTCCGGGAAGACGGCCAGCGCGACACCCTCGTCGTGACACTGGGCTGCCAGACGCAACACCGAGGCCGCGTTGGCCGCCGGGTCGCCGATCGTGGTGTGGTGCGTGCACGCGGCAACCCGGACGAATCCGTGGCGGTAGCTGTTGTAAAAGTCCATCGCCCTTCCATTGTCGCCTGATCAGTGTCAACAAGCATGCGCCGGGTATCACCTCGGCATGAGTGATACCGCAGTCTTGGTGGTCGACATGATGAACAGCTATCAGCATCCCGACGCTGACGCACTGATACCCAATGTCGACAAGATCATCGATCCGCTGACCGATTTGGTGCGTCGCGCGCGTGAATCCGACGACGTAGACCTGATCTATGTCAACGACAACTACGGCGACTTCACCGCCGAGTTCACCGACCTCGTCGAATCCGCGTGCCACGGCGCCCGGCCCGACCTGGTGGAGCCGATCGTGCCGGCCAAGGGTAGCCGGCTACTGACCAAGGTCCGCCACAGCGCGTTCTATTCGACGTCACTGGCGTACCTACTCAATCGCCTCGGCACCGAGCGGTTGGTTCTGACCGGACAGGTCACCGAGCAGTGCATCCTCTACAGCGCGCTGGATGCCTATGTGCGCCATTTTCAGGTCGTCATTCCCACGGATGCCGTCGCCCACATCGACGAAGAACTCGGCGCGGCGGCATGCAAGATGATGGAAAGCAACATGTCTGCGGAGCTGACGTCGGCGGCGGACTGCCTCGGGTAAGAGTCGAATAGGGTCGGGCTGTCCACCCAAATAGATTGGGGAGCAACGCAAGCAGCCCAACTCCCCACCGTGAACTTGGCGCACCGGCCCCACGCCGGCAGCGCCCTCAATTAAGGAAGGACCGATGATTGCCGGTGGACCCGGCGCACCCTTTGGACCCACTTTGGCACCACCCCCGCACTGGCACGGACCCCACGTGCTCGGCGACGCCGCCGAAGAACCCTGGGAAGACGATCACCATTGATCCCCGGACACATCGTTAGGCTGAGACTATGACCGCGACGGAGCTCATCGACATCGAGCTAACTGAGGATGAGCGTCGGCTGTTGTTTCACGGCATCAACGAATATGGCGGTTCGATTCAGTACAAATCCGTAATGACCCGAGCTTTGGGTCTGGCAGACCGCGCAACGTTTTACGCCCTTATCGAACAGCTCCTGAACGCCATTGGGCAGCATCAGCCTTTGTCCAAGCTCAACTGGGCCCGCGCTGTCTTCCTCACTGAAGTTTCCTGGGTAAGCACCCTGGTTGGCTCCGGGCTGGACTTTGCGACTAACTTCCGCGACGACGCAGCAGCGCCGTTACTGCGCTCCGTCCAGCGGAAGATCAATCGCCACGGCATCGACGGAAGCCTGCTGGTTCCCGAGCACGTTGACGAGCAGGGGTAGCTGCACAATCCGCCGCTAGGTGTACTCGTTGAGCGAAATCACCAGTGTCCCTGCGGGTGTGAACATATCGACGTAATAGTGACCCCTGCCAGGGTGCTGACTCATGTCTGTCAACAGCTCGATAATTTCTTGCGCCTTGGCGTCGCTGAGGTGCCACACCGCTCTGCCGTCATCATCATAGAACTCAATGTCGGACGCAGTGCCCTCGATGAGGAACTGGTGAATCGTTCCGTCGACGTCTAGCCGCGACGACCCCTCTTCCTGTGCGTGAATCTGCGCTACAAGGAAGGCACTCAACCCCTCGACATCCAAGGCCAACAACACCGCGTCCTCGCCAAAGTAGAACCCCTCGGCCAGGCCTGCACGGACCACGGACATGCCTTGATGATTCCTGAGTAGCGAACGGGATCGCAATTGGTGATCCGGCCGCTCCGCCTTCGATGAGGCGCTAGGACGCCGACCTCGCACCCGATTTTCTATGACCCAGGAATGAGAATGGCCTTAAACACCGAGGTTCGGGAATTGCATTTCCTGGGTACGAGGCCGTCGCCCGACTTATCGTGTTCTCGACCGTGGCTGCCGGGAGGCTGAAATGGATGGGACCCCGTTCGGGCGATATCGCTTGGTGGAGTTGTTGGGTCGCGGCGGCATGGGCGAGGTGTGGCGCGCTCACGACACCGGCACCGACCGCATTGTCGCGATCAAACTCTTGCCCGCGTTCTTGTCTGACGATGAGGAGTTCCAACAGCGTTTCCGCCGGGAAGCCCACGCCGCGGCCCGACTGAACAACCCACACGTCATCCCGATTCATAACTACGGCGAAATCGACGGCCAGCTCTATGTCGATATGCGGCTCATCGAGGGTCGCGATCTGCAGAGCGTCCTGGCCGACGGGCCGTTGGATCCGGTACGCGCGGTACGCATCATCGAGCAGGTCGCCAATGCCCTGCAGGCGGCCCACCGGGTTGGGCTGCTGCACCGCGACATCAAGCCCTCCAATATCCTGCTGGACCACGATGATTTCGCCTACCTGATCGACTTCGGTATCGCCCGCGCGATCGAAGAAACACGAATGACCAAGTCCGGCGACACAATTGGCACCTTCCAATACATTGCACCCGAGCGTCTGGACGCCACCGCGCACGAAGACGCCCGCGCCGACATCTACTCGTTGGCGTGTGTGCTCTATGAATCTCTCACCGGGCAGCCGCCTTTTCCCGGTAGCTCGGCGGCGCACCTGATTACCGCACATCTGCACACCCCGCCGCCTCGACCCTCAACCACCCAACCCGACGTGCCGGTAGAGGTCGACGAGGTGATCGCCACCGGCATGGCCAAAGATCCTGAACAGCGTTATGCGACCACGGTGGAGTTGGCCAACGCCGCTCGCGACGCGGTCACCGACCGCATTGGGCACCCGTTGGCCGCGGCCGCGCAGCCGGCCACCATGCGGGCGCCAGATCCCCACCTGCCGGCGACCGCTTACGCGTCTTCGACGGCGCCCACCCAGTTCGGTCCCCAGACCGACGCCACCTCGCCTTCGACGCCACCCGCTGCGGATGGACGAAGCCAGAAACGCCGGCGGATCGCGCTGGCGGGCGGCGTGGCGGCGGTCGCGGCGGTCGTCGTCGTACTCGTCATGGCGTTCACCAACGTCGGGTCCTCCGACAAGCCACCCGATAACCCGAAGCCGGTCGCAGCTCCAAACACCGGGCCATTCACGGGCGTGTATCGCGCCGACTTCGGTCCCTCGGCCACCCATGGGAAGCCGGATGACGGAGGGACGCCGTCAACCGGGCAGTGGTCGGTCCGTTCGGCATGCCGCCCCACGGGCTGTGTGGCAATGGCGACGGCCACGGGGGGAGCCACTCTGCAGTCGTCATTTATCTTCGATGACGTTGGCGGCCAATGGCGTGCGGTCGGCGCATACCCGGTAGCCTCGCCGCCACCGGGCGTGTCGGGCTTCGACGGCTGCCAGTTCCCCGCCGAATACTGGACGGTCATCACGCTTCAACAGCGCCCCGACGGAACAATCGGCGGCCAGTATCGTGCCACGGGGCCCCCTGAGTGCGAGACCGAGCGCACCGTCACCTTCACCCGGATCGGCGACGTTGATGTCAACACGCTGCCGGACCCGGCCAGCCAACCTGCACCTGTCGGGTCCCCGGCCACCGCATTCCACGGCCGCTACCACGCGACGCAGACGCCGCTCGACACTCACAAAACGGGCACCTGGGAACCCATTGTTACGACGGACTGCCTGCGCACGGGCGAACGCTGCATCAGCAAGGTCGGGTACGACATCTACCACTTTTCGAACGGTCAATGGGTTTTCAACCTTGACACCAAGCGGACCTGCGAAAAATCGGAAACAAGGGACACGACGACCTTCCATTGGGAATTTCCCTTACCGCAGCCACCGCAAGACCCGATCGCGCTGTTGACCGGACACGGCCACAAGCAGGTAAGCGGCACCGATAGCTGTGCGGGCTCATATGACGAAAACGTGAAATTCGAACGCACCGGCGACTGACCGGTCGAAGCCGACGTCGTGAAACGAATTCTGATCTCGCCGCGATAACAGGAAGGTAACGGGTTGATGGGCCGGCGAGAGGACGCGTATGAAGCGCAGCGCAATTATGGCCGCAGTCGCCGTGAGTAGCGCACTTTCGCTGGGAGCGTCAATGGCTCCGCCACCGGCCAACGGAGATCCGGCAGCAAGCGTAGGCCGCACGATCGACCACAACCCATTTAGCGGCGACTACGAGGGGTACTGCACGTGGGGCGCCCAAGAACAGATACACGCCCATACCGGCTACTACATCAGAGCGCTCACCGGAAACGCCGAGGACTGGGCTAACCAAGCCCAAGCGGCAGGCTGGACGGTCGTGGACGAAGCGCAGCCCCACTCCATCGTGGTCTTCAGCAGCGCGCTCGTCGGCGGAGTCGGACACGTCGCCTGGGTCGACGCCGTCAACGGCAACCACATCACGATCACCGAAACGAACATGGGTGCCGGGGCCACCGCGGCCAACGGATTCCGGACCACGGGCTTCCACCAGTTCGACACGCGCAGCGTCGCACAGGGCCCGGGAATGAGCTACATCCTCATCCCCTGAAATGCCCCGCAGCGAGTCGCTTTCCGCTGCCGTGAATCAACGAGACCGCGAAATATTCGATGTGCCAACATATTCCCCGCGCTGCCCCGATGGGGCGGCCGGGCACCGCCGAACTCTCACCGGTACATTTTGGCGCGCGATATGCGTTGCTCACTGATTGGCCCGCAACGGATGTCGAATCGCTCCCGCACCGTATTGAGAACACGGCGCTGCCGCTCGCGTTCGCGGCGGTGTGTCAACACGAACCGTGCCAGGCCCGGCAAGCGGCGCGGCAGCGGGTACCACTTGTCGAAATCAAGACAGTTCTCGCTGAACACAGCTCGTGGGACGTTGTCATAGATCAGGCTGAGGTTGTGCTGGACGAGCGCGAAAAGCACATATGGGAATGCCATCGGCGCCTTGTCCCTGAGTCCCTGCCAGTCGAGTTCATAAAGTGGGATCTCCCGGAGCTTGTCCAAGAACAGCAGATGACCCAGGAAGTACCCCATGAATGCGGGCAGATGCAGGACAGCCGAGCGCACATTGATCGAAACGACTGCGCCACTGGGCGAAACGTAGGGCTCGTACGGGTGTCCATCGGTGACTTTGAGGTATCCCGTGCAGTTGACCACCCAGCTGCCCGGCTCGATCGTCTTCGTCGACCCGCTTCGGAGTAGCAACTCGGTCGTGCCGTTGCAATCGACGACATCTTCGAGATAGTCCATGACGACATCGTTGAGACCGGCGGAGATCGTGTCGTTCTCCGCCTCCGACAACACCCCCAACACAAAGTTGTCCGATTGCGGCGTCAAGAACGTCCCATAGGTTGCGCGGTACCAATCCTGGACCTCCGATTCGTTCGTGCCGTCGAACCGGCGACTCAGCTGGGCGGCAACAGTGCTCGGCACGGCGCCCGTCCACCACCTCCGGGAGCCACTCGGTAAGAGCCGGTCGCGGCTGGAGAAGAATGTTCCTCGGCCGGCGACCAGATTGACCTCGCGACCGGGGTAGGCCGTAATCAGTGCGTGAGCGGTGTCCATCGCGGTCTTCCCGCCACCGATGATCCACACCGGCGCACGGCTTTCCCTGATGTCGCCCGACCGGATGTCGCAATAGTCAGGCGACACCGAATGGACCCGTTTGCTGGAGATGTCCAGAGGTTGGTTGGGCGTGACTGCTAGACCAAACGCCTTGATCAATCGCTTGGCCTCCACCACGAGCATCCGGCCGTCAGCAGCCCGACAGGTGGCCCGCACGACTCCGTTCGCTTCCTCCTGAGACTCGAATTCCCAGCCGAAGTACTCGTCGACCGGCACGCGTTCGGCGATCACGTCGACGCAGTACCGAAGGTGATCGAGCACCTCCCTTTTGGTCGCCAGGTGAGCGCGGTCCTGGTTGAGGGTCCACTCGATGTTTCCCGCGGTAAACATCGGATGCGGTTGATGCAGGCGCACATACGAATACACATCGACCCACATGCCGCCCGGGCGCGGCCGACGATCGAGCAGGATCACCTTCTGGTCCCGCGACAGGTACCGGCTGGCCGCGAACAGAGCGTTCAGCCCGGCGATGCCGGCTCCGATGATGCAAAGGTCGCAGGTTTCCACCCGCGGCGACTGGGATTCGGACATGATCCCGCCTTTCCGTGCAGAGGCGTCAATTATCGGTACGCGCCCGCACTACCGGGATGAGTAGTCGACTACCCCACTGGCGTCGGCATCGCTGGTTGATGGGCCCGTACTCTCGAATACGTGCCTCGCCAACCCGAATCTCCGGAACTGGTCGCGCTGTTGGCTGGACGCCGGATCGCGGTGCTGACCGGCGCGGGGATTTCCACCGACTCGGGCATTCCCGACTACCGGGGACCAGATTCGCCACCAAGTAACCCGATGACGATTCGTCAGTTCACCTCGGATCCGGCGTTCCGGCAGCGGTACTGGGCCCGAAACCACGTGGGCTGGCGGCACATGGACGCGACGCAGCCGAATGCGGGGCATCGGGCGCTGGCCGCGCTAGAGCTTGCCGGGGTGGTGACCGGCGTGGTCACCCAAAACGTCGATCTGCTGCACACCAAGGCCGGCAGTGCCAACGTGATCAATCTGCACGGCACCTACGCGCAGGTGATCTGCCTGAGCTGCGGCCACACCACGAGTCGCGCCGCGTTGGCCGACGAACTCGAGGCACTCAACCCGGGATTCATCGAACGCGCCGAGGCCATCGGTGGCCTGGCGGTGGCACCCGACGCCGACGCCGTCGTCGCCGATACCACGTCATTTCACTATCTGGACTGTCCGCGCTGCACCGGCATGCTCAAGCCCGACATCGTCTACTTCGGCGAAAGCGTTCCTAAAGATACTGTGATACAAGCTTTTTCACTGATTGATGAGTCGGACGCGCTGCTGGTCGCTGGATCTTCGCTGACCGTATTCTCCGGCTACCGATTCGTGCGGCACGCTGCCGCACGCGGCATCCCGGTCGCCATCGTCAACCGCGGACCCACCCGCGGTGACGAACTGGCCACCGTCAAACTCGACGGCGGGTGCTCGGAACTGCTGGTGCTGCTTGCCGACGAGCTGGCGCCGCTGGCCCTGCACTAAAACGTGCAGGGCAGGCTGCGCACGGCGTGCACGAAGTTACCCGCCACGTACGTCGCCTCGCTCGCCTGAATGTCGGGCAGCTGACGCAGCAGCTCACCGAAGAAGGCGCGCAGTTGCGCGCGCGCCACGTGGGCACCGAGGCAGAAATGCAGTCCGCCGCCGCCGAATCCGACATGGGAATTGGGGCTGCGGCCCAACTGGAATTGATCCGGGTGCTGGAAGGCATCGGTGTCCCAGTTGCCCGACGAATAGAACATCACCACCTTCTCGCCCGCCGCGATCCTCTGGCCGCCGAGCTCGAAATCGGTTGCCGCCGTGCGGCGGAAGGTCATGACCGGTGTCGCCCAACGAACGAACTCCTCAACCGCCACGCCGATCCTGTTCTCGTAATCAGCTAGCAGCCAAGCTCTTTGGTCCGGGAAGTCAGTGAGCGCTTTCATGGTGTGGCTCATGGTCTGACGCGTGGTGTCATTGCCCGCCACCGAAAGCAACACAAAGAACGCGGCCACCTCCGCGTCGGTCAACCGGTCGCCGTCCACCTCGGCATGCACCAGGCTGCTGATGAGGTCTTCGCCCGGCTTCTCGCGGCGCTGCGCGGCCAGCGTGCCGACGACCTGGTGCAGGTACATCTGCTGTTCGAAGATGACCTCCAGTGCGGGGCGCCCATTGAGAAAGTCGGGGTCGGCCCACGACACCAGCGCGTCGGTGGCGTGGGCCATGCGCTCGCGCTCGGACTCCGGGATGCCCACCATGTCCGACAGCGTGCGGATGGGCAGCTCCTTGGCGCAGAGGTCGACGAAATCCGCGCCGCTGCCGGCGTCGCGGAGCTCCGCCACGATCGTCTTCGCGTTCGCCTGGATCGATTCCTCGATGCGGCGGACCTGCCGCGGCGTGAACGCGGCGTGGGCGAGCTTGCGCAGCTTGGTGTGCCGCGGCGGGTCCATCGCCAGGAACGACTGGGACGCCTCGAGCAGCTCCACCGGAATGCTCTCGAACATCACCCCCTGGCCGGACAGGAAGGCGTCGCTGTCGCGGCTGACCGTGACGATGTCCGCGCGCCGGGTGACCGCCCAATAGCCGGGGTCGTCGGGGTCCGGCATCAGGGCGTCTTGGACGGGGGGATGCCAGCTCACCGGCCGCTCGGCCCGCAACACCGCAAACGAGCGCTCCCGGTCGGCGGCCGTCGTCGACCAGAACTCGCGCGAGGACAGATCAATCGCGTCGTAGGCGCGTGGACGGCCGGACCGCCCGGTCAGTACTGCCATCGTTTGCCCTCCATCACGTCATCAAACTGCGTCGAACATTATGCCTAGACACTATGTCTAGTCAAGATGTTGAAATGTCGGTTATGCTCGGCAAATGCCCTCGGTTACCCGCAAGCCGCAGCCCAGGCGCGAGCAGTCGCGCCAGCAGCGGCGTGAGGAGATGGAGCGCCGCCTGCTCGACGCCACCGAGCGGCTGATGCTCGGCGGGGCCAGTTTCACCGAGCTCAGCGTGGACCGGCTGTCGACGGAGGCCGGGATCTCGCGGGCGAGCTTCTACATCTACTTCGAGGACAAGGGCCACCTGCTGCGCCGGCTCGCCGGCCAGGTGTTCGCCGATCTGGCTGAAAGCGCGAATCGGTGGTGGAGCGTAGCGGGACGCCACGATCCGGCCGATGTGCGCGCGGCCATGACGAGCCTGGTGGCCAGCTATCGCCGCCATCAGCCGGTGCTCGTCGCGCTGAACGAAATGTCGGGCTACGACCCGGTAGTCGGCGCGACGTACCGCAATCTGTTGACCGCGATCACCGGGCGATTGACCCGCGTGATCGACGAGGGCCAGGCCGACGGTTCGATCCGCCCGGAGCTATCCGCGGCCACCACGGCCAGCGCTTTGACGTGGATGGCCGAGCGGGCGTGCCAGCAGAATCTGCCGGGCGCGCCGAGCTCCTATGACGCCGAACTGGCCACGACGTTGTCCGAAATCATCTGGGCCACTTTGTATCTCAAGCCGCTGTCAGCGCCCTGATGCGTCAGACGGCGACCAGGTCGTCGGCATGCACCGCGGGCCGGCGCAGCTCGTCGGGCAGCTCGGAGGTCGACCGTCCCATCATGGTCGCCAGCTCGGCCGCGTCGTAGGCGACCACGCCGCGGGCCACCATGGTCGCGTCCGGTCCGTGCAATTCGACGACGTCGCCCCCGTAGAACCGGCCCGTCACCGCAGTGATGCCGGCGGCCAGCAGGGAGCGGCGTTGCTGCACCACCGCACGCACTGCGCCCGCGTCGAGGCTGAGCGAACCGGTGGACTCGGCGGCATAGCGCACCCAGAACCGGCGGGCCGACATCCGCGCGGGCCGGGCGGCGAACACCGTGCCCGACGAGGCGTCCGTGAGCGCCGTCGCGGCATCCGACGCCGCGGCCAGCAGCACCGGCACCCCGGCATCGGCGGCCAGCAGCGCCGAGGACATCTTCGACGCCATGCCGCCGGTGCCCAACGCGCTGCCCGGACCGGCCACCACACCGACAAGGTCCGACGATGCGGCCACCTCGGGAATGAAGTGGGCTCCCTTGGTCTTTCGCGGATCCTTGTCGTAGAGGCCGTCGATGTCGGAGAGCAGCACCAGCGCCTCGGCGCCCACCAGGTGAGCCACCAGCGCCGACAGGCGGTCGTTATCGCCGAACCGGATCTCGTTGGTGGCCACCGTGTCGTTTTCGTTGACGATCGCCACCGCCCGCAGCGCGCGCAACCGGTCCAGGGTGCGCTGGGCGTTGGTGTGCTGGGCCCGCATCGAAATGTCATGCGCGGTCAGCAGTACCTGCCCGACCGTACGACCGTAGCGAGCGAACGCGGCACTCCACGCGTTCACCAGCGCGACCTGGCCCACGCTGGCCGCGGCCTGCTTGGTCGCCAAGTCCTTTGGACGACGGGATAATCCGAGCGGCTCGATGCCGGCGGCGATAGCACCCGAGGACACGATGACGACGTCTGTGCCCGCCTTCATGCGCGCCTCGATCGCATCGGCCAGGCCGGCCAGCCGGCCCCCGTCGAACACCCCGGACGGTGTGGTCAGCGCGTTGGTCCCAATCTTGACGACCAGACTGCGAGCGGTGCGGATGGCTTCGCGATGGGCACTCAAAGCTCGTCACCGCGTTCGCGCCGCCGACGCCGGGCGGCCTTGCGTTCGTCGGCGCCGATGCGCTCGGTGCGTTCCAGCCGTACGTCGGTGCCGCGGCCCGTCAGCGGAACCTGTTGGCCCGCTGGTGTTTGCGGCTCCCAGTCGAATGTCATCTCGCCGATGGTCACCGCGCAGCCGGGCCGTGCGCCCAGCCGCAACAGCTCCTCCTCGACGCCTAGGCGCGCGAGGCGGTCGGCCAGATAGCCCACCGCTTCGTCGTTGTCGAAATTGGTCTGGCCGATCCAGCGCTCGGGCCGGGCCCCGGTGACCACGAAACCGCCTTCCCCGTCGGGCTCGACGGTGAAACCGCTGTCATCCACGGGCACCGGGCGGATCACCGGGCGTCGCGCTACCGGCGCCGGTCGCGAGGCGTTGTACTCCGATATCATCTTCTGCAGCCCAAAGATCAACGGCTGCAACCCTTCCCGAGTTACTGTCGACACCAGGAACACCGGCCAGCCGCGCTCGGCGATCTCGTCGCGGACGAACTCGGCAAGCTCACGCGCCTCGGGTACGTCAATCTTGTTGAGTACCACCGCCCGCGGCCGCTCGGCCAGGTCGACCAGCGCAGTATCGCCTTGCAGAGTCGGCGTGTAGGCGGCGAGTTCGGCTTCCAGCGCGTCGATGTCGGAGATCGGGTCGCGGCCGGGCTCGGCGGTGGCGCAGTCGACGACATGCACCAGCACCGCGCATCGCTCGATGTGGCGCAGGAAATCCAGCCCCAGGCCGCGGCCTTGCGACGCGCCCGGGATCAAGCCGGGCACGTCGGCCACGGTGAACGACTGCTCGCCGGCCGAGACGACGCCGAGATTGGGAACCAGTGTGGTGAACGGATAGTCGGCGACCTTGGGTTTGGCCGCCGAGATCACCGATACCAGCGACGACTTGCCCGCCGACGGAAAGCCGACCAGCCCGGCATCCGCGACGGTCTTGAGCTCGAGGGTGAGGTCGCGGGCCTGGCCTGGCTCGCCCAGCAGCGCGAAGCCGGGTGCCTTGCGCGCACGGGAGGCGAGCGCCGCGTTGCCCAGCCCACCACGGCCGCCCGCGGCCGCTTCGAAGCGGGTGCCCGCACCGACCAAATCGGCTAGCAGGCGGCCGTTTTCGTCCAGCACGACGGTGCCGTCGGGGACCTTGACTTCCAGATCCGCACCGGATGCGCCGTCGCGGTTGCTGCCCGCCCCCTGCTTGCCGTTGGGAGCGGTGACGTGCGGGCGGAAATGGTAATCCAGCAGCGTGTGGACGGCGGGATCCACAACAAAGACGATGCTGCCGCCGCGGCCGCCATTCCCGCCGTCGGGGCCGCCGAGCGGCTTGAACTTCTCGCGATGAACCGAGGCGCAGCCGTTACCGCCGGAGCCCGCTCGGGCGTGGATGACGACTCGATCGACAAACCGAGGCATCGGGGGTCCTCTCAGCTACCCGCATGCACGGGCGCAGCGACCTCAGTCGGTGGTCTGCCCGGCTGCGATGATGTTGACGGTCTTACGTCCGCGCTTGACGCCGAACTCGACGGCGCCGGCTTCCTTGGCGAACAACGTGTCATCCCCGCCACGGCCGACGTTGACGCCGGGGTGGATGTGGGTGCCACGCTGGCGGACGATGATTTCGCCGGCCTTGACGATCTGGCCGCCGAATCGCTTGACGCCCAGCCGCTGAGCGGCGGAGTCGCGACCGTTGCGCGAGCTGGAAGCGCCCTTCTTGTGTGCCATGTCTATGAGCCTCCGCTCAGTGCTGTCGGTTCTTGTCTGTTCTTCGCCGGACGGCTCGTCACGCGATTCCGGTGACCTTCAGGACCGTCAACCGCTGTCGGTGACCCTGGCGCTTGTGGTAGCCGGTCTTGTTCTTGAACTTGTGGATACGGATCTTCGGGCCCTTGGTGTGCTCGAGCACCTCGCCGGTCACGGCTACCTTGGCCAGCGCGGCAGCGTCGGAAGTGACGGTCGCACCGTCAACCACCAGCGCCACCGGCAGCGACACCTGGGCGCCGGGCTCGGATTCGAGCTTCTCGACCTTGACCACGTCACCGACGGCAACCTTGTACTGCTTGCCACCGGTCTTGACGATTGCGTAGGTCGCCATCGTTGCTCCTGCCTCTTCCTTACGTCTTCCGCGCGCGTGCAAACTGCGATGCGCGTGGTGGGTCTGGGGAGCGGGAGAATCTTCCCGCCTGTCGTCCGCCGAAGTCAGCTGCCCGGCGTGACGACAACTGTCCAAGGGTACGTGACCAGCGGCTACAGGGTCAAACCAGCACCCGGGCGAGCCGCGGCAGGCTCCAGGCCTGATCCACGGTCACCCGAGATGGAACCTGGCAACGACAAGAATCGCTCTGTTCAGGTGTTTGTTACCTTTTAGCTAACTCCCGACGGCGGGCCGTCCACGTAGAATCTGTCGATGCCGACGGCCAGCAACCGCCTTGACCGCACCCGTTGGCTGTATTTCGCGGTCGCCGCCGCCGTCGTGGTCGGTGTGATCGTCGGGTTGGCCGCACCCGAGGCCGGCAAGAGCGTCGGGCTACTCGGCACGATGTTCCTCAGCCTGATGAAGATGTTGGTCTCGCCGATCGTCTTCTGCACGATCGTGCTGGGCATTGGCAGCATGGGCAAAGCCCAGGCGATCGGGAAGATCGGGGCGCTGGCATTCGGCGTCTTTCTGGTCGTCTCCTCGGCGGCGCTGGGCATCGGGCTGGTGGTGGGCAACCTGTTGCAGCTGGGCAGCCGGTTACACCGGCCCGATGGCGCGCTGGCAGTGAGCGCCCCACCTGTCGAACACGTGGACCACCCCGGCGGCTTCGCCGATCTCATTCACCACGTCGTCCCGACGTCGCTGCTGACCGCTTTGACCGAAGGCAACGTGCTGCAGGCGCTATTCGTCGCGTTGTTGGTCGGCTTTGCGATCCAGTCGATGGGCACGGCGGGCGAACCCATCCTGGTCGGTATCGGCCACCTGCAGAAGCTGGTATTCAAGGTGCTCGGGATGGTGCTGTGGCTGGCGCCGGTCGGGGCATTCGGCGCGATCGCCAACGTCGTGGGCTCTACGGGCTGGCGCGCGATCATGAGCCTGTCGCTGATGGTCGGCGCGTTCTATCTGACCTGCGCGGTGTTCGTCTTCGGTGTGCTCGGCGTGCTGCTGCGGGTCGGGTCGGGAGTGTCGATCTTCCGGCTGGTGCGCTACCTGGCCCGCGAATACCTGCTGATCTTCGCGACCTCCTCCTCGGAGCCGGCGCTGCCGCGACTGATCGCCAAGATGGAACACCTGGGTATCGACCGCGGCACCGTCGGCGTGGTGGTGCCGATCGGCTATTCGTTCAACCTCGACGGCACCGCGATCTACCTGACCATGGCCACCCTGTTCATTGCCGACGCACTCGGCCATCCGCTGGGCTTGCACGACCAGCTCTGGCTATTGCTGTACATGATGGTCGCGTCCAAGGGCGCCGCGGGCATCAGCGGTGCCGGCCTGGCAACGCTGGCCGAAGGGCTGCATCGCCTCGACCTGCTCGGTGGCACCGGGTTGCTGGTCGGGATCGACCGGTTCATGTCGGAAGGCCGCGCGGTCACCAACTTCTCCGGCAATGCCGTCGCGACGGTCCTGGTCGGCATCTGGACCAAGACCATCGACCGGGCCAAGCTCGACGCGGTGTTGCACGATCGCGACCCGTTCGACGAGCTAACCATGATCGACGAGCCCCACGAAGAGCCGCCTCCCGCGCGCCAGGCCGCCGCCGCGTGACGGGTTAGTCAGCGTGGATGGGCGGACCTGCCGGCCGGCCCGCCGCGCGCCGGCGGCGTGGACGTCCGAAGCCCGAGTCGGCGTCGGCCCCGTTAGCCGAACCGTTTTCATCGTCCGAGTCCTCGTCGTCGTCCGAATCCTCGTCGTCGTCCAAATCCTCGTCCTCATCGACAAGGTCGAGATCCTCGTCGTCGTCGAGGTCTTCGTCGTCATCGTCGAGATCCTCGTCGTCGAGGTCCTCGTCGGCCGAGTCCTCCTCATCGACGTCGTCGGTGTCCTGATCGGTGTCGTCGTCCTCGAAGGCATCGGAGTCGGCGTCCTCGAGGTCGGCGGGACCCTCCACCTGGGTCTGCTCGTCGATCTCGGTGGCGACGTCCTCGCCGGCCTCGTCGGCGTCACCGTTGTCGCGGGTGGCCATCGCCTTGAACATCGGATGCTCACCCGGCGCATGCGCTGGCACCTTGGCGACGGCGGGCTGATCGGCGGGCTCTTCGGATCGGTTCTTCTTCGACCGCTTGCCGCGACGGCCGCCGCCCGACTCAGACTTGCGCCCGTTCGCCGGGGCCGAGTCGACCGGGTCGGCGTGCAGCAGGATCCCGCGACCGCCGCAGTTCGGGCACGACGTCGAAAACGCCTCGATCAGACCGGTTCCCAGGCGCTTGCGGGTCAATTGCACCAGGCCGAGCGATGTCACCTCGGACACCTGGTGGCGGGTGCGGTCCCGGGCCAGCGACTCGGTGAGCCGGCGCAGCACCAGGTCGCGGTTGGACTCGAGCACCATGTCGATGAAGTCGATGACCACGATGCCGCCGATGTCACGCAGCCGCAGCTGACGCACGATCTCCTCGGCCGCCTCGAGGTTGTTCTTGGTGACCGTCTGCTCGAGGTTGCCGCCGGATCCGGTGAACTTGCCGGTGTTGACGTCGACCACCGTCATTGCCTCGGTCCGGTCGATGACCAGCGTGCCGCCCGAAGGCAGCCACACCTTGCGCTCCATCGCCTTGGTCAGCTGCTCGTCAATGCGGTGCACCGCGAAGACGTCCGGCCCGGGCTGCCCTTCCGCTCCGGCCGGGGGCTCGTATTTCGTGAGCTTCGAAACCAGATCGGGCGCAACGGAATTCACATAGTCGTTGATGGTGTTCCACGCGTCGTCGCCGGAGACGATGAGACCGGCGAAGTCCTCGTTGAACAAGTCGCGGATGACCTTGACCAACACGTCGGGCTCTTCGTAGAGCGCGACCGCCGCGCCGGCGGCCTTGCCTTTGGTCTCGCCCGCCTTGGCCTCGATCTGCTCCCACCGCTCCTGCAGGCGGGTGACATCGTGGCGGATGTCCTCCTCTTTGACACCCTCGGACGCGGTCCGGATGATCACGCCGGCGTTGGACGGCACCACCTCACGCAGGATCTCCTTGAGACGCTGGCGTTCGGTGTCGGGCAGCTTGCGGCTGATCCCGGTCGACGACGCGCCCGGCACATAAACCAGGTAGCGGCCGGCCAGCGAGACCTGGGTGGTCAACCGTGCGCCCTTGTGGCCGACCGGGTCCTTGCTGACCTGGACGACGACATAATCGCCTGGCTTGAGCGCCTTCTCGATCTTGCGCTCGGCCCCGCCCAGCCCCGCGGCCTCCCAGTTGACCTCGCCGGCGTACAACACGCCGTTGCGGCCGCGACCGATGTCGACGAAGGCCGCCTCCATCGAGGGCAGCACGTTCTGCACGATGCCGAGGTAGATGTTGCCGACCAGCGACGCCGACGCCGCCGACGTCACGAAATGCTCGACGACGATGCCGTCTTCGAGCACGGCGATCTGTGTGTAGCGCGCACCCGGGTGCGGCGGGTCGGTGCGAACCCGGTCGCGCACCACCATGACCCGTTCGACGGCCTCGCGGCGCGCCAGGAATTCGGCCTCGGTGAGCACGGGCGGGCGGCGCCGTCCGGCGTCGCGTCCGTCGCGCCGGCGCTGCCGCTTGGCCTCTAGCCGCGTCGACCCATCGATGCCCTTGATCTCGGCATTGCTCGAGCCGTTGTTGCCCCTGCCGTCGTCGGAGGAGCCGCCCTTGCCGCGCGGCGCTCGCTCGTGCACCACGGTGTTCGGCGGATCGTCCGGTGCGGAGCTGTCGTCGTTGTCGTCACCCGAACCCGACTTGCGACGACGACGCCTGCGACGGCGCCGGGTGGCGGCGTCCGGCGAACCGTCATCGGCGCCGTTGTCGTCGTCGGAGTCATCCGAGTCCTGGTCGTCGGGGTCGTCAGAGTCGTCGTCCGAGTCAGCGGATTTCTGGCCGCGCTGCTCGCCGTCACCGTCGTCGTCCTGGTCGGGCCCGCCCTGGTCGCCACGGCCGCGGCCGCGGCCGCGCCGGCCCCGGCGGCGGCGCCGGTTAGCCGGCCGATCGGCCTGTTCCTCGTCGTCGTCACCGTCATCGGAATCGTCGTCGGCGTCGGTGTCGGTGCTGTCGTCAGCGCGGGCTTGAACGTCGGTCGCGACGGGCTGTGGCGCCACGAACAGCGGCATGTACGCGGGGCGGTCGATCGTGTTCTCGACCGTCACCCGAGCCTCGGATGTCCCGGGTGAGCCGACCTCGGCGCTGCTGAAGGCCACGAAGTTCTCCGGGGGCCGGGGCGACAGCAGATCACGCACCCGAATCGCGTCCTCGTAGTCCACACCGGAATGCGCGCTGCGGATGCGTCCGTCCAGCGCGCTGAGCGCGTCGACCACCCGCTTGCTGGTGGTTCCCAGCGCTCGTGCCAGGGAGTGGACTCTCAAACGATCCGGCAGGTCTTCCTGAGCCGGCGTAGGTGAAGGACCTGAAGTTTGGTCACCGTCTATCACGTATTCTCCTCAAGCCCCCGGGCGCGTCATGTCGACGCGGCCACGCGAGGGCTTCGCTATGTGCCCGGGTCACTTCTCCCGGACTTGTGATGGTCTTGCTCCGAGGGACTCGGCTTGAACCCACTCGGCGCCGTGCTGAATGTCGGCCTGACATGCCGCGCAACATCGCGAGCTGGCAATGGTCGCGCTTGTCTAAGTCTTCATTCGAGTGTCTGACGCCGGTCCGGCGACGTTCACCCGCAGTCAGTATCCCACATCACGCCGCGGGCCCAAACGAGCCTGACCTGGAACCCCGGCCACGGGGTGGGGGTCTAGGGCCCTAAGCGCCCGGAAACCATAGCGCGATTTCGCGCTTGGCCGAATCGACCGAATCGGATCCGTGCACCAGATTCAGCTGCGTTTCCAGCCCGAAATCGCCACGGATTGTGCCCGGAGTGGCCTTCTCCACCGGGTCGGTACCACCGGCGAGCTGCCGAAACGCCGCAATGGCGCGCGGTCCCTCGACGATCGCCGCCACCACCGGTCCCGACGTGATGAAGTCGAGTAGCGACTCGAAGAACGGCTTACCGTCGTGCTCGGCGTAGTGCTGCGTGGCCAGCTCTTTGCTTACGCTGCGCAGCTCGAGCGCCACGATCGCGAGGCCCTTGCGCTCGATGCGGCTGATGATCTCACCGATCAGCCGCCGTTCGACGCCGTCGGGCTTGATCAGAACCAGGGTCCGTTCCGTCACGGCGGTCAGCGTACCGAAAGAATCGCGACTCAGCCCGGCGGCGTTGGCCCCTGACGCCGGCGGACCTCGGCGCGGAAGTACGCGATCAGCAGCCACAGTCCGGCGAACAGCACACCGATGAATCCGACGCCCGGGTACACCGCGAACCCGGCCAGGACGACGAGCTGGACGCTGAGGTTAACCCAAATCGCCCAGGGCCTGCCCTGCACACCGCACAGCACGATGAGCAGCCCGGCCACGCTGACCAGGTAGCCCAGGGATACCGAGGTCAATCCGCCGCCGACGGCGCCGACCACCGGGATCGCCAGCAGCACCACGATCGCCTCCAGGATCAGCGTCGCGGCCATCACGCCCCGGAAACTCTTCCAGGGGTCGGCAGGCGGCGGGTTCTGCTCGCTATCGGTCATTGGGGGTCACGACCAAACAAGGTACGCGCGGCCCCGGCGGTGAACACCGAGCCGGTGATCACCATTCCGGTGCCGGAAAACTCTTCCGCTTCGCCCTCGGCGGCGGCATCGTCGACCAGCGCGGTCGCGACGTCGATCGCGTCGCGCAGATTTTCGGCGGTCAGCACCCGGTCGGGCCCGAATCGCTGCTGGGCGGCCAGCGACAGCGCCTCGACATCCAGTGCCCGCGGCGACCCGTTGTGGGTCACGACGACGGAATCGAACGCCGGCTCCAGCGCGGCCAGGATGCCGTCGACGTCCTTGTCGGCCATCACGCTGAGGACCCCGACCAGGTAGCGAAAGTCGAATTCGCTGTCCAGCGTCTGCGCGAGCGCGGCCGCGCCGGCGGGATTGTGCGCGGCGTCGATGAAAACCGTTGGCGCGCTGCGCATGCGTTCCAGCCGGCCCGGGCTGGTGACGGCCGCGAAACCGGCCCGCACCGCCTCGACGTCGAGCTGACGTTGCGCACCAGCGCCGAAGAAGGCCTCGACCGCCGCCAGCGCCACCACCGCGTTGTGCGCCTGGTGCTCGCCGTGCAGCGGCAGGTACATGTCGGAGTACACCCCGCCGAGGCCCTGCAGCTCCAGCACCTGGCCGCCGATTGCGATCTGACGGCCCAGCACCGCGAACTCCGAATCCTCACGCGCGACAGCTGCGTCGGCCGGAACAGACTGCGCCAGAATCACTTCCATCGCCTCCGGCACTTGGCGCGCGATGACCGCGACGGTGTCGGGCGCGCCTTCCGGGGCTCTGGTGATGATGCCCGCCTTCTCGCCGGCGATCCCCGCGATGTCCTCACCGAGGTATTCGACGTGGTCGATACCGATCGGAGTGATGACCGCGACGGGCGCGTTGATCACGTTGGTGGCATCCCAGCGACCGCCCATGCCGACCTCGACGACGGCGACCTCGACAGGCGTATCGGCGAAGGCCGCGAATGCCATCGCGGTCAACACCTCGAACTTGCTCATACGGGGGCCCTGCCCCCCGAAAACACCAGCCTGCGACTGCGCGTCGATCATCTGCACGAACGGCTCGATCTCCCGGTAGGTCGCCACGTATTGCGCTGGGCTGATTGGCTTTCCGTCGATCGCGATGCGTTCGATCGCCGACTGCAGGTGCGGGCTGGTGGTGCGGCCGGTGCGCCGGTGCAGCGCGGTCAGCAGTGCGTCGATGATACGCACCACCGACGTTTTACCGTTGGTGCCCGCGACGTGGATCGATGGGTAGCCGAGCTGCGGCGAGCCGAGCAGATCCATCAGGGCGCTGATACGGGTCAGACTCGGTTCGATTTTCGTCTCGGGCCAACGCTGGTCCAGCAGATGCTCGACCTGCAACATCGACGCGATCTCGTCGGGTGTCGGAGCCTCATCCGGCACCGGAGCAGAGCTGGTGGCCCCAGGTTCGTCGAGCCAGTCGGGCTCGTCTGTCATTGCATCCCGGCCAGCCTGGTGTTGATGCGCTCGGTTTCCTCCTGGGCGAGGCGTTGACGATCGCGGATCTTGGTGACGACCTGTTCCGGTGCCTTGGCCAGGAAGTCCTGGTTATCCAATTTGGCTGCGGTGGAAGCCAATTCCTTCTGCGCTGCGGCCAAGTCCTTCTCCAGGCGGCGGCGCTCGGCGGCGACGTCGATGGTGCTCGACGTGTCGAGTTCGACGACGACGGTGCCGGCGTTCAACCGAACTTCCACGGATGCCGACGGGTTGAACTCGGGGCCCGGCGCGGTGAGCCACGCCAGCGAGGTCACCGCGGACACCTGAGTGCTCAGATCGCTGTCCTCGACACCGGCCAGCCGGGCCGGCACTTTCTGCCGGTCCGCCAGACCCTGGTCGCTGCGGAACCGGCGAACCTCGGTAACCAGCCGCTGCATATCGCTGACACGCTGCACCGCAACAGGATCCAGGCTGATGCCGGACGGCTTCGGCCACTCGGCGATGACCAGGGACTCCTCTCCCGTCAACGCCTGCCACAGCTCCTCGGTAACAAACGGGATGACCGGGTGCAGCAACCGCAGCAGCGTGTCGAGGCCCGCGGCCAGCACCGCGGTGGTGTGGGTGAGCCCGTCGGCGAGCTGCACCTTCGCCACTTCGACATACCAGTCACAGAATTCGTCCCACGCGAAGTGATAGAGCGCCTCGCAGGCCCTGCTGAACTCGTAGCTGTCGAACGCCGAATCCACTTCGGCGCGAACCACTTCCAACCGCCCCAGGATCCACCGGTCGGCATCGGTCAGCTCGCCGACCGGCGGCAGTGTCTTTTCAGGGCGCCATGCCACGCCGTTGAGTAACGCGAAGCGGGTGGCGTTGAACAGCTTGGTGACGAAGTTGCGTGACGCCCGGACGGCATCCTCGCCGACGGACAGGTCGCCGCCGGGACTGGCGCCACGGGCGAGGGTGAACCGCAGCGCGTCGGCCCCGAACATCTCCAGCCAGTCCAGCGGGTCGATCACGTTGCCCTTGGACTTGCTCATTTTGCGGCCGAACTCGTCGCGGATCAGCCCGTGCAGGAAGACGTCGGTGAACGGTACCTGCGGGCCGCGGGCGCCGCCGAGGGTGATCGCGTCGTCGCCGCCGACGAAGGTGCCGAACATCATCATCCGCGCCACCCAGAAGAACAGGATGTCGTATCCGGTCACCAAAACACTTGTCGGATAGAACTTTTCCAGCTCGGGAGTCTGCGACGGCCAACCCAGGGTGGAGAACGGCCACAGCGCCGACGAGAACCAGGTGTCCAGCACGTCGGGGTCTTGCTCCCAGCCCTGTGGCGGGGTCTCGTCCGGTCCGACGCACACCTTTTCGCCGTCGGGTCCGTACCAGATCGGGATGCGGTGACCCCACCACAGCTGTCGCGAGATGCACCAATCGTGCATGTCGTCTACCCAGGCGAACCAGCGCGGCTCCAGGCTGGCCGGGTGAATCACGGTGTCCCCGTTTCGCACCGCGTCGCCGGCGGCCTTGGCCAGCGATTCCACCCTGACCCACCACTGCAGCGACAGCCGGGGCTCGATCGGTTCGCCACTGCGCTCCGAGTGCCCCACGCTGTGCAGGTAGGGCCGCTTCTCCGCGACCACCCGGCCCTGCGCCGCCAGCGCCTCACGAACCGCGACACGAGCTTCGAAGCGGTCCATGCCGTCGAATTGTGTTCCGGTTTCTACGATCCGGCCCTTGGTGTCGAGGATCGAGATCATCGGCAACTCGTGGCGCAGCCCGATCTCGAAGTCGTTCGGGTCGTGTGCGGGCGTGACTTTGACTGCGCCGGTACCGAATTCGGGGTCCACGTGCTCGTCGGCGACGATGATCAGCTGCCGATCGATGAACGGGTGCGGCAGCGTGGTGCCGACCAGGTGGCGGTAGCGCTCGTCGTCGGGATGCACCGCGACCGCCGTGTCGCCGAGCATCGTCTCGACCCGAGTGGTGGCGACCACGATGTGCGGTTGCGAGTCGTCGAGCGAGCCATACCGGAACGACACCAGTTCGCCCTCGACGTCGAGGTAGTTGACCTCGAGATCCGAGATCGCCGTTTCCAGCACCGGCGACCAGTTGACCAGTCGCTCGGCCTGATAGATAAGCCCCGCGTCGTAGAGCCGCTTGAAGATCGTGCGCACCGCGCGGGACAGGCCCTCGTCCATCGTGAACCGGTCGCGGTCCCAATCGACCCCGTCACCGAGGCGCCGCATCTGGCCGCCGATGGCGCCGCCGGACTCGTGCTTCCAATCCCAGACCTTGTCGACGAACAGCTCGCGACCGAAGTCCTCTTTGGTTTTGCCGTCGACCGCGAGCTGCTTTTCCACCACGCTCTGTGTCGCGATGCCGGCGTGATCCATCCCCGGCTGCCACAACACCTCGTATCCCTGCATGCGCTTGCGGCGGGTCAGGGCGTCCATCATCGTGTGTTCCAGCGCGTGGCCCATGTGCAGGCTGCCCGTGACGTTCGGCGGCGGCAGCACAATCGAGTACCCGGGCCTGGAACTAGTCGGGTCCGCCTTGAAGTAACCGGCTTCCACCCACTTCTGGTAGATCGCCGTCTCCTGCGCGCCGGGGTCCCACGACTTGGGCAGGTCGGCGGCGGAGCGGGGGCTGGCGGTCACCGGTCAATTCTAGGAACCGCGACGGGCGCGCGTGTAAGCGCCCGAACACGCGTGTGCTCGGTCACTCTCGGCGCCGCCGCCCGATCAGGGAATCGTGAGCACCTGGCCGGGGTGGATCAGGTCTGGGTCGGTGACGCCGCTCGCGTCCGCGATCACCTGATATTTGCTGCCGTCACCGTAAAACCGCTTCGCGATGGCCCACATCGTGTCGCCGGAGACGACGGTGTACGTGCGCGGCGTGGGCTCGGGAGCGGCGTCCGGCGCGGGGTCCGGGGTGCCGCCGACGGGCCCGGACATCGGCTCCGGGGCGGCCTCGGCGACGGGTGCGGTGTCGGGCATCACATCCGCGGGCTCGGCGGCCGGCGCCGGAGGTGGCGGACCGTCGGTCTCGGTGTGACTGGACCATGCCGGTCCGTCCGCGGCGTAGAGCACCAGGTTGCAGTCGTCCTGAAGCACGAGCCGGACGTCCTTCTTGCCCTTGGTGTCGGTGTGCCAAACCGGCTTGTCCGACGTGTAGAGCACGAAATTGCCGTCCCGCTGCACCTCGGCGCGCTGCACGTCTTGGCCGTTGGTCGCCGTCGCCCACAGCGCTTCGCCGCGCGCGGCCAGCACGAGGTTGCCGTCGTCTTGCAGCGTCAGGGTGTAGGCCCCATTGTTGGAGGCGAGCGATTGCCCCCGCTGCAACTGTTGTCCTTCAGTAAGCGTGTCTGACATGGCTTTTCCCTCTCGTCATCTAGTCCGGCGTAATGGCGCCGGACGCGTCTGCCGGTGCCCGGTGAGTGGGCGCGCACTGAAAATCGGTCGGAGCTGGCATACCTCCCTCGACGCAATCGAAACCATCAGAAATCGAGGACAAGCCTCCAAACGTGATGTGGCGCTTAGCTACTTCGTGCCGCCGAGCAGGCCACCGAGGATGTCGCCGAGTCCGCCGCCCTTGCCGCGTCGACTTCGCCTTCGTCGGCGCCGAGCCTGCTTGCTAGGTCGGCTGTGGGAATCTGCGCGTAGATCATCGAGACCGGCCATCGGGATCTCCACCTCGATGCACGGATGTTCAGGCAAGTCGTCTACGACATTAGTCCGATACAGTGCCGATCGAAAGCCGTTGTGACAGCAGGTTTAATCCAGCCGCTCGGTCCGCAGCGACACGCCGGCAGCGGGCAGCCGGGTCAGCAAAACGTCACCCATCGCGGCCGCCGGAGTGAGCACACCGCGCAGGTCCGTGAGCTTGTCCCGGTCCAGCGCGAGGGCCAGGCCGCACTCCCCCAGCAACACCGCCGTCGCCTTGTAGCCGGGGTCTCCCCGCTGCTCCATTCGCGCCACATAGCGCGCACCACTAATTGTGGTGGTGTACGTCTCGAGCCGGTAGAAGCCGCGGTCGCGCGCTTTTGCACTCGGACCGGTGCCGGGTTTGGGTGTGATGCGGTCCACCAGCGCGCCCGGCAGCAGCCGGAAGTAGCGACTGCCCAGTCCAAACGAGGCGTTGCCGATCCCGGCCATGATGGCCGACGCCACCGGCGCCAGCGGCGACGAGCCCAGGCTCATGTGTTCGGTGTAGCGGAAGCGCCGGCCGTATGCCCAATCCAGTAATGCGTTGCTACGACGCACGATTCGGGTGTTGATCGCCGACATCAGAAATCCGGCTGTCCAGACTCCGGTCAGCTCCGGCGCGATGTAGCGACCGCGCCGCCAGGGCAGATCGGGCTGCCGACCGAGTTCGGGTTCGGCGCCCCGATCAGTGCTCAGCGTGTACGGGTCGACGAGCAGGCTGCGGACACCCGAGTCGCTGGACGCGGCTCGCAGCACGCCCATGAGCGACGCGACCGTCCCGCCGGAGAACCCACCCATCAATGCGCGCATCACGAAGTTGGTGTCGCCAAGCTCGCCGGTGCCGTCGTCTTGTGCCGTCCGGTACAGCGCGTACACCGTCAGATCCGAAGGGACGGAATCGAATCCGCAGCAATGCACGATGCGGGCACCGTTGTCGGCGGCTTGCTTGTGATACAGGTCGATGGCCTCGCGGATGAACATCGGCTCGCCGGTCAGATCCGCGTAGTCGGTACCCGCCGCGGCGCAAGCGGCCACCAACGGCATTCCGTATCGGGCGTAGGGCCCGACCGTGGTGACGACGACCTGGGTGCGGGCGGCCATCTCGTCCAGGGTCGCGGGCGACGCCGCGTCGGCGTTCAGCACCGGCCAGGACTGCGCGGCCTCCCCGAGGCTGTCGCGGACGGCGCGCAAGCGATCCGCCGACCTGCCGGCCAGGGCGATGCGCGCACCGGCTCCGGCGCGTGCCAGGTATTCGGCAGTGAGCTTCCCGACGAAGCCGGTCGCCCCGTACAACACGATGTCGAATTCACGCCCCGATGCGGTCATCGTCGCGACGGTACCGGATCGACATCGGCTGCTCCGTGGCCGTGCGTACCCGCCGCTTGCTCAACAGAAAATGCCGGGCACAACGGCCCGGCATTTTCTGTCATCTTGAGGTCAGCCGCGACGGCCGCAGACCGGCCACGCGCCGATCCCCTGCGAGTGCAGGACGTTCTCGGCCACCCGGATCTGCTCTTCGCGGCTCGCGCCGGCCGGGGAACCCGACCCGCCGTTGGCACGCCAGGTGCTCGAGGTGAACTGCAGGCCACCGGCGAAGCCGTTGCCGGTGCTGATCCCCCAGTTGCCACCCGACTCGCACTGCGCGATGGCATCCCAGTTCACGCTGTACGCCTTGATCGGCGCCGGAGCGTCCGGTGCCGGAGGCGGCGGGGCGTCAAAGCCCACCGGGGCGGGCGGCGGCGGAGGAGCGTCCGGCGCCGGAGGCGGCGGGACGTTCGGGTCGAAGCCCACGGGGGCGGGCGGTGGGGCGTCCGGTGCCGGAGGCGGCGGAACGTCGAAGCCCACCGGCGCGGCGGGCGCCGGGGCGTCAGGAGCCGGCGGCGGGGGCACATCCGCGCTCGCGCTGGCGGACGGAAGCGTCACCAGCGAACCTGTGATGGCGGCGAGGATGAGCGTCTTACGGACGTTGTTCAAAGCGTTCCTTTCGCGAGCGCGCGCGCCAAAGCAAACCCACGGATGGGTTTAGGTGGTTCGTGATGTGGAAATAGGTGCTCTGGACCGTGCCGTCTCGTTTCGGCACGACAGCGAGGGCATGATCTGCCCAGCAGGCGCAAAGCTGCCGGCTGCCGGGCGGCGATGGCCGTCCGCAGCCCCGCTCACACACGGGTATGTGGATTAAATTTTGTTTAACCCCTTTCGGGCTAAAAGGCACCGTATGGGACCGCGCAGCATTCGTCATATCCGACACGCCGATATCTCGGAACAATAACGAGCAGATTACGAAGTGATCCGAGAATTATTGTTGCAGGTCAGCCGCGCCTTTTCTTTGCAAACGCCCAGGTCAAGATCATGGCGTAATCGTGACTCGAATCACGCACATTTTGTGAGCTGGGCCACGCATTTGCCAGACGGCTGAGCCGCTAGCCGGTTCGCTCGCCAGACCATCCGATCGAGGGCGATGGCGTGGCGCCACAACAATGATCTTGATCGGTTCAGCTCGAGTCGAAGTACCCCCAAATATGTGTCTCTAGCAGCCCAAACATGCTCTTCCACAACGCCGTTCGTCGACGCAGGAGCAGGGCGCCGGAGCGACGGACGTAAGGATCGCGTAAACGCGTCTCGACAATCGTTTCAGCCGAGTTACGAAGTGCATCAAGGCTTTAACGAGACATACGCATGGAGGAGCCGCAGCCCCAGCCGATGTGACGCGCCCTGGCGCCAGGGACCAGACCGTACGGTGCGCACCGCCCCGCATTTGCACAAAAGCAATTTGCTGGAGAATTTCACATGGCTACTTCCCCGGCCCGCATCACCGCGCCGGCGGCGACCGGCCTCCTCGACGCGCCAAGCAGTCCTCGAAAACTGCTGTGCCGCAATGTGATCCGCTCCACCTGGCGCGCCCCGATCCCGGTCAACACGGCAATAACTCCACAAACCGGACGATATTTGCCGGCATTCGAATCACAACGAGGATGAACAAACGATTAACTGACCGAGCATTTAAGCGATGCGTTTATCTCGATAAATTGAGATAAAACCGAACAATTAATCTCACGAATGGCGAAACACGCCGGGCCCTATCAGGCGCCAGGGAGCACCAGGGCGCGGAACTCGGCGTCGGTGTTGACGTTCGTCAACGCACGCGAATCCGGCAGCACGATCTGCTGGGCGTCCGACGCGTCGATCAGGGCGCTCATCCTGCGCTCACCGGCGGCCACCAGCGCATCGATGCGGTCGGCCAGAGCGGTGCGGTACACAGCGGCCAGGAAGTGACTGCGGCCGTCCCACGGCACGATCACTTCGGCGTCGGTCTTGCTGGCCAACGCCATCAGGTCGTCGATCAATTCCGGTGTCAGCAGCGGCATGTCGACCGCGCAGACGAAAGCGAATTGGGCACCGGCCTCCGCGGCGGCGCGCAGTCCTCGCCCGGTCGCAGCCAGCGGCCCCAGTCCCTGAATCTCGTCACGGATGACGTGCGCCGCCGCTAGCCTGGGCAACGGTTGGCCCGGGGCGGCGACGACGAATGCCGGCTCGCAACGCTGCGCCACGACACCGACGACATACTCGGCCATCGTGGCGGCTCCGCCGGGACCCGGCAGGGTGGCCTTGTCGCGGCCCATGCGCCGCGATTCGCCTCCGGCGAGTACCACTGCGGCCAATGACATTGCATCGGACACGAGCGCAGCCCCTTAGTCGACGGTCCAGGTGTCACGCCCGCGCAGCAGAGACTGCAGCGCGGCCGCGTCGTACGGAGTTGCGGCTCGGGCCGCGGCGACCTGAGCACGGGCCGCGTCGTCGTAGGTGGGCCGGGAGACATCCCGGAAGATGCCCAGCACGGTGTGATCGAGGTTCTGATCCGACAGCCGCGATAGCGCGAACGCGTAGGCCGGGTCGTCGGTGTGGGCGTCGTGCTTGACGATCTCCTCGACGGCCACGTCGGCGGTCTTGGCGGCTTCGAGGCTGAAGCCCGACTTCACCACGCAGTATTCGCCGTTGGCGCCGAACACAATTGGCTCACCGTGACGCACGTTGATCACCCGGTCCTCGGCACCCTCTTTGCGCAGCGCGTCGAACGAACCGTCGTTGAAGATCGGGCAGTCCTGCAGGATCTCGACCACTGAGGCACCGCGGTGCTCGGCGGCACCGCGCAACACCTCGGTCAGCCCGGCGCGGTCGGAGTCCAGCGCGCGACCGACGAACGTCGCCTCGGCGCCCAGCGCCAGCGACACCGGGTTGAACGGATGATCCAGGGAACCCATCGGCGTCGACTTGGTGATCTTGCCGACCTCGGACGTCGGCGAGTACTGGCCCTTGGTCAGCCCGTAGATCCGGTTGTTGAACAGCAGGATCGTGATGTTGACATTGCGGCGCAGCGCGTGGATCAGGTGGTTGCCGCCGATCGACAGCGCGTCGCCGTCGCCGGTGACCACCCAGACCGACAGGTCCTCGCGAGAAAGCGCCAGGCCGGTCGCGATCGCCGGCGCGCGGCCGTGGATCGAGTGGAACCCGTAGGTCTCAAGGTAGTAGGGAAAGCGGCTGGAGCAGCCGATTCCGCTGATGAACACGATGTTTTCGCGGCGCAGGCCGAGGTCCGGCAGGAAGTTGCGGATCGTGTTGAGGATGACGTAGTCACCGCAGCCCGGGCACCAGCGGACCTCTTGGTCACTGGTGAAGTCCTTGCCCTTCTGCGGCTGGTCTTCAGCAGACAAAGTGGGCACACCGTCGTTCTTCTTCAACCTCGGAGTCAAGCCCAGGTCCGTGCCCGCCAGGTCGCCGCTGATCGCGTTAGTCACGAGCGCCGCTCCTCCTCATCGCTTCGTCCCCCGCAAGCGGGCGGTGCCCCCACTGCATCGTCGCGTCGCGCGTCATGCGTTAGCTCCCACCGTTGCTGCCGCCATTCTGGCGACCATCGCTTTGTCTTGCTCGATCTCGGCCAGTGATCCTGCCAGTGCTCCGCGGATGACCCGTACGACCTCGTCGGCGAGGAAGGCAACGCCGTGCACCTTGGTGACCGACTGCACGTCGACCAGGTACTTGGCGCGCAGCAGCATCGCCAGCTGACCCAGGTTCATCTCCGGTGCCACCACCCTCGGGTACCGACGCAGCACGTCGCCGAGGTTGGCGGGGAACGGATTGAGATAACGCAGGTGGGCGTGGGCGACCTTGATGCCCTTGCGCCGCGCGCGCCGGCAGGCTTCACCGATCGGACCGTACGAGCTGCCCCAGCCGATCAGCAACAGCTCGGCGTCACCGGTCGGGTCGTCGACCTCCAGGTCGGGCACCGAGATGCCGTCGATCTTGGCCTGGCGCAGCCGAACCATCAGGTCGTGGTTGACCGGCTCGTAAGAGATTGCGCCCGAACCGTTTGCGGCCTCCAGGCCGCCGATCCGGTGTTCCAGACCCGGCGTGCCCGGAACGGCGAACTGGCGGGCCAGCGTCTCCGGGTCCCGCGCGTAAGGCTGGAAGGGCTCGTCGGGCTTGGCGAAGGTATGCGTGATCGGCTTCAGCGTCGAGACGTCCGGGATCTTCCACGGCTCCGAGCCGTTGGCGATGGCGCCGTCGGACAGCAGGATCACCGGCGTGTGGTAGGACACCGCGATGCGCACCGCCTCCAGCGCGGTCTCAAAGCAGTCGGACGGCGACCGCGGCGCCAGCACCGCCACCGGCGACTCCCCGTTGCGGCCGTATAGCGCCTGCAGCAGGTCGGCCTGCTCGGTCTTGGTGGGCAGACCGGTCGACGGTCCACCTCGCTGCACGTCGATGACCAGCAGCGGCAGTTCGGTCATCACGGCCAGGCCGAGCGCCTCGGACTTGAGCGAGATGCCCGGCCCGGAGGTGCTGGTCACTCCCAACGCGCCGCCGTAGGAAGCACCGATCGCGGCGCAGATACCGCCGATCTCGTCCTCGGCCTGGAAGGTGATGACGTTGAAGTTTTTGTGCTTAGACAGCTCGTGCAGGATGTCCGACGCCGGAGTGATCGGGTAGCTGCCGAGCATGACCTGAATGCCGGACAGCTGGCCGGCCGCGACGATGCCGTAGGCCAGCGCGGTGTTGCCGGAGATCTGGCGGTATTCACCGGTGGGCAAGGTCGCCCGGGACACCTCATACGTGGTGCCGAAGGCCTCGGTGGTTTCACCGTAGTTCCAGCCCGCCTTGAGCGCAAGCACGTTGGCCTCGGCGACGTCGGGCTTACGGACGAACTTCTCCCTGATGAAGTTCTCGCTGGTCTGGATCGGTCGCCCGTACATCCATGACAGCAGGCCGAGGGCGAACATGTTCTTGGCGCGCTGCCCGTCTTTCTTGGTCGCGCCGATCGTCTCGACGGCGCCGAGCGTCAACGTGGTCATCGCGACGGAGTGCACCACGTAGTCGGACAGCTCGTCGGTCTCCAGTGGATTTGCTACGTAACCGACCTTGGTCAGGTTGCGCTTGGTGAATTCGTCGGAGTTCGCGATCACCATTCCGCCGCGCGGCAGGTCGCCGATGTTGGCCTTCAACGCGGCCGGGTTCATCGCGACGAGCACGTCGGGCCGGTCGCCGGCGGTCAGGATGTCATAGTCGGCGATTTGAATCTGGAATGACGAGACACCGGGCAATGTGCCTGCGGGGGCTCGGATCTCGGCGGGATAGTTCGGCTGGGTCGCGAGGTCGTTGCCGAAGAGCGCGGCCTCGGAGGTGAACCGGTCACCGGTCAGCTGCATACCGTCGCCGGAGTCACCGGCGAATCGGATGACGACCTGTTCCAGGCGTTGACGGTCCGCGGACCCGCCATGAGAATCTGACCCGGCTCCACTGCCGTTCAAATCCACGTCTCCGCCTTCCATTTGTTAACCGGACAGGCACTCTGCCGAAGCTTCAGGTTACGCGCCGTCAAAGGGAGTCCCACCCTCACACGATTGTATGAGACTGGCAGTACCAATTATTGCACTGGTTTTCGGGTCGGAAGGACGTCCTGGGCTACGCGTACTTACCAATATCTTAAGCAAAACACGTAGTCAGCGAGGGCTACCGACGAGTACGACACAAAACTGTGGTTTTGGTCACGTCGATATCGAACCGTAATCGGCCGTTGTCCGGAGCGTTGTTCTTCGGACGCCAATCCAGGCGTCCCACCGGAATTGGCCGGGACTACCCGACCACAACAGCCGTGTTGGCTAGGCGCTCTTGTCGCGGCGCTCGGTGCGCGACGGCTTGCGCGGCACGATCGTCGGCAAGACGTTGTCCTGCACGGTCTCCTTGGTGACCACCACTTTGGCGACGTCGTCGCGGCTCGGGATGTCGTACATCACCGGCAGCAGGACTTCCTCCATGATGGCGCGCAAGCCGCGGGCGCCGGTGCCGCGGTGGATCGCCTGGTCGGCGATCGCCTCGAGCGCGTCGTCGCTGAATTCCAGCTCCACGCCGTCCATCTCGAAGAGCCGCGTGTACTGCTTGACCAACGCGTTCTTGGGCTCCGAGAGGATCTTGACCAGCGACTCCATGTCGAGGTTGGTGACCGAGGCGACGACCGGGAGCCGGCCGATGAACTCGGGGATCAGACCGAACTTGATCAGGTCCTCGGGCATCACGTCGGCGAAGTGATCGGTGGTGTCGATCTCGGCCTTGGAGCGAACCTCGGCGCCGAAGCCCAGGCCGCGCTTGCCGACGCGCTCGTAGATGATCTTCTCCAGGCCGGCGAACGCACCCGCGACGATGAACAGCACGTTGGTGGTGTCGATCTGGATGAACTCCTGGTGCGGGTGCTTGCGGCCGCCCTGCGGGGGAACCGACGCCTGCGTGCCCTCCAGAATTTTCAGCAGGGCCTGCTGCACGCCCTCGCCGGAGACATCGCGAGTGATCGACGGGTTCTCGCTCTTGCGGGCGATCTTGTCCACTTCGTCGATGTAGATGATGCCGGTCTCGGCACGCTTGACGTCGTAGTCGGCGGCCTGGATCAGCTTGAGCAGAATGTTCTCGACGTCCTCGCCGACGTAACCGGCTTCGGTCAGCGCGGTGGCGTCCGCGATGGCGAACGGCACGTTGAGCATCTTGGCCAGCGTCTGGGCCAGGTAGGTCTTGCCGCAGCCGGTGGGACCGAGCATCAAGATGTTGGATTTGGTCAGCTCGACCGGCTCGCACCGGGAGTCACGACCCTTTTCGCCGGCCTGAATCCGCTTGTAGTGGTTGTAGACCGCGACGGCCAGCGTGCGCTTGGCGGTGTCCTGCCCGATCACGTAGCCCTCGAGGAACTCGCGGATCTCAGCGGGCTTGGGGAGCTCGTCGAGCTTGACGTCGTCGGCGTCAGCCAGCTCCTCTTCGATGATCTCGTTACAAAGATCGATGCACTCATCGCAGATGTAGACCCCCGGGCCCGCAATGAGTTTCTTGACCTGCTTCTGACTCTTTCCGCAGAACGAGCACTTCAGCAGATCACCGCCGTCTCCGATGCGCGCCATGGTGCCTCAGTGCCTACTTCCTGTTGCCGTACGTCTTTTAACGTGCCGCATGTATTCCCCCGACGCTACCCGTTGGATCGGGCCCGCCGCGACCATTAGCGCCGAATCGCGTCGGTGGTATTCATGCCTGTCCGAAAACATATAGCCCGACAACCCCCGTCACTGCCGCAGACGCGCTTTCCGTGTCTTTGGCGTGTCGCGGTCGTTACCCCACCGAGGCTGATACACCAAACGGGCTGGTTGCCAGGCCACCACCATACAGTGGCCAGGTGGGATTGGCCGGGGGAATTTTCAGGGCGGCCGAATCGGTCCTGATCAGCGACGGCGGCCTGGACACCGAGCGGTAAGCACACGGTCACGACCTGTCCGACCCGCGTCGTCGAGGGCGAGGCGCTGGACATAGAAGCCATCGCGGCGCCGACGGGACTTTCGCGTTAGGCGGTCTGCGCCGAAAGCTTGCGGTACTCGAGAACGGTGTCGATGATCCCGTAGTCCTTCGCGTCTTGGGCGGTCAGGATCTTGTCCCGGTCGGTGTCCTTGCGGATGACCGAGGGCTCCTTGTTGGTGTGCCGGGCCAGCGTGGTCTCCATCAAGGTGCGCATCCGCTCGATCTCGGCGGCCTGGATCTCCAGGTCGGAGAACTGCCCCTGGATCACACCCTGCAGCGACGGCTGGTGGATCAGCACCCGCGCGTTGGGCAGCGCCATCCGCTTACCCGGCGTGCCGGCGGCCAGCAGCACCGCCGCGGCCGAGGCGGCCTGACCCAGGCACACCGTCTGGATGTCGGCGCGCACGTACTGCATGGTGTCGTAAATCGCCATCAGCGAGGTGAATCCGCCACCGGGCGAGTTGATGTACATGGTGATGTCGCGGTCGGGGTCCAACGACTCCAACACCAGCAGCTGCGCCATGATGTCGTTCGCCGAGGCGTCGTCGACCTGCACGCCGAGGAAGATGATGCGTTCCTCGAACAGCTTGTTGTACGGGTTGGACTCCTTGACGCCGAAGCTCGAGTGCTCGATGAACGACGGCAGAATGTAGCGCGCCTGGGGCTGGGTTTCGGGGTGCTGGGGACTCATCGGGCTTCTCCATTGGTGATGTGGGCAGCGCGGGTGATGATGTGGTCGACGAAGCCGTATTCCAGGGCCTCCGGCGCGGTGAACCACCGGTCGCGATCGGAGTCGGCCTCGATGCGTTCGATCGACTGGCCGGTGAACTCGGCGTTGAGCCGGAACATCTCCTTCTTGATGACGTGGAACTGCTCGGCCTGGATGGCGATGTCGGCCGCGCTACCGGTCACCCCGCCTAGCGGCTGGTGCATCAGGATGCGGGCGTGCGGCAGCGCGTAGCGCTTGCCCTTGGTCCCCGCCGCCAACAGGAACTCACCCATCGAGGCGGCCATGCCCATCGCGTAAGTGGCAATGTCGCACGGCGCCAGCACCATCGTGTCGTAGATCGCCATCCCCGCACTGATCGAACCACCCGGGGAGTTGATGTAGAGGTTGATGTCCTTGTCGCCATCCTCGGCGGCGAGCAGCAGAATCTGCGCGCACAACCGGTTGGCGACCTCGTCGTTCACCTCCGAACCCAGGAAGATGATGCGCTCCGAGAGCAAGCGCTCATAGACCGAGTCCGTGAGGTTGAGACCCACCGAATTCGAACGCATATCAGTCACGACTGGGTTACCTGCTTTCTTTGCGATCCGTACTCACGACACTAACCAACCAAGCGCACCGTTTCGCGGCCACGCACCCCTGAAGCGGGCGCGTTCGCTCACAGCGTCACGGTCGGGTCATTCCTCGCTGGACTCTTCGGCCGCGTCGTCGGCGTCCTCTGCGTCCTGCGCATCGGCGTCGTTCTTGGTGCGGTCCGGGAAGAACTCGCTCGTGTCGATGGGGTTGCCGTCGGTGTCGGTGACCGTCGCCTTGGAGACCACCGCGGCGATCGCCAGACCACGCCGCACATCCGCGAACATGGCCGGCAGCTGGTTGTTTTCCTGAAGGTAGGAGAACAGCTGTTGCGGCTCGATGCCGTACTGCCGCGATGTGGCCACCAGTCGCTCGGTCAGGTCATCCTGGCCGACCTGGACTTCCAATTCATCGGCCAGCGCGTCGAACAACAGCTGGCGCTGGACGTCCTTCTCTACCGCGGTACGCGTCTCGGTTTCGAACTCCTCGCGCGTCTTGCCCTGTTCGGCAAGCACCTCGGCGAACTTGGCTTCGTCATGGTTGACGCTGTCGATGGCGCCGTGCATGGCGCTGTCGAACTGCTCGGCGACGATGCCCTCCGGCAGTGGCACGTCGACCTGCTCGAGCAGGGCGTCCATCGTGGCTTCCTGGATCTTGCCCGCCTGCTCGGCGCGCTTGAGGTTGGCCACCTGGTCGCGCAGGTTGCTGCGTAACTCGTCGATCGTGTCGAATTCGCTTGCCAATTGCGCGAATTCGTCATCGGGCTCGGGCAGTTCGCGTTGCTTGATCGTCTTGACGGTCACGGTCACCTGCGCGTCCTTGCCGGCATGTTCGCCGGTGGCCAGCTTGGCGGTGAATTCCTTGGACTCGTCGACGGACAGGCCGACGATCGCGTCGTCGAGGCCCTCGATCAGCCGGCCGGAGCCAACCTCATGCGACATGCCCTGGGCGGCGGCGCCCGGAATCTCCTCGCCCTCGATCGTCGCCGACAGGTCGATCGAGACGAAGTCGCCCTCGGCCGCCGGACGATCCACACCGGTCAGGGTGCCGAACCGGGCCCGCAGCGACTGCAGCTCGGCGTCGACGTCGTCGTCGCTGACCGCGATGGGATCCACCGACACCTTCAGCGCACTGAGGTCCGGGAGGGTGATCTTGGGACGGACATCGACCTCGGCGGTGAATGCGAGGTCCCCGCCGTACTCCTTCTTGGTCACCTCGATTTCGGGCCGGCCGATCGGATGCACCTCGGTCTCGGTGACCGCTTGTCCATATCGAGTGGGCAGCGCCTCGTTGACGACCTGGTCGAGCATCTCCTCGCGGCCGAAGCGCGCCTCCAGCAACTTCATCGGCACCTTGCCGGGCCGGAACCCGGGCAGCCGGACCTGCCTGGCCAGCTCCTTGTAAGCGCGCTGGAAGTCGGGCTCGAGTTCGGTGAACGGCACCTCCACGTTGATGCGCACCCGGGTGGGGCTCAACTGCTCGACGCTGCTCTTCACGGGTGTGCTCCTCGTTCCTTGTATTCGGTGGTGCGGCGCGTGGTCGGGGTGACAGGATTTGAACCTGCGGCCTTCCGCTCCCAAAGCGGATGCGCTACCAAGCTGCGCTACACCCCGCGCTGACCTCGCGATCCTACGGCGCGACGGCGTCGGCCCACCAACGGCCTCGCAGACCTAACAAAGCGGTCACAGGGCCGCGTCGATTAGATTTGATGTTCGCCGCCAGATACAGTCACGCTCGACTAACACATGCGGGCGTAGCTCAATGGTAGAGCCCTAGTCTTCCAAACTAGCTACGCGGGTTCGATTCCCGTCGCCCGCTCCGGGTAAGTAGTGCTCCACAGAAAGACGCCATGAGCGACCTGAAACTGGACGTGGACATCAAGGGCTCATGCGCGCCGGACTTCGCCGGTGTCCGCGATGCGTTCGAGCGCAACTTTGCGGAGCGTCTGGAGCAAGGCGCGGCCGTCGCCGTCTGGGTCGACGGCGACCTCGTCGTCAACCTCTGGGGCGGCTGGGCCGACGCGGCCGGCACCCGGCCCTGGGAGCAAGACACGCTGACCACCGTGCTGTCCGGCACCAAGGGACTGTCGGCCACCTGCATGCACCAGCTCATCGACCGCGGTGAACTGGACCTGTACGCGCCGGTGGCACGGTATTGGCCCGAGTTCGGCCAGGCAGGCAAGCAGGACATCACGCTGGCCATGGTGATGAGCCACCGATCCGGCGTCATCGGACCGCAGGCGCCGATGAGCTGGCAGCAGGTCACCGACTGGGACTACGCCTGTGAACAGATCGCCGCCGCCGAACCGTGGTGGGAGCCGGGCACCGCGCAGGGCTACCACATGACGACCTTCGGTTTCATCTGCGGTGAGGTCTTCCGCCGCACGACCGGCCGCACGATCGGTCATTACCTGCGCACCGAGATCGCCGAGCCGCTGGGTGCCGACATCCACATCGGCCTGTCCGACGCCGAGCAACGGCGTTGCGCCGAGCGGGTGAACAAGCCGCATATGCGCGACCTGCTCACCCATATCCCCAGCGACCCGACCAGCCTCGCCGACCACCCCAAGGCGGGGCTGGCCGTCGCCATGGGCTTCGCGCCCGACGACGAGGTCAGCTCCTACGACCTCGAGCTGTGGCGCCGGCTCGAATTCCCGGGCACCAACGGCCAGGTGTCGGCCTTGGGATTGGCCACGTTCTACAACGCGCTCGCCCAGGAGAAGCTGCTCAGCCGCGAACACATGGATCTGATCCGGGTGCCGCAGGGCGGCTTGGAGAACGACCTGGTGCTCGGCCCCCGCGTCGCCGACCACGGCTGGGGCCTGGGCTACATGCTCAACCAGCGGTGCGTCAACGGACCCAACCCGCGCATCTTCGGTCACGGCGGGCTGGGCGGCTCGTTCGGGTTCGTCGACTTGGAGCACGGCATCGGCTACGCGTATGTGGCGAATCGCTTCGACGCCACCAAGGCCAACGCGGACCCACGCAGCCTCGCCCTGTCCAACGAGGTGTACGCCGTGCTGGGCGTCGACGCCTGCTGAATCACCCGCGATAACCGCGCCCTGCCGAACGGATCCCGGCAGGGCGCAGTCATTTTTGGCAGTTCGGGCACCAGAACACGTTGCGGCCCTCGAGGACTGCCGTGCTGATCGGCCCGCCGCACACGCGGCACGCCTCACCGGCGCGCCGGTACACATACGTGCGGGGCCGGTCGGGTGCATAGGACGGCGGGCCGTGATCGTGAACGGGGCGCACCACGACGATCTTGCCGCCCCGCAAGCCGACCTTCATCAGCGCGACCAGATCGGTCCATGCGGCGTCGAACTCCGCTTCGCTGACCCCTCGACCGGGCCGGTACGGATCGATGCGATGACGGAACAGCAACTCGCTTCGATACACATTGCCCACCCCGGCGATGACGCCCTGGTCCATCAACAATGCGCCAATAGGCCTGCGGGACTTCGTGATTCGGTTCCACGCCCACTCCGGGTCGGCGTCGCTGCGCAACGGATCGGGACCCAGCTTCGCGACCACGTCGCTGACCCGAGCCTCGTCGATCACCTCGCACACCGTCGGGCCGCGCAGGTCGGTTCCGTACTCGGCGCCAACCATCCGCATCCGCACCTGTCCGACGGGTTCGGGAAGCTCGTCGGCGCGTTCCCACTCGGTGAAGGTGCCGTAGAGACCCAGATGCACGTGCACGATCGGGCCGCCGGCGTAGTGGTGGAACAGATGCTTGCCCCAGGCGTTGGACTTGCGCAGCACGTGGCCGTCGACCGCGGCGGCCGCGTCGGCGAAGCGGCCCTGGGGGCTGGACACTGCGACGGGCGCGCCGCCGAAGCGGCGTTGGTGCAACCGCGCCAAGCGGTGCAGCGTATGCCCTTCGGGCACCTTACGCCTGCGCGCCGGGCACCGGCGGGGCCTGGTGAGTGCGCTCGTACTCGTCGAGAATGTCGATACGCCGTTGGTGGCGTTCGGCTTTCGACCACGGCGTGGTGAGGAAGGCGTCGACGAACGTCAGCGCCTCGGTCACGGTGTGCATCCGGCCGCCGATGCCGATCAGCTGTGCGTTGTTGTGCTGACGCGCCAGCGAGGCTGTCTCGACGCTCCACGCCAGCGCGCACCGAGCGCCCGGCACCTTATTGGCCGCGATCTGCTCACCGTTGCCCGATCCCCCGATCACGATGCCCAGACTCTCAGAGTCGGCCACCGTGCGACTCGCGGCGTCGATGCAAAACGCGGGGTAGTCGTCCTCGGCGTCGTAGGTGAAGGCGCCGCAGTCGATCGGCTCGTGGCCGGTCTTTTTGAGGTGGTCGATGATCGCTTGCTTGAGCTCGAATCCAGCGTGGTCTGAACCCAGGTAGACGCGCATGACCGTCATTGTGCACGAGGAGGCCCGAGGCAATCCCGCCACCGTCGGCCGAGAGTGAACCGCGCGACGCCTATCCGGCGTGTCGCGTCGTGAAATTCACACTCGGCACCCGCGGGATTAACCGGTTGTCAGTCGAATTCGGGCTTTTCGTGACGCGACCGCTTGAGTTCGAAGAAGTGCGGGTAGCCGGCGAAGGTCACCGAGGCGTCCCACAGCTTGCCGGCTTCCTCACCGCGCGGGATCCGCGACAGCACCGGCCCGAAGAATGCGACGTCGTTGACGTGGATGGTGGGCGTTCCGACGTCGTCGCCGACCGCGTCCATGCCGGCGTGGTGGCTCTTGCGCAGCGCCTCGTCGTAGGCATCGCTGTCGGCGGCGGCGGCCAACTCGGCCGGCAGGCCGACCTCGTCCAGCGCCAGCTTGATGACGTCTCCGAGTTCCTTGTTGCCCTTGTTGTGAATCTGGGTGCCCATCGCGGTGTAGAGCGGGGCCAGCACCTCGGCGCCGTGAGCCTGCTCGGCGGCGATCGCCACCCGCACCGGACCCCAGGCCCGCTTCATGTTCTCGCGGTACTGCTCGGGCAGGTCTTCGCGGTTCTCGTTGAGCACTGCCAGGCTCATGACGTGGAAGTTCACTTCGATGTCGCGGACCTTTTCGACTTCGAGGATCCAGCGCGACGTGATCCAAGCCCATGGGCACAGCGGGTCGAACCAGAAGTCGGCCTTGTTTTTCGCGGGAGCCTTCTCGGACATTGGGCAGTCCTCTCGGGAAGAGATCGGGGAACGGTTAGAACACCGTTGTGCACAACCGTAGTCGCCGCGCGCGTGTTCCCGTTTCGCACTGTGAGCCCGCGACGCCACTAAGTTGGACGAGTGGCCCTTCCTAACCTCACCCGCGACCAAGCCGTCGAACGTGCGGCTCTGATCACCGTCGACAGCTACCAGATCAGCCTCGATGTCACCGACGGCTCCGGTGGTTCGGGCGGGCCCGGCGAACGAACATTCCGCTCCACCACCACCGTGGTGTTCGACGCACTCGCCGGCGCCGACACGGTCATCGACCTGTCGGCCGAGACCGTTCGCAGCGCCACCCTCAACGGGCGCGACGTGGACGTCTCCGGATATGACGAGTCGACCGGCATCCCGTTGCGGGGACTGGCCGACCGCAACGTCGTCGTCGTCGACGCGGACTGCCGCTACTCCAACACCGGGGAGGGACTGCATCGCTTCGTTGACCCTGTCGACAACGAGACCTACCTGTACTCGCAGTTCGAAACCGCGGACGCCAAGCGCATGTTCGCCTGCTTCGACCAACCCGACCTCAAGGCGACATTCGACCTGCGGGTCGCCGCGCCCGCACACTGGAAGGTGATCTCCAACGGCGCCACCACCTCGGTCGAGGGCGGCGTGCACAGTTTTGCGGTCACACCGCGGATGAGCACCTACCTGGTGGCCTTGATCGCGGGGCCGTATGCCCAGTGGACGGACTCCTACCGCGACGAGCACGGCGAGATCCCGCTGGGCATCTACTGCCGCACCTCACTAGCGCAGCACATGGACGCCGAGCGCTTGTTCACCGAAACGAAACAGGGATTTGGCTTCTACCACAAGAACTTTGGGGTGCCGTACGCGTTCGGCAAGTACGACCAGCTGTTTGTCCCCGAATTCAATGCCGGCGCAATGGAAAACGCCGGGGCGGTGACGTTCCTCGAGGACTACGTATTCCGCAGCAAGGTCACCCGCGCTTCCTACGAGCGGCGCGCCGAGACGGTGCTGCACGAGATGGCGCACATGTGGTTCGGCGATTTGGTCACCATGACCTGGTGGGACGACCTGTGGCTCAACGAATCCTTCGCCACCTTCGCGTCGGTGCTGTGTCAGGCCGAATCGACCGAATACACCTCGGCGTGGACGACGTTCGCGACCGTCGAGAAGTCGTGGGCCTACCGTCAGGACCAGTTGCCGTCGACGCACCCCATCGCCGCCGACATCCCCGACCTGCATGCGGTCGAGGTGAACTTCGACGGCATCACCTACGCCAAGGGCGCCTCGGTGCTCAAGCAGCTGGTCGCCTACGTCGGGCTGGAGCACTTCCTGGCCGGGCTGCGTGACTACTTCCGCACGCATGCCTTCGGCAACGCCACCTTCAGCGATCTGCTGTCCGCGCTGGAGCAGGCGTCGGGACGCGACCTGTCGAATTGGGGCCAACAATGGCTGAAGACCACGGGGCTGAACACGTTGCGCCCGGAATTCGACACCGACGCCGACGGCAAGTTCACCCGGTTCGCGGTGACCCAAAGCGGCGCCGCTCCGGGTGCCGGTGAGACCCGGGTGCATCGGCTGGCGGTCGGGATCTACGACGACGACGGCTCAGGCAAGCTGGTGCGGGTGCACCGCGAAGAGCTCGATGTCGACGGTCCGGAGACGGAAGTCCCTGGGCTGGTTGGTGTTTCGTCCGGCAAGCTGATTCTGGTCAACGATGACGACCTGACCTATTGCTCGTTGCGTCTGGATCCGCAGTCGTTGCGGACCGCGCTGGAGCGCATCGCCGACATCGCGGAGGCGCTGCCCCGCTCGCTGGTGTGGTCGGCGGCGTGGGAGATGACCCGCGACGCCGAACTGCGAGCCCGCGACTTCGTCGCCCTCGTCTCCGATGGTGTGCAGGCCGAGACGGAAGTCGGTGTGGCACAACGGCTGCTGATGCAGGCACAGACGGCGCTGGGCTCCTACGCCGAGCCGGGCTGGGCCCGCGAGCACGGGTGGCCGCAATTCGCCGATCGGGTGCTGGCGCTGGCGCGGGCTGCCGAACCGGGATCGGATCACCAGCTCGCCTTCGTCAACACGCTGTGCTCGTCGGTGCTGTCCGACCGGCACATCGCGGCGCTGGCCGATCTGCTCGATCGGGATCCGTCCGATCTGGGCTTGGCGGGCCTCGAGATCGACACCGACCTGCGCTGGCGAATCGTGACCGCGTTGGCCACCGCCGGCGACATCGACGCGGACGGCATCGAGACGCCGTTCATCGACGCCGAGGTGCAGCGCGACCCGACCGCGACCGGCAAGCGCCACGGCGCCCAGGCTGCCGCGGCGCGTCCCCAGCTCGCGGTCAAGGAGCAGGCGTTCATGACGGTGGTCGAGGACGACACCGTGGCCAACACGTCGGCGCGCTCGATCGTCGGGGGATTCGGGGCGCCCGGCCAGGGTGAGTTGCTCAAGCCGTTCACCGCGCGCTATTTCGAGGCCATTCCCGGAGTCTGGGCGCGGCGCTCCAGCGAGGTCGCGCAGACCGTGGTGATCGGGCTGTACCCGTCTTGGAACATCAGCGAGGAGGGCATCGCCGCCGCCGACGAGTTCCTGTCCGCGCCCGACTCCGAGGTGCCTCCGGCCCTGCGCCGCCTGGTGCTGGAGGGCCAGGCCGGGGTCAAGCGGGCCTTGCGGGCCCGCACCTTCGACGCGGGTCAGCAGTAACCGCGAGCGCTATCGCCGTCTGCCAAGGCCGGCGCGACGACCGCCGGGCTGACGCCGAGGCCACTGAGTACGAGCAGCAGAGCGAACGTCAGCGCGACAACGCCACGCCCCGTGGTCGCGCCCCGGGACGTGACGTGGCTCATGGCCCTAAGCCGGCGTGATACCGGCGCTGAGCACGCGGATCGCGCTGACCAGCCCGTCGACCAGATGCCCCTGCTCGAACGCCGCCGAGGCCGCGGCCACGCCCAGCGGGGCGGCCGACTCGGCGCCGCGTCCGCGGACCTCGGAGCCGTAGACCACCTCGATGACCGCTTGGTCGGGCGAGACGGCCAGCAGCACCGCGTTGTTCGGCGTCGGCACGCCGGCCAGGATCTCGCGCGCCCGGGCCGCGGTGTCGCTGCCCAGATCGCCGAGGTAGACGGCGAACCGCGTCATCGACTGGCGCGAGCCGTATTTCAGGGCGTCGTCGATGGCGACCAGGTCCGTGATCGGGAAGGGGTAGTGCACCGACAGCTCACCGGGCTCGGTGACGCCGGAAACCCGTCCGCTGGTGGTGACCGCGAAGCCGACGGGCAGTGCCGCCGGTGCTTTCGTCGCTACCTCACCATGTGCCACTGGCGCCACCTCCGACCGAGAACTCCGATGCGTGATGTCCGTGTGAGTGGCCGACGAATTCGTCGGTGGCAGCCCACAGAATCGGCGGATGCGTCCACGGCTCGGACATCTTGTAGGTCGCCGGGTGCGGCCCCTTGCGCGACCAGATCAGCGCCGCCAGCACGATCACCAGCAACGCCGGGATTCCAACCACGTACAGGTGAATCTCCATAGCGCTCACGACGGAAACCGTATCCCACGCAGTGATCCCACGGCGCGCTTGGACACAAGATTGGCCGTCAGGCCGCGCCCTCGCCGAGGTAACGGACCCACGACGGATCCATTTCCTTGACCGTGGACAGCAGTCGCCAATGCTGCCCGGTCGGCGGCAGCGGAGCCCGGCGCAGTGCCCAACCGAGTTCGGCGAGCAGCTTGTCGCCCTTGCGGTGGTTGCAGGTCGAGCAGCAGGCGACGCAGTTCTCCCACGAGTGGCCGCCGCCGCGGCTACGCGGCACGACGTGGTCGACGGTGTCGGCCTTCCCTCCGCAATAGGCGCAGCAGAAGCGGTCGCGGTGCATCAGCGCGGCGCGGGTCATCGGCACCCGGGCCCGGTAGGGAACCCGGACGTAGGTCCGCAGCTGGATCACCGACGGCACCAGGATCGACTCGCTCGCCGAGTGGATGACCGGGCCGGATGGGTCGTGGTGCACCACGTCGGCCTTGCCGCAGATCACCATCACGATCGCGCGCCGCATCGGCAGCGCGGTCAGCGGTTCGTAGGTGGAATTCAGCAGCAGAACCCGGCGGCGACTCCAGATCGAAGCGCTTTCGTGCCGGTTGGGCGGATGGGTATCGGCGCCCGGGGCTGGGCGGTGGGAAACGCTATGCAGGGACGACGCGGTTGTGGGTCCGGTCAGCCCTGCCGCGGCCCCTGAACTTCGGTGGCTGCGGCGTCTCTTGCCCTGCGCCATAAATCCTCCGCGGATAGTCCACCATGATTCGTCGCCAATCGCACGCCTAATTGTTGCTGCACGCCGTGTCGAACCGGTGAACAGCAGGGCGACTCCGCCCGTTTGACTGCGCCGGCATGCCGATGCACCACAATGGGGGGTGATGGATCAGGTACAACAGTCCTTCTACGATGCCGTCGGCGGTGCCGAGACCTTCAAAACGATCGTGGCGCGCTTTTACGCCCAGGTCCCCGAGGACGAAATCCTGCGCGAGCTGTATCCGCTGGACGACCTGCAGGGCGCCGAAGAGCGGCTGCGCATGTTCCTCGAGCAGTACTGGGGCGGTCCGCGCACCTACTCCGACCAGCGCGGGCACCCGCGGCTGCGGATGCGTCACGTGCCGTTTCGGATCACCCCGATCGAGCGCGATGCGTGGTTGCGCTGCATGCACACCGCCGTGGCGTCGATCGACGCACAGACGCTCGACGACGAGCATCGCCGAGAGCTGCTGAACTATCTGGAAATGGCTGCACACTCACTCGTCAATTCGCCTTTGTAGATACCTCGCAACCGAACGGAGCAATATGAGCCCCGCAGCATGGTGGTCAAACGCGGTCTTTTACCAGGTCTATCCACGGTCCTTCGCCGACAGCAACGGCGACGGCGTCGGCGACATCGACGGCATCGTTGCCCATCTCGATCACCTGGTGCGGCTCGGCATCGACGCGATCTGGCTCAGTCCGGTCACCGTCTCGCCGATGGCCGACCACGGCTACGACGTCGCCGATCCGCGTGACATCGACCCGCTGTTCGGCGGGATGCCCGCGATCGAACGACTGATCACCGCGGCCCACCAGCGCAACATCAAGATCACCATGGACGTGGTGCCCAACCACACCAGCTCCCAGCACGCGTGGTTCCAGGCCGCGCTGGCCGCCGGCCCCGGCACCGACGCCCGGGAGCGTTACTACTTCCGCGACGGCCAGGGGCCCGACGGGGCGCTGCCGCCGAACAACTGGACGTCGGTCTTCGGCGGGTCGGCCTGGGAGCGAGTGGTCGAGCCCGACGGCAATCCCGGCCAGTACTACTTGCACCTGTTCGACACCCACCAGCCGGACCTGAACTGGGACAACCCTGAGGTCTTCGACGACTTCGAGGCGTCGCTACGGTTCTGGCTGGAGCGTGGGGTGGACGGCTTCCGCATCGACGTAGCGCACGGGATGGCCAAGCCGGCCGGCCTGCCCGACGCGAAGGAAGCCGTCAAGGTCTTGTCGCACAGCGATGATGACCCGCGGTTCAACAACGCGGCCGTGCACGACATCCATCGCAAGATCCGCAAGATCGTCGACGAGTACGACGGTGCGGTGACCATCGGCGAAGTATGGGTGCTCGACAACATGCTCTGGGCCGAGTACCTGCGGCCCGACGAACTGCATCTCGGCTTCAACTTCCGGCTGACCAAGGTCGCCTTCGACGCGCACCAAGTTCACGACGCCGTCGAGAACTCGCTGAAGGCCACCGCCATCTATGACTCCGTTCCGACCTGGACGCTGTCCAACCACGACATTGACCGTGAGGTCACCCGCTACGGCGGTGGCGAAATCGGGCTGCGCCGGGCGCGGGCGATGGCGATGGTGATGCTCGCCCTGCCCGGCACGGTGTTCATCTACAACGGCGAGGAACTCGGACTGCCCGACGTGCTGGACCTACCCGAAGAGGTGCTGCAGGATCCGACCTGGGAACGGTCCGGGCACACCGAGCGGGGTCGCGACAAGGTCCGGGTTCCGCTGCCGTGGTCGGGCGACACTCCCCCGTTCGGGTTCTCCAGCTCGCCCGACACCTGGTTGCCGATGCCGGCCGACTGGGCGTCGCTGACGGTCGAGAAGCAGGACGCCGATCCCGACTCGACGTTGGCGTTCTTCCGCACGGTGCTCAAATTGCGCAGGGAGCGCGCCGAATTCGACGGCCTCGAGCTGGAGTGGCTGACCGCAACCGACGATGCGCTGGCATTCCGGCGGCCCGGGGGCCTGGTGTGCGCGCTGAACACCGGACAGCGTCCGATGCCGCTGCCCGCCGGCGAACTCATTTTCGCCAGTGCGCCGTTGGTCGACGGTCAGTTGCCGACCGACGCGGCGGCCTGGTTGGTCTAGCGTCCCACCGGGGACCGATTCGCGCCGCGGCCCGCGCTGGCCTATATGTGTTACATGGCAGCGTACGCGTGGGCAGTGATCGGGGCCGGTCCTGCCGGAATTGCGGCGGTGGGAAGGCTTTTAGATCAGGGCATCGCGGCGGAGAAGATCGCCTGGATCGATCCCGCTTTTGCGGCAGGCGATCTCGGCCAGAAGTGGCGGGCGGTGTCGAGTAATACGATCGCCGAAACCTTCCTGCACTTCCTGAATGGCTCTGCGGCATTTAGGTTCTCGGAGGCACCGCCGCTCGCGCTGCAGGATGTCGAGCCGGGCGAGACGTGCGCCCTCGACCTGGTGGCCGATCCGTTGGTGTGGATAACTGCGCACCTGCGGGAGCGGGTACACGTCTTTCAGACAACGGCGACCGCGCTTTTTCTGGCCAATAGGCAATGGAGAATTGAAACCGAACAACAACAAATCGTCTCGGAAAATGTGATCCTCGCCGTCGGCGCGGTGCCCAAAAAGCTTGCTTATCCTGGCCTCGAGGAGATTGCCGTGGAGGTCGCGCTGGATCCCGGCCGGCTGGCCGGGCAGTCGCTCGACGGCGCGACGGTGGCCGTCTTCGGCTCGTCGCACTCGTCGATGATCGTGCTGCCGAATCTGCTAGGCCACCCCGTCAAAAGGGTGATCAACTTCTACCAGAGCCCGCTGAAATATGCTGTGTACTTCGATGATTGGATCCTGTTCGACGACACCGGCCTGAAAGGCCGGGCGGCCGCGTGGGCACGGGAGAACATCGATGGCGGCTATCCGGAACGGCTGGACAGGTGCTGGGTTTCGGGCCCGGAATTCGACGACAAACTCGCGCAGTGCGATCGCGTGGTCTATACCGTCGGTTTCGAGCGCAGAAAGTTGCCCGAGACGCCGCAGTGGGGCCCGCTGGATTACAACAGGCGAAACGGAATCCTTGCCCCGGGGCTCTTCGGGCTGGGCATCGCGTTTCCGGAATATGCCGAAGATCCCTACGGATTCGGGCAATACCGGGTGGGGCTCAAGAAGTTTATGGTTTACCTGGATGCCGTCTTGCCGTTGTGGTTGTCATACCCGACCTGAGCCAACGCTCAGCGCAGCACTATCGCCGCCGCACCGCGCCGGCGGTACACCGATCCGAAGCGGGCGTCCAGACGCAACCAGGCCGGAAGGGTGCGAACCCGGATGATTTCGCTCGCGTCGATTGAATCCCTTGACTGCGGCAGGAAACCCATTGCGGTCAAAGCGAACACACAACGCATCGGTAGCCCGACGCTGGTGTCGGCCGAGCTGACCCGGATCACCTCCTGGTCGAGCAGCGAGGCCGGCGGGCCGTGCGAGCTGCTGTGCTCCTTGGCCAGCCGCGCGCCTTCTTGCGCCAGATCCAGCATCACCTGGGCCGGCACGTCGTCGAGGTGGGTGAAGCCGGACTCCGGCGGAAGTGCACTGCGCCACGACGAGTCCATCGCGAAACCCGGGTCGACGTAGCCGGTGTCGTCCATTGCCGATAGCCCGCGGGCCAACCCGTCCGCGGCGACCGTCATGTCGTCGGGGCTCACCCGGCCCAGCACTACCCGGCTGGCGAGCACGTCGAAACCCGTTGCCGTCCAAGCTGTTAGCAAACCGGATGAGCGAGCCCGCAGCCGAACGACCGCGGCATCGTCGAGGTGCAGCGCACGATCGACGAACGCAGCCAGGTCGGCGCGATGGGCCGCCATCGAGGCCGGACCCAGCCACAATCCGCGATCAGCTAACGCAGCCACCGTTGCAAGTACCCCCGATGCTGTGGCCCCAGGCGCACCAGCCGCTGCTCCTGGATGTGAACTGCGGCCAGCTGCGACTCGGCGATGACGGCCGGTTTGGACTGCGGATCGGCGCCGACCGAACGCACCTCGTAACCGAGCGTGAAGTCGACAGTCCGCAGCTGCTTGGTCCAAATGGTCACCTGCAAAGGCGAATCAACCAACTTCAGCTGTGCCTTGTAGGTGACCCGTACGTCGGCGATCAGCAGCCCAATCTCCAAGATGTCGACCTCGAAAGCCGGTTTGAGGAACGGAACCCGCGCCTCTTCCAGCAACGTGACCATCGTGGCGTGGTTGACGTGCTGATACATGTCGATGTCCGACCAGCGCACCGGCACCTGGGCGACGAATCCGACGGTCACCCCGAAGTCCCCCGTCCGCTGGTGCGGGTCATGCGGCGGATCTGTCGCGCGGCCACCGACAGCGTCGCGAGATCCTTGGCGCCGCTCGCATAGATTTCGGTGAGTGTTCGCCTTGCCCGCTCCACTCGGGACGCGCTGATGTGCTCCCACTCCGCGATCTTCTCTTCCCCACTTTCGTCCGGCTCTCCCACCGCCAGCACGTCGAGACATAGCGACCGCAGCGACGCGTAGATGTCGTCGCGGATTGCCAAGCGCGCCAAGGAATGCCAGCGGTCGTACCGGGGCAGCGCGGATATCGCGGTCAGCAGGCCGTCGGTGCCCAGCCGGTCCATCAGCGCGAAATACGTGTCCGCGACGTCGGCGGTTTCGGTCTCGGTGATGTCGGCGATGTCGATGATGTCGAGCAGGCTGAAGCGGTACAGACCGGCCGCCACCAGGTAGGCCAGCTCTTTCGGCGCACCCTGGGCGGCGAACGCTGCGGCTTCCTGTTCGACGATGGCCTTGTCGTCACCGCGCAGCCACTCCGACATCCGGGGGGTCAGCGTTTTGACCTTGGCGGCGAAGCGGTTGATCTCGGCGCCGACGGCCAGCGGCTGCGGACGGTAGTTGAGCAGCCAGCGTCCGGCGCGGTCGATCAGACGTCGGGTATCCAGGGTCATCTGGTCCGACAGCGCGACCGGGATATCGGCCGCGCGGATACCGCGCCAGATCTCGTCGATCCCGAAGATGGCGTCGGTGGCGACCCAGGTGCGTATCGCGTCGGTGTGCCCGACGCCGACGTCCTGGGTGAGCCGGTAGGCGTAGCTGATGCCGGCGGCATCCACCATGTCGTTGATCAGCATCGTCGTAACGATTTCGCGGCGCAGCTGATGAGTGCGGATCTCCGGGGTGAACCGCTCCCGCAATGGCGTTGGGAAATAACGGGGTAACCTCGACGCGAAGACGTCCTGCTCCGGCAGTTCGGTGGTCAGCATTTCCGCTTTCAGGAGCAGCTTGACGTGGGCCATCAGCGTGCAGAGCTCGGGTGAGGTCAGCCCGAGGCCGGCTTCGGTGCGCCGCGCGATTTCCTTCTCGGACGGCAGCGCTTCCAGTTCACGGTCGACGCCGTTTTCTTCGAGGAACTTGATCTGCAATGCGTGCACCGGCAGCAGGCTGGGCGCGTTCGCGCGGCTGGTGCCCATCAGGTCGTTCTGGTCCTCGTTGTCGGCGAGCACCAGCTTCGCGACCTCGTCGGTCATCGATTCCAGCAGCGCGCTGCGCTCGTCGGCGTTGACCTTGCCGGCGGTGACCAGCGAGTCGATCAGGATCTTGATGTTGACCTCGTGGTCGGAGCAGTCCACGCCGGCAGAGTTGTCCATCGCGTCGGTGTTGACCCGCCCACCCGCGAGGTCGAATTCGACGCGGCCCAGGGCCGTGACACCGAGGTTGCCTCCCTCACCGATCACCTTGGCGCGCAACTGGTTTCCGTTGACGCGCACCGGGTCGTTGGCCCGGTCGCCGACGTCGGCGTCGGACTCGGATTCGGCTTTGACGTAGGTGCCGATGCCACCGTTGAACAGTAGGTCCACCGGCGCGAGCAGGATTGCCTTCATCAGGTTGGGCGGGGCCATCTCGGTGACCTCGTCGTCGATGCCGAGGGCCAGACGCACCTGCGGGCTGATCGGGATCGACTTCTGCTCGCGGCTGTACACCCCGCCGCCCTCGCTGATCAGCGACTTGTCGTAGTCCTCCCAGCTGGACCGCGGCAGGTCGAACATCCGCTGACGCTCCGGCCACGTCCTCGCCGCGTCGGGGTCGGGGTCCAAGAAGATGTGCCGGTGATCGAACGCGGCGACCAGCCTGATGTGCTTGCTCAGCAGCATGCCGTTGCCGAACACGTCGCCGCTCATGTCGCCGACGCCCACCACCGTGAAGTCCTCGGTCTGGGTGTCGACGCCCATCTCGCGGAAGTGTCGTTTGACGGCTTCCCAGGCGCCCTTGGCAGTGATTCCCATGGCCTTGTGGTCGTAGCCGACCGATCCGCCGGAGGCGAAGGCATCGCCCAGCCAGAACCCGTAGGAGTGGGCGACGTCGTTGGCGATGTCGGAGAAGGTCGCGGTGCCCTTGTCCGCGGCGACCACCAGGTAAGCGTCGTCACCGTCGCGGCGCGTCACTTGCGGTGGGGGGCTTACCTTTCCGGTTGAGTGGTCGACATTGTCGGTGACATCCAGCAACCCGGAGATGAAGAGCTGATAGCAGGCGACGCCCTCGGCGCGGGTCGCGTCGCGGTCGGCTGCGGCGTCGCCGGTGGGCAGCGGGGGGCGCTTGAGGACGAAACCGCCCTTGGCCCCGACCGGAACGATGACCGCGTTCTTCACCGCCTGCGCCTTGACCAGACCCAGGATCTCGGTGCGGAAGTCGTCGCGCCGGTCCGACCAGCGCAGCCCGCCGCGGGCCACCGGGCCGAACCGCAGGTGCACGCCCTCGACGCGCGGTGAGTAGATGAAGATCTCGTATTTGGGCCGCGGCAGCGGGAGCTCGTCGACCAGCTGGGCGTCCAGCTTGATCGCCAGCACGTTGCGGACCCTGGCCGAACCCTCCTGCGTCACAAAGTAATTCGTACGCAGCGTGGCCTGCACCAGTGACGCGAAGGCACGCAGGATGCGGTCGGTGTCCAGGCTGACCAACGCGTCGATGTCCGCGGCGACGGCGGCGGCGGCCGCTTGCGCATCGCGGCTCGTCGCCGATCCGCTGGGGTCGAACAACGCCTCAAACAGCCGCACCAGCGATCGCGCGGTCGAGGGATGCTCGTTGAGCACCGATTCGATGTAAGACTGGCTGTAGGGAAAGTTGGCTTGCCGCAAGTACTTTGCGTAGGCACGCAACAGCACGACCTGCTGCCAGCTCAGCCCGGCGCGCATCACCAGCTCGTTGAACCGGTCGACTTCGACCCGGCCGTGCCAAATCGCGGTGACGGCCTCGGCGAATCGTTCCGCCGTCGCGTCGCGGTCTGCTTGCGTCCGCGCCACTTGGATGGTCTGGTGCGGCGAGATCCGGAACTGATAGATCCACACCGGCAATCCGTCCGGTCGGATGACCGTGAACGGGCGTTCCTCGAGCACGACGACGCCCATGCTCTGCAGCATCGGCAGCAGCTGGCTCAGCGAGGCGCTGTGCCCGCCCAGGAACCAGGTCAGCTGCGCGGTTTCCTCGCCGCGATCGGTGAACACCAGCTTGACCGAATCGTCGGTCAGCTCGTTGATGATGTTGATATGGCCGATCGCATCGGCGGGGGTCACCGCCGACTTGTATGTCTCGGAGAAAGCATCGGCGTAGTGTTCGGCGTCGGCGTGCGTGATCGTTCCCGTGGGTGCGGCGGCGACGAGCCGGTCGGACCAGGTGCGCGCGGCCTCGCTGACCAGCGCCTGGATTCGCATCCGGTTCTTTTCGGAGACGTCGACCGGGCCCGCATCTTCGGGCAGTCGCACCATGAAATGCATTAGCGCCCAAGGCGATTCACTGACTCGCGCGGTGAATTCCAGTCGCGTCCCGCCGAATTCGCGGACCAGGATGTCCTCGATCTGCAACCGCACGGCGGTCGTGTAGCGATCGCGGGGCACATAGACCAGGCAGGAGACGAAGTAGCGCAGTCGGTCGTCCCGCACGAACAACAACGCTCTGCGCTGGGAGCCCAGATCCACCACGGCTTTGGCCATCGTGAAAAGCCGTTCGCCGCTGAGGGTGAACAACTCCGAACGCGGGACGGTCTGGATCACGTCGAGGATCAACTGAGCCGGGTGCACGGGGTCGCTGTCGGCCATCGCCAGCGCCTCGCGGACCCGGCGCGAGATCGACGGGATCTCCAGCACGTCGGCGTTCATCGCCGCGACGGTGAACAACCCGACGAAGCGGTGCTCGATCACGCCGCCGTCGGCGTACTCGCGCACCCCGATGGCATAGGGATAGGCGCCGTAGCGCAGGTAGCTGCCGACGGTGGCCTGCGCCAGCACCAGCAGTTTGTCGTCGTCGGTCAGTCGCGGGCGAGAACCCCTCCGGCTGCGCAGCACGCCGAGCTCGCTGGTCCCGTCGCCGGAGACCAAACCGTCGTGCACCCGGCATCGCTGGTAGCCCAGCAGCAGGAAGTTCCCCTCACCCAGCCAGCGCAGCAGCGCCGCGACATCCTCACGGTCGGGGGCCGTGAAACGCCCGCCGGGGTTGTTTTCGACGTCTGCGGCCAGGTTGCTCAGGGCGGCGATGATCGCTGCGGCGTCGGTGGCCACCTGTTGGACGTCGCTGAGGACCTTGGGCAGCACCCTCTCGACCTCGGCGAGCGCCTTGGTATCGACGGACGGCACGAACTGGATGTGGATCCACGCCTCGCCGACGTATTGCGGGGTGCCGGGCGCCTTGGGTTCGATGCTGACCAAGTCCCCCGCCAGGTTGCGCTGCACGTCGAACACCGGGGTCATCAGGGCGGAGTAGGAGACACCGAGCCGGTGCAGCAGCACCGTGACGGAGTCCATCAGCATGCCGCCGTGGTCGGTGACGACCTGCAGCGCGGGCCCGAAGCCCGCGGGATCGTCGGGCGGGTAGACCGCGACGCAGCTCTCGCCGGGCGGCCGGTGCCGGCCCAGCCGGTAGTGCGCGCTCAGCAACTTCGGCGTGAGGATGGTGGCCGGGATGGTCAGGTCGATGACGCCGGTTTCGAGGGTTCCGGGTTCTTTGTCGTGGGGGCCGCGATAGGTCTCGATGTAGGCCTTGGAGATCCAGTCGGGAACGTCCGACATCGTGGAGAACGCGGTCCACGGGGTAGTTTCCTGCTTCGGTCCCGAACCGATCGTCATGCCGTTAGCTCCCTACTCAGGACGGATGGCATTACGCTCAGTCACCCCACATCTCGGCGACCGACCCGGGCGCGTCGTTGCGGGGCTGCTGGCAAAGGTGACACTAGTCCCGAGTCAGCTTGCGGTGTGTCACCCGGTGCGGCCTGGCGGCGTCGGCTCCGAGCCGTTCTACTTTGTTTTCCTCGTATGCACCGAAGTTGCCTTCGAACCAGAACCACTTGGCCTCGTTGTCCTCGTCGCCCTCCCAAGCCAGGATGTGCGTGCAGGTGCGGTCGAGGAACCAGCGGTCGTGCGAAATCACCACCGCGCAGCCGGGGAATTGTTCGAGGGCATTCTCCAGCGAACCCAACGTTTCGACGTCGAGGTCGTTGGTCGGCTCGTCGAGCAGGATCAGGTTTCCGCCCTGCTTCAGCGTCAGCGCGAGGTTGAGCCGGTTGCGCTCACCACCGGACAGCACACCCGCCGGCTTCTGCTGATCGGGGCCCTTGAATCCGAACGCCGACACGTACGCCCGCGACGGTACTTCGGTCTGGCCGACGACAATGTGGTCCAGCCCGTCGGAGACGACTTGCCAGACGGTCTTCTTCGGATCGATGCCGGCCCGGCTCTGGTCGACGTAGCTGAGCTTGACGGTCTCGCCGACCTTGACCGTGCCGCTGTCCGGCTCCTCGAGACCGACGATCGTTTTGAACAGCGTGGTCTTACCGACACCGTTGGGCCCGATGACGCCGACGATGCCGTTGCGGGGCAAGGTGAATGACAGATCCTTGATCAGGGTGCGTCCGTCGTAGCCCTTGTCCAGGTGGTCGACCTCGACCACCACATTGCCCAGCCGCGGCCCGACCGGGATCTGGATCTCCTCGAAATCGAGCTTGCGCGTCTTTTCCGCCTCGGCGGCCATTTCTTCGTAGCGCTGCAGGCGGGCCTTGCTCTTGGCCTGGCGCGCCTTCGCCCCGGAGCGCACCCACGCCAGTTCCTCTTGCAGCCGCTTCTGCAGTTTGACGTCCTTGCGCCCTTGCACCGAAAGCCGCTCGGCCTTCTTCTCCAGGTACGTCGAGTAGTTGCCCTCGTACGGATAGGCGCGGCCGCGGTCGAGTTCCAGGATCCATTCGGCGACGTTGTCCAGGAAGTAGCGGTCGTGGGTGACGGCCAGGATCGCACCAGGGTAGGCGGCGAGATGCGCTTCGAGCCACTGCACGCTCTCGGCGTCCAGGTGGTTGGTCGGCTCGTCGAGCAGCAGCAGGTCGGGCTTGGACAGCAGCAGTTTGCACAGCGCCACCCGGCGGCGCTCACCACCGGAGAGGTTGGTCACCGGCTCGTCGGGCGGCGGGCAGCGCAGCGCGTCCATCGCCTGCTCCAGCTGCGAGTCGAGGTCCCACGCGTCGGCATGGTCCAGGTCCTCTTGCAGCCGGCCCATCTCCTCCATCAGCTCGTCGGAGTAGTCGGTGGCCATCAGCTCGGCGACCTCGTTGAAGCGGTCGAGCTTGACCTTGATTTCGCCCAAGCCCTCTTCCACGTTGCCGCGAACGGTCTTCTCCTCGTTCAACGGCGGCTCCTGTTGCAGGATGCCGACCGTGGCATCGTTGGCCAGGAACGCGTCGCCGTTGTTCGGCTTGTCCAGTCCGGCCATGATCCGCAAGACGCTCGACTTACCGGCGCCGTTAGGCCCGACGACACCGATCTTGGCGCCCGGGAAGAAGCTCAGCGTGACGTCGTCCAGGATGACCTTGTCGCCGTGCGCCTTGCGGACCTTTTTCATCGTGTAGATGAACTCAGCCATGCCGCGGTTTTGCCTTTCTGGTGTTCGAGAATGATCTCGCGGACCATCCTAGGCATCACCGGACGGTGCCGACCCGACGCCGTCGGCTATGCCGACAGAGACAGCGGTTCAGACTCCTCGGCGCGGTCGTCGGAATCGACGGCCTCATCCCCGGTTGCCGACTCTGCAGAGTGGGCAGGCGCGGGTTCCGCGTCGGGACCGGCGTAGCCGGGCTTTTCGATGCGCACGATCGCGCGCGAGCAATCCGGGCCGACCGATGTCGCGCGCATCTCGAGCGACGAACGGCGATTACCGTCGCGGTCCTCGTACTCGCTGGTGTACACGTGGCCCACCACGATCACCGGCGCGCCCTTGCCCAGCGCGGCCCCGACCCCGGTGACCAGCTTTCCCCAGCAATTGACGGTGATGAACAGCGAGTTTCCCGGCTCCCAACTCCCCTCACCGGTGCGCCGACGGGAATTGCTGGCCACCCGGAACTTGATGAGTTCCTGGCCGCCGACGTTGCGGCGCTGCAGATCGTTGACGATGTGACCGACGACGGTCAGCTGGGTTTCGAACATGGCTGGATTTCCTTTCGCAGGTGTCTTAGGTGTTGCTCGTGCTTGCCGCTCATTGAGCGCGCAGACACCGACGAGTCACCGGCGATCCGTCAGGTTCTCCCGCCGCTCCGGGCCACACCTGTGCAGAAGGTCGCGACTGGGGATAAGGGTGCGAGGCGCCGCACGGGGGCGCGGATGCGCCGAGATTTGTCACACCTGGCTGCGATGGTGACGTTATGTCTGCGACCACTTCGCCTTCTGCGGCAGTGAGCCCTGCTGAGCGCGTGGAGGTGTTGTTCGAGGAGTTAGCGGAGTTGGCGGGTCAGCGCAACGCGATCGATGGGCGCATCGTGGAGATCGTCGCCGAGCTCGCCCGCTACTCGCCCACCACGGGCCGAAAATCGCCGTGACGTTACGCTCGCGGTTCGCGCGGCGACGCCGGCTTGGGCCCCCGGGCCAGTTCGGCCAACATGGCGTTGTAGGCGCTCAGATCGGCGTCGTCGTTGCGGTCAGCGGCTCGGTCCAGACGCCGCGCGGTGCGCGCGTCGCTGCGGGCCCACTGCACCAGCAACGCGAGCATCACGATCACGAGCGGCACTTCGCCTGCCGCCCAAGCGATTCCGCCGCCCAAGCGCTGATCCCCCAGCAGATCGGTATGCCAACTCAAGCCCAGCGATCGGTAATAGGCCTCCCCCAGCACGGTCGGGGTGCCCATCAGCTCCACGCCGAAGAACGCATGCATGGGCAGCGACGCGAACACCACGCCCACCTTGGCCAGCGGCGGGATCGGCCGCGGCGTCGGGTCCACGCCGATCACCACCCAATAGAAGAGGTAGCCGCTGACCAGGAAATGCAAGTTCATCGCCAGGTGCCCGGCATGGCTGCCCACCGCGTCGTTGAAGATGCTGCCGAAGTACAGGCCGTAGAAGCCCGCGATGAACAACACAGTGGCCACGATCGGATTGGTCAGGACGCGGGAGAGCCGGCTGTGCAGCGCGGCCAACAGCCATTCGCGCATGGCCGGCGGATCGTCGCGGCCGGCGGCGGGTAGTGCCCGCAGCGCGAGGCTGACCGGCGCTCCGAGCACCAGCAGGATCGGCACCAGCATCGACAGCCCCATGTGCGCGGCCATGTGCATGCTGAACATGGCCGGCATGTAGCGGCCGACCCCGGACGACGTCACGAACAACAGGGTCAGACAGCCCAGCAGCCAGGCCAGGATCCGGCCGGAGGGCCAGTGGTCGCCGCGGCGGCGCAGCCGCAGCACACCGGCGATATACAGCGCGGCCAAAACGATTGCCGCCGTGCCGAAGATGAGATCGAAACGCCAGTCCAGCAGGATGCGCGCCACCGTCGGCGGGCCGTCGAAGTCGTAACCGATTTCGGCCTCGGGGATGGACGGCAGCCGGATCGGCGGTGGCGGCGGCGGGGTGCGGCCCAACCCGACGGCGATGCCGAACGTCACGCCGAACAGGACCGCCTCGACGAGCGCGAGCCGGATCAGCGCGCTGCGCGAAGTGGGATCACGTTGCAGCGCAACGACTCCGGTGCGGCGCTGGCGCCAGCCCAGCACGCCCAGTGCACACAGCGCCACGAACTTGGCCAGCACCAGCCGCCCGTAGGTGGTGGTCAGCAGGTCCGCCGGCAACACCCGCACCAGGGCGTTGATCACACCGCTGAGTGCCATCGCGACCCAGCACCACAACGCGATCGCCGAGAACCGCCGCGCCGCAAGGGCGAGGTGGTCGCCGCCGCGCAGCGCGTGCGCCAGCAGGGCCAGCAGCCCACCGGCCCACAGGCTGGCGCCGACGAGGTGGATCAGCAGGCTGTTGGTGGCCAGGTCATGTGAGCCGCCGGCCGACGAGTGGCCGGTCAGCCCCAGCGGGATCAACGTGATCAACGAACCGGCCAGCAGCAGCGGCGTCCACGACCAGCGCAGCACCGCCAGGCTGGCCAGTGTGACGCCGGCGGCCAGGAACGCCGTCCAGCGCCACGAGGAGGCGGTGTTGACCAGGCTCGCCAACGACCAGAGCCGCACCGGATCGAGCATCTCGGCCAACCGGTGACCGGATACATCGGAAATCGTCAGCGGGATCAGCAGTGCGGCACACACCGCCCACACGCCGGACGCGACCGTCCCGAGCCGCAGCGCCCGGTAGCCGCCGGCGTCGAGCACGCCGGAGGTTTGCGGCGGCACCAGAAACGCCGCGAAGAGAAACGACCCCACGGCCAGCACCGCGGCGATCTCGCCCGCCGCCCGGACAAACGGCAGGCCCAGGGTGGTCGCCGGGCCCGGATCGGGCAGTCCGGTGGCCGTCAGCGCATCGGCCAGCGACAACGCCCCGATGCCGGCGGCCGTGCAGCCGGCCAGCACCGCGACGCCGGTAAGCAGCGGCCACACCAGCTCTCTGGCCTTGGCTGTGGACTGGCCAACCGTCATACATCCAGGGTATGGGCGGGCACCGGCAAAGCCCGCGCTACCCGGCCGGGCGCGCGGTGCGCTCCTCGCGTGCCTGGAATTCGCGGGCCACGAATTGGTTGCGGGCGATGTGCTCGACGTAGCCGAAGTCCCGCACGATCGCCCGCAATTCGCGCCGGAAGGCGATCCGGCGTTCGGCCAGGTCCGGGGCGGCCCCGATCAGATCCTGATCGGCGACGACCTGGCGCGCGGTGGCAAACAGCAGTGTGGACACCGACTCGCTGCTGCGCACCCGGGTCTGCGCGACGTACTGCTGGCCGACCCCGAGCGCGGACTCGGTGAGTTCTTTTTGCCCGACGTCGGCGGGCGCATCGCGCAAGACGTCGGCGACGATCTCGTAGGCCTCGAAGAACACCCGCAGCATCGCGTCGGACATCAACGGCCGCTTGGCGAACAGCAGCGCATCGATCGCGGCGCCGCCGGCTGCGACGTGGCCCTCCCAGTCGTCATGCCATGCCATCTCTTCGGCGATGTTGTCGCGGAAGGCCGTCGAATCGGCGAAGTAGAAGTCGAATTTGAGCAGATCGCGCAGCCGCATCGCCTGAGACCAGAAGGCTTCCATGCGGTCGCCTTCGGTGTGCCGGGCATGCGCCAGGGCGAGTTCGACGATCGAGGTCTCCAGGAAGGCGTGGATGACCGAGTTCCGGTAGAACGCCGCGGCGTGCTCCTTCTCGGGCGCGATCAGCCACACCGGTTCGCGGCCACTGTCGACGCGGGTGATCGGGTGCCCGTTGGACAATGCGTCGACCGCCGCACGCACACCGTCGCGGGTGCGCAGCCGCAACGCACTGTTCGACACCGGGGTGTTCTTGCGGTCCAAGTAATCCAACGAGTCCTGCAAGGTGTGGTGGAGTTGGTCTAGCGTCAGCGCCGCACCGCGGGTGGTGAGCAGCAATGCGCACACCAAACCCGTCGCCGTCACCGGCGTCGCGCGCAGGATCCGCCACGCAACTTCGAACGACATCTTCTGCAGCGCAAGACGTTTGGCGTCGTCGTCTTGGGCCAGCGGGCCATGCGGCGGGCCGAGGTACTGGCGCATCGAGACCGCCTCGGGGAAGCGGACGTAGATCTTGCCGTAGTTGCGCTCGCCCTGCGCCTTGATGAAGTTGTACAGCCACAGCACGCCCTCGGGCGTCTTCTCCCCGCCACGGGCGTAGGCCGCGTATTCGGCGGTCTCGTGCAGCTGGTCGAAGCCGATCGAAACCGGTTGCAGCAGAATATCTTCGCTGCGGCCGTCCAGATACGCGTTGGCCACATAGGACATCAGGCCGAGCTTGGGAGGCAGCATCTTGCCGGTGCGCGACCGAGTGCCCTCGATGGACCAGCTGAGGTTGAACCGCTTCTCGACGATGTAGCCGACGTATTCGCGCAGAACGTATTTGTAGAGCGGATTGTCGGCGATGTCACGGCGGATGAAGATGACGCCGGAGCGGCGCAACAGCGGGCCCATCAATCCGAACGACAGGTTGATACCGGCGAACACGTGCACCGGCGGCAACCGGTTCTCCTGCATCGCGACCGGCACCACCGCACCGTCGATGTAGGACCGGTGCGAGAACAGCAGCACCGCCGGATGGAGTTCCAGCCCGGTGCGCATCGCGGCGATCTGAAACGCGTCGTAGTCGATCTCGGGTTCGAATCCGCGGCAAATCGCCCTGGCCAGAACGGAAACCAGGTCGACCGACACCCGGCTCCATCCGGTGGCCAACTCGTCGAGCATCTTGCCGGCTTCCTCGACAGTGGCACCCGGAATCTTCTTCAGTCCCGCCCGAAACCGGGTGGACGCCAAGATCTCCGGCTTCACCAGCCGCGGAGACTTGTACTGCGGTCCGAGGATTCGGTATTCGGCCCGCTCCAACGCTAAAATGGCTCGGCGCGTGACGAATTGGGCGAAATCTCGTTCATCTTCGCCGACGGTGGTATCGCGCCACTGCTGCCGGAGTTCGGACACCGTGGCCGCTTCGCCCGTCACCACCCGGGCACGGTGGCGATCCTTGTGCAGGATCTGGCGCTGCCGACGCTGGTTGGGGTGATAGGGATCCCAGCCGGGAAGCAACCCGGCCAGCTTCGCGGCCCTACCGCGATCGGGAGCCGGGAGCCAAAACACCCGCACCGGAACGACCGAACGGTCTTCGACGGACTTCAGCTGGTCGACAAGCAGATTCAGCGCTGTCGGCGGCGCGCCGCCGGGCGGCAGCTTGAGCACGTCGAACTTCACATCCGGATTCCGGGCTCGCTGCCGACCCAGCCATTCCATCACCAGCTGCGTTTCGATACCGGACTCCATGGACGCCAACACCAGCGAATCTTGCGCGGTCAGGACTGCGCTGGTGTCTGCGGCCGGTAGGGTCACGTGCGCCCTTTGGGCCGAGACGTAGACTCGGCGCCACCGGCCTGGTCCGCACCGGGCTGCGCCGTCTCACCGTCTTTGAGCGCGACCTCCGATTCATTCGGATTCGGCTGCGCTGGTTGTGAATTGGCTGCGGGCTTGGCCGACTTGGCCGCAGACTTTCGGGGTGCGGCCTTCTTGGCAGGCGCTTTCTTCGCCGGTGCCTTGGTTGCTTTCGTCGCGGTGGCCTTGGCAGCCGGCTTGGCCGGCGCCTTTTTTGTCGCCTTCTTCTCGGCGTATAAATCGGCGTCGGGCAGTTCGTCTTCGGGCCAGTTGGCCAAGGTGTCCAGATAAAGCTGACGCACCTCGGTGATGTGGTCGGGCAGCGTCTCGACTGTCCAGTCCGTCACGGAGATCGGCGGGAACACCGCGACGTCGACCGTGCCCGGATTGATCGTGGTGGAGTTGCGGGCGGCAACGATCTCCGCGTTGCGAATCACGATGGGCACGATCGGAATTCCCGCTGCCATCGCGATGCGGAACGGCCCCTTCTTGAACGGCCCTACCTCGGTGGTGTCGATCCGGGTACCTTCCGGCGCGATCAGGATCGACAGGCCCTTCTTGGCGCGCTCCTCGACCTCGGCCATCGTCTCCATCGCGGCGATCGGGTCATCGCGGTCGATGAACACACCATCGGTGAGCTTGCCGAGGGTGCCCACCAACGGGTCCTTCTGCAACTCTTTTTTGGCGATAGCGACCCAGTTGTCGCGCACCAACGCGCCGGCGATGACGGGGTCAACCTGGTTGCGGTGGTTGAAGATAAACACCGCGGGCCGCTGTGCGGTCAGATTTTCTTTGCCGATGACGTTCAGGCTGACACCGCTGGCACCCAACAACGTCTGGGGGAACATCGAGGTGAAGAAATTCACCCCACGCCGCCGGCTCAGCGTCAGCAGCCCGACACCGAGTGCGCCGGCCGCGACCGGGAGCATCGAGCTGATGCCGGCCAGCGTGCGCACTTGCGGCCGGATGCCCACGGTGCCCCGGCTGTTGAATTCCAGGACCGGCCAGCCCCGCCGCTTGGCGACGGCGGCCATCTTGCCCTCGGGGTTGGTTGGCCGTGGATTGCCGACCAGGTACATCAACGCGACGTCCTCGTCGCCGTCGGCGTAGAAGTAACTGTCCTTCAGGTCGATGCCGTTCTCGGCCGCAAACCGTTGTACCGCATCGGCTTTGCCCGGTCCCCACAAAATCGGCTCGACGACCTCGCCGGTCAGCATCCCGTCGTCGTTGACCGCGAACTTGTTGGTGAGTGTGTTGGCGATCCCGAGGAACCGGGCTACCGGATTGACCTGGATGGTCAGCGCCGACGAGCTGAGCACCACGGTGTGGCCGCGAGCGACGTGGGCGCGCACCAGTTCACGCATCTCCGGATAAATCCGCGACTCGATCCGTTGGGCGAAGAGTCGCTCGCCGATCTCCTCCAGGTCGCTCAACATCCGGCCACGCAGCGCCTCGGATGCCTTACTGATCAGATCTTCGAACTCGAGACGGCCGAGCCGGTGGTTCAGGCCGGCCTGAACCATGCTGAGCAGCTCCCCCACACCCATGTCGCGCCGGCGCAAGCGTTCCTGGGTGAGGATGACCGCGGTGAACCCGGCGACCAGCGTTCCGTCCATGTCGAAGAACGCACCGATTTTGGGGCCGGGGGCGCTGGCGCGGATTTCGGCGACCGAGCCGGGCAGTCGTAAATCCTTTGGGGGCGTTGGTATCCCGCGATCTTTGGCGGCGCTCATGAGCCCGACACCGATTGGGCCACCGCATCGGGTTGCGCAGAAAACGATGCCGGCACCGCGTGCGGCGCCGGGTCACCGGCCAGCGCGAGAATCTCGTCGAAGCCCTCCAACAGGCACTGAGCGAACAAGGCTTCCTTTCGTACCGATGCTCTGTCGTAGCGCACCGTGATGGTGCACCACCCCCCACGCGAAATTAGCACCACCATCATCGCCACACCGGGAAGCGGGCCGATACCGTACTGCCGCAATACCTTTGCACCGGCGATGTAGGTGTCACCCGGATAAACGGGGACGTTGCTGGCTTGCACGTCGGCGCCCACCACCGAGCCGGTGATCCCCTCCAGCACCGCCGTCGGGAGCACGCTGAGCACCGGCGCCATCGAGCCGATGATGTTCATCGCCGGTTCGTCTCGCCGCTGCGTCATCTGGGCGCGGATCTTGCGCATCCGGGCGACCGGGTCTCCAGCACCCACCGGCGCCGACAGATTGACGCCGGTGAATCGATTGCCACCGGCCGTGTCAGCGTCGGCCCGCAGGCTGACCGGCACCGCCATCGGCAGCGAGCCGATCGGTACACCCAGTGCTTGGTGGTAGCGCTGCAAGGCCCCGCACAGTCCGGCCAGATAGGCGTCGTTGATCGATCCCCCGCCGGCTTTCGCGGCCCTGTGCAGATCCGCGAGCGGGATGTCGATCGCTTCGGAACGGGTGGCCAGACTGCGCCGGCGCAGCAGCGGCGAGGGCTCGGCGGCCCGATTGACCACCCGGATGCCGGAGATGGCGTAGTTCACGATCCCCGACACCGTCGATACCGGTTCCATTAGCACCCGCCCGGCCGCCGACACCGCTCCGGAGACCGCGCCCACGACACCGCCGACCACAGCGAACGGCAAGTGGTTGAAGCCCTCTCGCATCAGGTCGTTGGGCGACAGATCCTGCGGGACCGGCAGCGGCGGCGTCGGCCGGGCCGGTGGATCACGCTCGAGGTCATAGATCTCGGCGAACATCTCGACACCGCCGACACCGTCGGTGACGGCGTGACTGACGTGCAGCAACGTTGCGGCCTTGCCGTCGGGCAGACCCTCGACCAGGGTGGCGGTCCACAGCGGCCGCGAGATGTCCAGCGGTGACTGCAGGATCAGCTCGGCGAGATCGAATACTTCGCGCAACGTGCCGGGTTCGGACACCCGTACCCGCCGGACGTGGAAGTCCAGGTTGAAGTCGGGGTCCACCACCCAGCGCGGATTGGCCGTCGGCAACGTCGGCACGACGACTTTCTGCCGCAGCCGCAACACCTTTCGCGACGCGTTCTCGAATCGGGTGCGGAACCGCTCCCAGTCCGGCGTGGTGTCGAGGAGTTCGAGCGCCATGATGCCCGACCGGGTCCGCGGGTTCGCTTCGCCCCGATGCAGCAGATAGTCGACCGGCCCGAGCTCGTCGGACAATCCGAGGCCCTCGGGCTCAGCCATGATCGCCGGATCGACGCGCCAACCTTGTCACCGCCGTCAAGCCTCCTGCCTCAGCTCCGCCAACCGGATAGCTCCACCAACGCTAGTCGCGTTGACCCGCTGGTGAAAGGCACGATTCAGTAGCTGCGGCGCCGCAGCGAACCGGCGGATGAAACGTTGTGGCAGGCAGTTGATCCGCGCGACTCAGCTGGCCGACGTCGCCGGCAGCGGCCACGAATCGAGCAGTGCAGTGGCCCGGCGCCCGTAGACGATGCCCAGGAAGTCCGCGACGGCCTTGGCGGCCAGCCGCGAGCGGGCCGTGGACAAGATGTCGAATGCGTGGTGGGCGTTGGCGAGTTCGGCGTACGCGACGAGCGGGGCTCCGGCGTCGCGCATCGCAGCGCAGAAGGTGCGGGCCTGCGTGCAGGGAACCAGCTCGTCCCTCTCGCCGTGCAGCACGAAGAACGGGGGCGCTTCGTCGTGCACATAGTTGATCGGCGACGCCGCGGCGAATCGCTCAGGCGTCTCGGCGTATCGAGCGCGCATGACGAACTGCTCGAGGAACGGCAGCATCAGTTCGTGCATGACCTCGGCGTTGGTGAAGTCGTAGACGCCGTAGTAGGGCACCGCCGCCTGGACCGTGGTGTCGGCGTGCTCGAACCCGGGCTGAAACCGTGGGTCGTTGGGAGTCAGCGCGGCCAACGAGGCCAGGTGGCCGCCGGCTGAACCGCCGGTGATCGCGATGAAGCTGGGGTCGCCGCCGTAGTCGGCGATGTTCTCGCGGACCCAGGCGATCGCCCGCTTCACGTCGATCAGGTGCGCCGGAAACGTCGAACGCGGGCTCTTGCTGTAGTCGATCGACACGCAGATCCAGCCGAGTTCGACCATCCGGCTCATCAGCGTGTAGGCCTGGCCGCGTTTGCCGTTCACGGCCCACGCCCCGCCGGGAACCTGGATCAGCACCGGCGCGCGACGGCCCGGCGCCAGGTCGTGACGGCGCCAGATGTCCAGCAGGTTGTCACGACCGCCCGGGCCATACGAAATGTCCGATGTCTGAGCCGCATAGCGCGCGTGGGGTCCCGGCCGGTGCAACAGCCCGCCGCGCGGCGCGCACTCGGATTCTTCGCAGGCCGGATGGCTGACCAGGTCGGGGTAGTCCGACCCGAAGGACGCTTCGAGGGCAGCGGTCAGCGTCTGCTCGGCACGCTGCCCGGCCCAGGAGGCGCCGACCCGTCCGATGGAGGGGGCCGAGATCCGGGACAACGCGTGCCCGGTCACCACATGTGGGGGAAACTCCGTGGTCAACCAGCCGGCGAACCAGCCCAGCGCAAACGGCGATCCACGCAGCAGCAGACCTGCGGCCTTTGAGGCACCTCTGGCATCAGCTACCAGGCGAAACGCTTGGGAACCCGCCCTCGCGTACCGCGCAGTCATACTCATGGCCACGCCCATTGCAATGGTCTCCTCGACCTTGTGCACACGCCTCGTTGCGGTTAACAGCTGCTTACCAGCTGATGTTGTACGTGTGTCGAGGTTCAATACACTAACTGATTTCATTAGCGGTGCAAGGCTTTTCGCGCGTGTCGCGTCGGCGAGTCGGGGGGTTGTCGTTTGTTGGATAGACTGACCTGCGCATTGCCTCCGTAGCTCAGGTGGATAGAGCAAGGGCCTTCTAATCCCTAGGTCGCACGTTCGAGTCGTGCCGGGGGCGCTCACATCGACACTTTTTGCCCCGATTCGCACCCGTCCGAAGGGCACCTGGCAACGAATCGCTTGGGTGCGCCCGTTCGGGCGGCGCACCTGTATTGCGACCGCTACCCCCAACGTCTGCCAGTTCACGCTGGTCAAGACGTCGACAAGGACTCAGTCGATGACTCCCAATGCTTTTGCCCACGAGGTCGAACTCCTCGGCGACATCTACGTACTACATGAGGTCGGCTCCAAACGGATTCACCTCATCGGCTCCCCTGAAGAAATTGAGCAGGCCCTCAGTCTCCCGCCGACCCGGGGCGCGGTACGCAGCAGACTTCTCGAGGTGTTCGAAACTGCTGACCAGCTGAGGGAAGCCGCAACCGATCTGGAAAATCAAGCACCCCTACCGGACGGACCGGCAATCGCGAACCTGCTCCGCAGAGTCGCGCAGAGCCTGGTCGAGTGACGCCCGGTCGTTTGCTGCCGGCCGACGGGTGCTCGGCCGGGGTCGTTGAGAATCGCATAAGCACCCATTAAGTCTGGCCTTTCCGCCCGCCGTGCGCCGATGGTCGGTGATGCGCCGGCACGCATGGTGACGCGGACGTGAAGTCGGCGGGGTCCGCCGAGCAGTGCGGTCCTGAAAGATCCAGCGGCCGAGTTGGTTTCACGTAGCTACACGATGGTTACCGACGAATTTAATCGTTAATCGTGCCGTTACTTGGGGTTTGTATGAGCCGCTTTAAATCGCATCATTCCCGAGTACGCTCCTGCTGACAAATCAGCGCGCTTTACCCCTCAAAGCGAAATGACATGCCGGATTTTGCTCTTTTGCCGCCGGAGATCAACTCCGGCCTGATGTATGCCGGGCCGGGCGCCGGGCCGATGCTGGCCGCAGCGGCGGGCTGGGACGTGGTGGCCGGGCAATTGGAGTCCACCGCCGGCGGCTGGTCTTCGGCGGTCTCGGGTCTAACCCTGACCTGGTTTGGCCCGTCGTCGATGCGGATGGCCGCGGCAGCCGCCCCTTACGTGGCTTGGCTATACGCCACAGCCGCCCAGGCCGCGCAGACCTCTGCGCAGGCGTATGCGGCGGTGGCTTCCTATGAAGCCGCGTACGCGATGACGGTGCCCCCGCCGGTGATCGCGGCCAACCGTACGCTGCTGATGGCGCTGATCGCGACCAACTTCTTCGGGCAGAACACCCCGGCGATCGCGGCCTGCGAGGCCCAGTACCTGGAGATGTGGGCCCAGGACGCCGCCGCGATGTACGGCTACGCCGCCGGCTCCGAGGCCGCCAGCGCTTTGACCGCATTCGACGAGCCGCCACAGACCACTAAGTCCGACGGTCCGCTAGACCAGGCCCGCGCGCAGGCGCAAGACGCCGGCAAGACCGCCACCAACCGCACCCAATCCCTGATGCGGTCGATGCAGCCGACCAGAGAAAAACCCACCACCACCATCGACCCTGGCTCGGCCTACGCCGGCGGTGAAAACGGCGCCACGGTCGGCGTCAACGGCGGCACCCTCACCGTCGGCCCGGGCTCCACCGGCTACCTTCCCCCGGGCTCGATCATCACTGTCGGCCCTAACACCACCGGCACCGTCAGCTACGGGGACTTACCCCCCTTCTTCGTCAGCGTCCCCGAGGGCACCTACGCTCTGCCCGAGAATTTCGGCAGCGTGAACTTCAGCGTCGCGACCGGCTCCGTCACCGTCGGCCCGGGCTCCACGGTGACAGTCGGACCCGGGGGCACCCTCACCGGCGGCGTTCAAGGCGCCACCGTCAGCGTTTTCGAAGGCACCATCACCCCGGTCGCGCCGGTCACGCCGGCAACGACGGCGACGCCGGCAGCGGCGGCCCCGGCGGCGACAACAACATCAACGGCCCCGGCGACGACGGCGTCCTCGTCGACGGCGGGCACATCTACGTCCGGATCGACGTCAGGAACGACGTCGGGGACGACTTCCGGGACCACGTCGGCGCCCGCGGAGCAGGTTCCGGGGGTTCAGCCGCAGTCGACTCCGGGGGTCCAGGCACAGCCGGCTTCGGTGGCGCAGGCGGTACCCGGGCTGGCCGCGCCGCAAGCCGCGCCGGGGATAACTGCGCCGCTGGCGCCTCTCGGGGGCGCCGGAGGCGGCGTGGTGCCGGCGGTGCCGGCGGCCCCCGTGGGGGATCCGATGCAGTTCGTGACGGACGTGCACCAGCCCGCGGGGGCCGCGCCGGACTTGGCGCTCGGGGACCACGTCGGCTCGCAGCCGTTCGTGCATACGGACCGGGTTGTACTGACTTCGGGTGCGACGCTATTGGGTGCCGGTGGTGGCGGCGGCCTCACCGCATTCGTCAACACGAAACCCACATTTTATCGCGGCGAAACTGTTGTAACAAAATTACAGCATGAAGCATTAGTGCGCGATGCGTCACTTCGATTCGCGAAAAGCTTGGATATAGTCCAGGTCGGGATTGGTTCGTTGTCGGCTTTAGAACTATCTGCGGGACTTGACAAATTAGTGTCGTCCAATGAGGCTGCCAGAAGTCTCTTCGGGCAGGTGCAAGCCGGCGCGACCGCGTCCACCGCCCATCAGGCGCTCGAGCTCCTCACCGGCACAGGGCAATCGACTGCTGCCACGCTTGACCAGATCACCGCGGCCGCGTTCCGCGCGGCACCTCAAATGGCCGACCTGGACAGCCTGATGACGGAAATGAAGTTCATAATGCCTCGCGACGTTCTGCTCAAAGCTCAATACGCCGTGATCGCCACGCTTTTCGCGGCCCATGTTTCCGAAGCCGAAACAGCGACCAGTAACTGGAGCCAGGCCTCGAGTGCGGCCGTCGCGGACTTTGTCGAGGCGGTACGAAGCGACTTCGGTTTGGACCCAATGGCGCCTGGCTAAAATTCTCAAGGATAGGATTCACACATGCACATGGATCAGGCTGTACTCACTTCGCTTGCGACGTTGCTAGGTGCCGGCGTTGGTGGTTTGACGACGTTCATGTCTTCGAAAGCCGCATTTCACCGAGGCGAAACCCTTGAGACCAAAAGGCAGCACGACTCGTTGATGCGCGATGTATCGGTTCGCTTCGTGAAAAATCTGGATATCGTGCAGGGCGAGGTTAGTTCTTCGAAGTTCAAGGGATTATCTGCGGAATTCGATGAGCTGGTGTCGTCCAATCAAGAGGTCAGGCACCTCGTCGAACAGGGGACCGGCGGCGCGGCCACGGCAACAGCTTCCCCCGCGCTCGAGCTGCTATCGCGCGCAACGGAACCGACTCCTGCCATGGCCGAGCAAATTGCAGCCCCGACGTTCCGCGCGGCACTCGTCGCGACGCCTTCAATGGTTGACTTGAACAGCGTTATGGCGGAAATGAAGTTGATAATGCCCAACGACATTCTGCAAAAAGCTAAGTACGCCGCGGTTCTCACGCTTTTCGCGGCCCTTATCTCCGAGGTCGGCGCACCGTCGAATAACTGGAACCAGGCCGCGAGCGCTGCCGTCAGTGACTTTGTAGAGGCCGTACGAACCGAATTCGGCTTGGACCCCATCGCGTTGGCCTAAGCCCTCGCAGGGACTTGGGCAAGGGCGTCGCTGGGGCACGTCCGCGATATGTCAGCATGAGGACGTGAACGCACGCCGGCTCGCTGCTGCGCTGGGTGCCGCAGCGGTGACGACCTGGGCCACGCTGCTGAACGCACCCCTGGTCATCGCCCCCGCCTCCGCTGCCCCCTGCCCCGACATCGAAGTAACCTTCGCGCGCGCCACCAACGAGGCACCCGGCGTCGGCGTGGTCGGCCAGCAGTTCATCGATGCACTGCGCACGCAGGTGGGCGGCCGGTCCCTTGGGGTGTATGCCGTCAACTACCCCGCGAGCGAGGATTTCGCTCCGTCCGCATCCGCCGGCGGCAGCGATGTACACGCTCACGTTCAGTCGATGGTCGCGACCTGTCCCAGCACCAAGCTCGTGCTCGGCGGATATTCCCTGGGCGCCATGGCAATCGATGAGGCCACCATCGCCCGAGCACCGATCGCCGGCTTGATCCCCGACATACTCACGGCCGATCAAGCCGACCACGTTGCGGCGCTCGCTCTGTTCGGTAATCCGTCGGACCGCTACCTCGGGGCACCGGTCAGCGAGGTCAGCCCGTGGTACGGCGCCAAAGCCATTGACCTGTGCGCTGCCGGCGATCCGGTGTGCACGCCGGGCGGGGCGCTGGCGCTGCCCTCACACGACGAGCTCTTCTCGCCGGTGCACCTGTCTTACGCGCAGTCCGGAATGCCCAGTCAGGCCGCGACTTTCGTGGCGAGCCATCTCTGACACCGCGCTGACTACGCGCCTTTCCCTTCGTGCCGCCGATGAGGCACAATCGCGCTGGTGACGACTCCGCGAGGACCCTCGGGCGGTGAACCGCCGGAACGGGCTCGTCCGCCCATGCCGGGCGGGCCCGCCAGTCGACCGGCACCCCAACGGCCTCAGGTTCCCGGGCCGCCCTCGGAATCAGAAACTCGCCGCATCCCCCTGCGCGACGTTCGGCCGCCGCAGCCACCAGGTCGGCCGCCGCAGGGGCAGCCACCGGGTCGGCCGCCGCAGGGGCGGCCGCCGCAACAGCCGGGGCTTCCGCCGAATATCCGGGCGCAGCAACCCGCGCCGCCGCCACCTCAGCCCGCCGCGTCGCCCCAGCAGGAAGCGGCCACCACCCGGCTGCCCTCGTTCTCGCAGCCAGAAGACACACCGCCGGCCAAGAAGCGGGGGTTGCTGCGCAGGCGGAAGTGGTCCATCGCCGTGATCCTCGGCGTCGTGGTCGCCGTCGTGGTGGCCGCCCTGGTCGGCGGCGAGTTGTATGCCCGACACGAGGCAAGCAGCAGGGTGGCGAACGCGGTGCAATGCGAGGTCCAGGACAGCGCGGCCGTCTCCTTTGCCACGGCGCCGCCGGTCCTGTGGCAGTTCCTGACCAAGCACTACCCCGACATCGCCGTCCAGACCGCCGGTAACCAGGTCCGCAGCGTCAAGGGCATGAAGGTCAGCATCGACATCCGCAACATTCGGCTGAACCAGGCCAACAACTCCGCGGGCACGATCGAGTCGTTGAAGGGCACCATCACCTGGTCAACAGATGGCATCAAGCAGTCGATCCAGGACGCCATCCCGACGATTGGCAGTCTTGTCACCGGGGAAGTGACCACCAACCCCGGCGAAAGCACCGTATCGCTGAAAGGCCTGCTGGACAGCGCCACGGTCAAGCCGCAGATCGTCAACAACGGGTTATCGCTACAGGTGGTCAGCCTGACCGCGCTGGGCTCCACGATGTCGACGGACAGCGTGCAGAAAAGCCTGGACGAGCTCACTTCGAAAGCCAACAACTATCCATTGGGCATACACGCCGACAGCGTCAAGGTGACCGATAGCGGTGTCGAGGCGACCTTCTCGACCAACAACGCCACCATTCCGGCCGGCGGCGGCAGCCAGGACAGCTGTTTTGCCAACTTCTGACGTCGACAGGCAAAACCGTTGGCGGACAGCCAGTTTCAGTATTACGGCCGGCCGGTACGTTCGCGGTGCTTGCATCCTGGCCAGCAACAGGGCCGGCGCTGGCCTTCTTCCAGCTCCTCCTGCGTCCGGCGAATGCGGCGCTCCCGGGTCGCCTGTTGCTTGGCGTCCTCGACCCAGCAGATGAACTCGTTGCGCGCCAGGGGCGTGATGTCCTGCCACGCCGCCAACGCAGATGAGTTCTTGGTCAATGCCTCGCGCAAATCCGCGGGCAGCGTGTGCACCACCCCACCGGGCACCTGGTTGCCGCTCACCCGGCCAGATTAGCCACGATCACGACCCAGGCGCGTACTGCCACACCAGGCCGTGGTTTCCGTTCATCATCCGGTCGCACTGCATCATGTGGCCGTCCGCGTCGCGCATCGTCGCGTACCGCAGGGAACACGGCTGGTCCTGCAGCGGCGGGTTGGCCTGTGCGACACCGAGTCCCAGCGCGGTCAAGCCCAGCGCTATCGCCGAGAAGACCGCCCAGCGGATCGCCTCCGATTTGGTGCTGATGATCGTGGTGCTCATGGATGCCCCCTCGTCATGGTGCCGTCACTGGTGTTTTCAGGATCGGCAGCGGGGCTTGCGGCATCCTCTACGAATTCTTGAAGCGGCGGCCCCAAGTACCCTTTAGCTCGCCAATGACGTCGCCGACCGTGGAGGTGCCCCGATGGCCCAGTCCGATTCCGTCCTGTTCAGCGTGGACAATCGCGTCGCACTGATCACCGTCAACGACCCCGATCGGCGCAATGCGCAGACGGGCGAGAGCTCGGCCCAGCTGCGCGCCGCGGTCGAGCGGGCCGAGGCCGATCCGCAGGTGCACGCCGTCGTGGTCACCGGGGCGGGCAAGGCGTTTTGCGCCGGCGCGGACCTGAGCGCCCTGGGGGCCGCGGGCGCCGGAGCAGCGGCATCGGGACTGCAGCAGCTCTATGACGGCTTCATGGCCCTGAGTGGTTGCACGCTACCGACCATCGCCGCGGTGAACGGCCCCGCGGTCGGTGCGGGCCTGAATCTGGCCCTGGCCGCCGACGTGCGCATCGCCGGGCCCGGCGCACTGTTCGATCCCCGATTCCAGAAGCTGGGGTTGCACCCCGGCGGCGGTGCGACCTGGATGCTGCAGCGGGCGGTGGGCCCGCAAGTCGCTCGCGCGGCCCTGCTGTTCGGCATGCGCTTCGACGCCGAATCCGCCGTGCGGCACGGGCTGGCGCTCAGCGTCGCCGACGATCCCGTCGCCGCGGCATTGACGCTTGCCGCCGGACCCGCGTCCGCTCCACGCCACGTGGTGCTCGCGACCAAGGCCAGCATGCGGGCCACCGCTAGCCCGGGATCGCTGGACACCGACGACCACGAATTCGCGATGCGCACCGAACTGGGGCCCCAGGTGTCGTCGATCCAGTCACCGGAGTTCGCCGAGCGGCTGGCCGCGGCCCAGCGCAGGTAAGGCTTAAGCGGCGGGTCCGCTCGCGACGGTCTCGGGCTGCGCCTTCACGCGAAACGCGGGGTCGAGCAGCCGTATCGCCCCGATGAACGTCAGGGCCATCAGCGGCGAGAGAGCGCCGTAAATCGCGACCGGAGTTGCCATTTCGACACTGTTGAGCAGTTGCGGGCTGAGCGCCACGCCGAGGGCCACCACGGTGTTGTGCAGACCGATCTCCAGGCTGATGGCAATTGCCTGCGGTGGACCCAGACGCATCAACCGCGGGACCAGATAGCCGACCGTCAGGCTGACCGCGCAGAAGGACACGACCGCCCCGCTCACCACGCCGAAGTTGTGCAACAGCGTCGTCTCGCCTTGGGCGATCGCCCCGCCGATGGCGGCGATCAGCAGCAGTACCGCGACGACCTTGACGGGCGTTTTCAATCGACGGGCCAGCTCGGGGAAGCGGTGGCGTATCGCAATACCGATCGCGGTGGGGATGAGCACCAGTGCGAACACCGTGACGAACTTGTCCAGCTGTAGCGGGATGAAGCGACCTTCGCCGAGGAACCAGGTCATCGACGCGGCCAGGATGGCCGGCAGGGCCACGATCGACAGCGCGGCGTTGATCGCGGCCAGGGTCAGGTTGAGCGCCAGGTCCCCGTTGAACAGGTGACTGACGATATTCGCCATCGTCCCGCCCGGCGTGGCGGCCATCAGCATCAGGCCGACCGCCAGATGCGGCTCCAGATGGAAGGCTTCGGCGATCAGCAGGCACAGACTCGGCAACAGGAGGGACTGGCAGATCAGCGCCACCGCCAGCGGTCGCCGCATCGTGGCGGCCCGCTTGAAGTCATCCACGGTCAGGGTCAGCCCGAGGGCGAGCATGACCACCGCGATGACCAACGGAAAGTACTGGTTGCCCATGACGCTCCACGGTGTCGTCGCGCCGCTTGATCGGCACGATTAGTTAGCTTGCCTTATGCAGCAGTCATTTGCGCGGCGGGCATCCACCTGGCCGACGGTAAGCAACCGTCGCGATAGCTCAATACCCCTGAAATCCCAAGGGATTCAGGGGTATTGAGAGCAAGAATGCGTCAGGACGCCGACTTGATCGCAATCTGGTCGACCTGCGTGAATCCCGGCGGGTTGCCGCAAGCTCCCGTGATGTAGGTGTGTGCGGCCGTGCCGGTCAGCGTGTTGGGATCCCACACCGTGTGAGTGGTCGTCCCGTAGAGGGTGTAACCACCGCCCACGCAACTGACGTTGCTCATCGTGTCCATGACCCATTGACCATCGACCAACGTTGCCTGGCTAGCCCCCACCCCGGCCTTGATCCAGAGGCATCCATTCCCGCAGGAGTTGATCGTCCAGCTGTTGTCTATGCTGTGGCCGCCCGGCGTCGTCACGGTCTCGGTGTAGCTGCCACTCATCGTCGGTGTGTCAGCCCACGCTGTGCCGGCTGAGCCGACAGCTAATCCGGCGCAGACAACCGTTGCGGCGAAGCCCCGCGCGATGGTCATGATTTGGTTCCTTCCGTGGAGCTAGTCAGTGCAATGAGCAACTGTTCTGGTGGATCAAAGATTACGACAAAATTGCGACCTGGGCGTTCGCGAATGTTTCCGCTTTTTTGCGATCTCGTTAAGACGCGAAACACCGGTTCCGCGATATCGCAACGGGCGTGATTTCACCGTGTAGCCCGCGTCGACGAGAAGCGAGACACCGGCGACGTAGCGGCCGGACTCGACACGAGCATCCGCCGACCTATCCGCCGCTACCGCCGTTCCACCAGCCGAATTTCAACTGCGGCCCGTTTTGGCGCCCGGTACCGCCGCACCCGTGCGTGCCGGCTAGGCGGGTTCTCCGGCTCGCCGCACCAGGGCCGCCGCGTGCTTGAGCACCGGCGAGTCGACCATCTGCCCTTCGAAAGCGAACACCCCACGCTCGCCGCGTGCCGCGGCCAAGACCCGGCGCGCCCAGTCCAGCTTCTCCTCAGTGGGTCGAAAGGCGTTGCGCACCACTGGAATCTGGGTCGGGTGAATACACACGGTTCCCGCGAAGCCCAGCGCCACGGCGTCTTCGGCCTCGGCGCGTAGGCCGTCGAGGTCGCCGATGTCCAGGTGCACCGCGTCGAGCACGGCCAGACCGAACGCCGACGCCGTCAGCAACGCCGTCGACCGCACGTGACGGGCGACATCGCGGTAGGTGCCGTCGGGCGTGCGGCTGGAGCTGCCGCCCAGCGCAGCGACCAGATCCTCGGCGCCCCACATCAGCGCCACCGTGCCCGGTGCCGCGGCGATTTCGGTCGCGAACACCGCGCCGCGTGGGGTCTCTAGCAGCGCGATCACCTCGAGCGGGGCCAGCGCCGTCACCTGCGCCGCCGATTCGGTTTTGGACAGCATCACCGTCGTATACGGCGTCGCTTTCAGGGCCTCGAGATCGCGGGAGTATTCCTCGGTGTCGGCCGCGTTGATCCGCACCACGGTGCGCTCGGGGTCCAGCGGAGTGTCCTGCAAGGCCTTGCGGGCGGCGGGTTTGTCCGCCTGGGCCACGCCGTCCTCGAGGTCGAGGATCACGACGTCGGCCGCGGCGGCGGCCTTCGCGAAGCGCTCGGGCCGGTCGGCCGGGCAGAACAGCCACCCGGGGCCGGCGGCGGCCAGGTTCATCGGGGCTCCTCGTCCGCTGGTCGCTTTTGCACCAGGGTCTTGCGGACAGCGCGCGCGACCACGTCGCCGTCCTGATTACGCCCGGTGTGTTCGAGGCTCACGATGCCCTCTCCCGGGCGGCTCTTCGACTCGCGCTTGTCGGTGCACACGGTCTCCGCGTACAGCGTGTCGCCGTGGAAGAGCGGCTTGGGGAACGACACCTCCGAGAAGCCGAGGTTGGCCACGATGGTGCCCAGCGTCAGCTGCGTGACGGACAGGCCGACCAGTGTCGACAGGGTGAACATCGAGTTCACCAGCCGCTCACCGCGAAAGCCCGGTTGTTCGGCGGCCCATGCCGCGTCGAGGTGCAGCGGCTGGGTGTTCATGGTCAGCGTGGTGAACAGCACATTGTCGGCCTCGGTGACGGTACGGCCGGGGCGGTGCAGATAGGTGGTATCGATCTCGAATTCCTCAAACCACAAGCCGCGCTGGACAACCGACTTGCCCACCTGGTCCGGCAAGCTCATGACAGCCCCAGCGATCGCGCGATGAGCATCAGTTGCACCTCGGTGGTGCCCTCACCGATCTCGAGGATCTTGCTGTCGCGGTAGTGACGCGCCACGGGGTACTCGTTCATGAAGCCGTATCCGCCGTGAATCTGGGTGGCGTCGCGGGCGTTGTCCATCGCCGCCTCCGACGCGATCATCTTCGCGATCGCCGCCTCCTTCTTGAATGGCTTGCCCGCCAACATCTTTGCAGCCGCATCGTAGTAGGCCGTGCGCGCGACGTGAGCACGCGCCTCCATCCGGGCGATTTTGAAGCTGATCGCCTGATAGGAGCCGATCGGCTGGCCGAATGACTGCCGCTCCTTGGAGTACTTGACGCTCTCGTCGACGCAGCCCTGCGCCGCACCCGTTGCCAGTGCGGCGATCGCGATTCTGCCTTCGTCGAGGATCGACAGGAAGCCGGCATATCCCCGGCCGCGGGCGCCCAGCAGATTCTCTTCCGGAACGCGGGCGTCCGCGAAACTCAACGGGTGGGTGTCCGACGCGTTCCAGCCGACTTTGCTGTAGAACGGCTCGACGGTGAATCCCGGTGTGCCGTTGGGCACGATGATCGTCGAGATCTCCTTCTTGTCATCGGCGAGTGTGCCGGTGACCGCGGTGACGGTGACCAGGGAGGTGATGTCGGTACCCGAATTCGTGATGAACTGCTTGGAGCCGTTGATCACCCACTCACCGTCGTCGAGTTTGGCCGTGGTGCGGGTGCCGCCGGCGTCGGAACCCGCGCCGGGCTCGGTCAGCCCGAAACCAGCCAACGCGCGGCCGGCCACCAGGTCCGGTAGCCACTTCTGCTTCTGTTCGTCGGTGCCGAATCGGAAGATCGGCATCGCCCCGAGGCCCACCCCGGCCTCCAGCGTGATCGCCACGGACTGGTCGACCTTGCCGAGCTCCTCGAGGGCCAGCGACAACGCGAAGTAGTCGCCGCCCATGCCGCCGTACTCTTCGGGGAACGGCAGCCCGAACAGCCCCATCTCCCCCATCTTGGCGACGACCTCGTACGGAAAGCTGTGCTCCTCATCATGTTTGGCCGACACGGGAGCGACCACGGTCCGCGCGAAATCGGCGACGGTGGCGCGAAGGTCTTCGTACTCCTTGGGTAACGTCCCCGCGGTAATCGTTGTGGTCATGATGCGCTAATCCTTTTTCTCTTCGGAGTCTGGGACCAGGCGGGCCAGCACCTGGTCAACCGTCACCTGATCGCCGACCGACACCAGCAGCTCGACACGCCCCGAAATCGGCGCGGCCAGAGAGTGTTCCATCTTCATAGCCTCGACGACCACGACCACGTCGCCTTCGGACACCTCGGCGCCGGAGTCGACCTGCACGGCGATCACACTGCCGGGCATCGGACTGAGAACCTCGGCCTGCCTGGCGTCGGACGCGCGGTGAATCGTGGCTTCCTCCGCCTCGCGCAGGTGCCAGGTGCCGCGCTCGTCGGCGATCCACAGATGGCGGTTGGCCTCGGCCCACCGGTACTCGCGGCGCAGCCCATCCAGCGTCGTACTCATGCTGCGACGCTCGACTTCTACACTCGCCGAACAGGTTTCACCGTCGCCGACCTGTACCGTGGCCGCACTCGGCAGACCGGACACCGAGACCGTCTCGGTGCGCAGCGGCGTGCGCATCGCGGTGCGCACCGGCGCGGCGTCGGCGCCGACGCGCCAACCCGAGGGCTGCGCCCACACATTGCCTCGCGCGCGACGGGCCAGCGTCCACTGGCGGTACAGCCCACCGGCCGCGAGCACGTCGTCGGGCGCCGGCAGCGGTGCGAAGTCCGGCAGTCGCTCCTCGAGTAGTGCGGTGTCCAGGTCGCCGGCTTGCACACGCTCGTCGGCGAGCAGGAAACGGAGGAATTCGATGTTGGTCTGCACGCCCAGAATCGTCGTCTGCGCCAGTGCCCGGTCGAGTTCGGCGAGCGCCTCGTCGCGATCGGCGCCGTGGGCGATCACCTTGCTCAGCATCGGGTCGTAGTCGCTGCCCACCACCGTGCCCGCCAGCAACGAAGAGTCCACTCGCACACCAGAACCCGAGGGTTCGAAGACGTCGAGCACCCGGCCGCCGGTGGGCAGAAACCCCCGCCCCGGATCCTCTGCGTATACCCGCGCCTCGATCGCGTGCCCGCTGAGCTCGATGTCGTCCTGGGCGAAGGTGAGCTTCTCGCCGGCGCCGACCCGCAGCTGCCACTCGACGAGGTCGAGCCCGGTGACCGCCTCGGTGACGGGGTGTTCCACCTGCAGGCGGGTGTTCATCTCCATGAAGAAGAACTCGTCGGGCTGCTCGGCGGAGACGATGAACTCCACCGTTCCGGCCCCGATGTAGTCCACGCTGCGGGCGGTGTTGCAGGCCGCGGTCCCGATCCGCGCACGGGTCTGCGGATCCAGCAACGGCGAGGGCGCCTCTTCGATAACCTTCTGGTGACGCCGCTGCAGACTGCATTCACGCTCGCCGAGATGCACCACGTTGCCGTGGCCGTCAGCAAGAATCTGTACCTCGATATGCCTGGGCCGCAATACGAATCGCTCCAGGAAGAGCGTGTCGTCGCCGAACGACGACGCGGCCTCCCGGCGCGCGCCGACCAGCGCCTCGGGCAGCCGGGCCGGGTCTTCCACCAGCCGCATGCCCTTACCTCCGCCGCCGGCCGACGGCTTGATCAACACCGGATAGCCGACCTCGGCGGCCGCGGCGACGAGCTCGTCATCGGTCAGCCCCGATTTCGCCACCCCGGGCACCACCGGAACGTCGAAAGCGGCAACGGCGTTCTTGGCGGTGATCTTGTCGCCCATCACCTCGATCGCACGGGCCGGCGGGCCCAGGAACACCACCTCGGCGCGCTCGCACGCGGCAGCGAAATGAGCGTTCTCGGAAAGGAATCCGTAGCCCGGGTGGATCGCCGCAGCGCCGGTGCGGGCCGCGGCGTCGAGCACTTTTTCGATATCGAGGTAGCTCTCACGCGCCGGCGCCGGCCCCAGTCGCACCGCTGTGTCGGCTTCTTGCACGTGCCGCGCCTCGGCGTCTGGATCGCTGTAGACGGCCACCGACCGGATACCGAGCCGGCGCAAGGTACGGATCACCCGCACGGCGATCTCGCCGCGGTTGGCCACTAGGACGGTGTCAAACACTGCACTCACATCCGGAAGACGCCGTAGGAGACCGGTTCCAGTGGCGCCTGGGCGCACACCGAAAGGGCAAGCCCGACATACATTCTCGTATCGGCTGGGTCGATGATGCCATCGTCCCAGAGCCGGGCCGTCGAGTAGTACGGGTTGCCCTGGTCCTCGTACTGGGCTCGGATCGGCGCCTTGAACGTTTCCTCTTCGTCGGGCGACCACGGTTTGCCCGACGCGCTGAGCTGTTCACCGCGCACCGTGGCCAGCACGGAGGCCGCCTGCTCGCCACCCATCACCGAGATCCGGGCATTGGGCCACATCCACAGAAAACGGGGCGAGTACGCCCGCCCGCACATCGAATAGTTGCCCGCGCCATAGGATCCGCCGATCACAACGGTGAGTTTGGGCACCCGGGCGCACGCCACCGCGGTGACCATCTTGGCGCCGTGCTTGGCGATGCCGCCGGCCTCGTAGTCGCGGCCCACCATGAAGCCCGCGATGTTCTGCAGGAACAGCAGCGGAATCTTGCGCTTATCGCACAGCTCGATGAAATGCGCTCCCTTGAGCGCGGATTCGCTGAACAACACGCCATTGTTGGCGATGATCCCGACCGGGTGGCCATGGACGCGCGCGAATCCGGTCACCAGCGTCTTGCCGTATTTCGCCTTGAATTCCCTGAATTCGCTGCCGTCGACCAGCCGCAGGATGACCTCGTGCACGTCGTACGGCACCCGCGGATCCGGTGGGACGACGTCGTAAAGCTCGGTCTGCGCATGTTTGGACTCGACCGTGGGCAACACCTCCCACGGGCTGGGCTCGCGCGGACCGAACGTGGCCGCGATGACACGCACGATGCGCAACGCATGCTCGTCGTCGTCGGCGAGATGGTCGGTCACCCCGGAGACGCGCGAGTGCAGGTCGCCGCCGCCGAGGTCTTCGGCCGAAACGATCTCTCCGGTAGCGGCTTTCACCAGTGGTGGGCCGCCGAGGAAGATCGTGCCCTGCTCGCGGACGATCACCGCCTCGTCGCTCATCGCCGGCACGTAGGCGCCGCCTGCCGTGCACGAGCCGAGCACCGCGGCGACCTGAGGAATTTCCTTGGCGCTCATCGTTGCCTGGTTGTAGAAGATTCGTCCGAAATGCTCGCGATCGGGGAACACCTCGTCTTGGCGGGGCAAGAAGGCGCCACCGGAGTCGACCAGGTAAATGCACGGCAGTCGATTCTGCAACGCGACTTCTTGAGCGCGCAGGTGCTTCTTGACCGTGATCGGGTAGTAGGTGCCGCCCTTGACCGTCGCGTCGTTCGCGACGATCACGCACTCGCGCTCCGATACCCGCCCGATGCCGGTGATGATCCCGGCCCCGGGGGATTCGTCGTCGTACATCCCGTTGGCGGCCAGCGGGGTCAGCTCCAAAAACGGGCTACCGGGATCGAGCAGCCGGTCCACTCGTTCGCGCGGCAACAGCTTGCCGCGGCTGACGTGACGCTCCCGCGCACGCTCATTGCCGCCCAACGCCGCGGCCGCCAGTTTGGTGTTCAACTCCTCGACCAGCCGACGGTGCTCGTCGGCGAACGACGGTGCGACCTTCAGCGACGCACTCATGGCCGCTCCAGCAGCTCGTCCATTGCCGCAGCAGCCTCCTCGCCGTCGGGGGGTCCAGGCACTTCAGTTAATGCTCATTAACTGACGCCGAGAATACCATCGGCGGCGTTGCCGCGTCCAGGGACGAGTCCACCGCCCGGTGGACGTGCGGTGCGCTCGCCGTGCTGCGGGAAGCCGAGTTAATCGCCAATAACTCGTGCTACGTTAGTGACGATTAACCGAAACTTCCGGACGGAGGCGAAGGGCGGTCATGACAGCGTCCAATCCCGACACCCCGACCGGCCGATCCGAAGCGCCAAATCGCCGCAGCCAGTTGAAATCCGATCGGCGACTGCAACTCCTGGCCGCCGCCGAGCGACTCTTCGCCGAGCGCGGATTTCTTGCGGTCCGTCTCGAAGACATCGGCGCCGCCACCGGCGTCAGCGGCCCGGCGATTTACCGCCACTTCCCCAACAAGGAGTCGATGCTGGTCGAGTTGCTGGTCGGCATCAGCGCCCGGCTGCTCGCCGGGGCCCGCGAGGTGACCGCGCGCAGCGCCGACGCGGCCGACGCACTGGAAGGGCTGATCGATTTTCACCTCGACTTCGCATTCGGCGAGCCCGATCTGATCCGCATCCAGGACCGCGACCTGGCACACCTGCCCGCGGCCGCCGAGCGCCAGGTGCGTAAAGCGCAGCGGCAGTATGTAGAGGTATGGGTCGGCGTGCTGCGCGAGCTGGACCCCGCGCTGGCCGAAGCCGATGCGCGGCTGGCGGCGCACGCGGTGTTCGGCTTGCTGAACTCGACGCAGCACAGCATGAAGGCGGCGGAGAAGCCGGCCCGCGGGGCACGGTCGCGCGCCGTCATGCGGGCCATGACGATCGCCGCGCTGGGGGCCGGAGGCCAAGCCGGCTGAATCGGGCGTCATCGAGAGATTCCCCGCCCAGCCGCTCGGCTTAGGTACCCTGCAAACTGTGAGGTGGACATGAACGATCCACGTCGACCCGACCGGTTTGGTCCCCCTCAAGCGGGGTCCGAACCGACCGGGCCGATTGGCCCGCGGAACGCGCCGCTCGCTGATCCGGCCTACGCCGACCAAGCGCCGTACGCGCCTGCCTACGGCGGGTATGCGCCGCCGTGGGCGCCGAGCGTGAACGAGACCAACACCACCCGACGCCTGCCGGCGTATTGGCAGCAAGACCAGGACCAGCCGCCGCCGGGCGGGGGGCCTCCGGGGGGCATGCCTCCCCCGCCGCCGGAAGGCCCGAGATCGCCGCGCTGGTTGTTGATCGGCGCCGGTGCGGCGGTGCTGTTGATGGTCGCGCTGTTGATCGCGCTGGTCCTCACCAACGGCGCGCTGAAGACCCAGACCGCCGTGCCGCCGTTGCCCGCCATGCCCACGTCGAGTGCGCAAAGCCCGACACCTCGCACGTCGACGCGGACATCGCCGCCGCTGCAGACGCTGCTGCCGGTGCCACCGCCCAGCGGCTCGGCCGGGCCCGCGCCCACTCCGGGCGCGATGCAAAACGTCGTCTACACCGTTAGCGGCGAGGGCCGGGCCATCAGCGTCACCTACTGGGACACCGGCGACGTGATCCAGACTGAGTTCAATGTCTCGCTGCCGTGGACCAAGCAGGTCAGCCTGTCGCAGTCGGCCGCTCATCCGGCCAGCGTCACCATCATCAACATCGGCCACAACGTCACCTGCTCGGTGACCGTGGACGGAGTTCAGGTGCGCCAGCGCCTCGGCGCCGGCATCACCGTCTGCGACGCCGCCGGACGCTAGGTCTGTTCGACCGGTTCCGGCACGGCGGTGTGGCGCGGCGGGACCCGGACCGCGATCATCGCGATCAGTCCCGCGATCAGCACCAGCGATATCCCGCCCAGCCCGGCGCGCACCGCGCCGAAGGCGTCGACGAACACCGAGAACAGCCAGGGCGCCACGAACGCGACGGCCCGGCCCGTCATCGTGTACAGGCCGAACGCCACGCCTTCCCTGCCGTTGTGGGCCATCTGCAACAACAGGGCACGCGCCGAGGACTGCGACGGCCCGATGAACAGGCACAGCGTCAGCCCGCACACCCAGAAGGCCACCGGACCGGAGAGCACCATCATGGTGAGTGCCGAGGAGACGATCGCCACCAGCGACCCGACGATGACCGGCTTGGACCCGATCCGGTGATCGACAAAACCCCCCGCGACGGCGCCGACGGCGGCGACGATGCTGGCCGCCACCCCGAAGATCAGCACGTTGGCCTGCGAGATGCCGTACACGTTGACCCCCAGCACCGCGCCGAAGGCGAAGATCGCCGCAAGCCCGTCGCGGAACAGCGCGCTGGCACCCAGGAAGTAGACCAGGTTGCGGTCCCGGCGCCATTCCGCGGAGATCTCGGTCCACAGCTTGCGGTAGCCGCCCAGCATGGTCGTCGGCTGGTGCACCTCCGCGCTGTCCGGCAGCCGGTGCGCGACAAGGAGCAGCGGCAGCCCCAACACCGCCAGCCAGGCCGCGGCAGCCAGCATCGCCTCCCGGACGTAGAGCCCGTCGGCCACGGGCACGCGCAGCAGCCCCCGTACCGCATCGGGTCCGGAGCCCGAGCCGGCGATGAAGCCGGTGTAGATCAGCAACAGCAGCAGCACGCTGCCGAGGTAGCCCGACGCCCAGCCCAGACCGGAGATTCGGCCGGCCGTCTGCGGGGTCGAGAGCTGACGCAGCATCGCGTTGTACGGGACGCTGGCCAGGTCACCGCAGGCCGCCGTCGCGCCCAGCAGCGCCAGCCCGGCCCACAGGTAGGCGGGCCGGTCGTGGATCAGGAACATCGAACAGGTCAGCGCCACCGCCAGGCCGGTCAACACGCTCAGGGCCACGCGCCGCCGATGCGGCGACTCCACCCACACACCGACCAGCGGCGCCAGCAGTGCGACCGTCAACCCGGCAAGCGCGCCCGCGCGGCCCAGCCAACTCTCCGGTGTGGTCCTGCCGGGCAGCCCCTCTCCCACGCTGCTGGTCAGGTAGACGGAGAAGACGAAGGTCGCCACGATCGCGTTCAGACCCGTCGACCCGCAGTCCCACAGCGCCCACGCCACCACCCGAGATCGCGCGACCCCGCCCGCCCCCGGTTCCGGCTGACCCATGCCCGGCACTCTATTTGTTAAGCCGACAAGCCGCCGCGCACGGTTGCGCCGTTGTCGGACAGATGTGGCCGCTGTCTACGATTGGCGCATGCCAGTACCCGCTCCCGACCCCGATGCGCGCGCTGTTGTCACTGGAGCTTCGCAAAACATCGGCGAAGCGCTGGCCACGGAATTGGCCGCGCGCGGACACCACTTGATCGTCACCGCGCGACGCGAGGACAAACTCAACGACCTTGCCGCTCGGCTAGCCGAGAAGTACGGCGTGACCGTGGAAGTGCGGCCCGCCGACCTCGCCGACCCGGTGGAACGGGCCAAACTGTGCGACGAATTGGCCACCCGCAACATCTCCATCCTGTGCGCCAACGCCGGCACCGGAACGTTCGGTCCGCTCTGTCGCCTCGACCCGGCCGGCGAAAAGGCTCAGGTGCAACTGAATGCCGTGGCGGTGCATGACCTGACGTTGGCGGTACTGCCCGGGATGGTCGAGCGCGGCGCGGGCGGCATCTTGATTTCCGGTTCAGCGGCGGGCAATTCGCCGATTCCCTACAACGCCACCTACGCCGCCTCGAAAGCGTTCGTCAACACCTTCAGCGAGTCGTTGCGCGGTGAACTGCGCCGCTCGGGTGTTCACGTCACGCTGCTGGCGCCGGGTCCGGTGCGCACCGATCTGCCCGAGGACGCCGAGCGGTCACTGGTCGAACGACTGGTGCCCGACTTCCTGTGGATCTCGACCGAGCACACCGCCCAGCTCTCGCTGGATGCGTTGGAGCGCAACAAGATGCGCGTCGTTCCGGGCCTGACCTCGAAGGCGATGTCGGTCGGGAGCGGGTATGCCCCGCGCGCGATCGTCGCGCCGATCGCCGGCGCGTTCTACAAGAAACTCGGCGGCGGGTAAGCCCTATTTGCGGCGCCGGCCCGTCCCGAAGATGCTTTTGACGGCTTCGCGAATCGCGGTGTTGATGCCGCTTTTCACGGTGGGATTCTGCAGCACTTCCTCCCACATGGCCGGACCCTTGGGCTCAGCCGGCGCGGGCATCGGCGGTATGTCGTAGGGGTCCGGATACGAAGGCAGCGGGTCGTATTGCCCCCGCGGCGCCGGAGCCTGCGGTGACGGTGGGGGAGGTTGGCGCACTTGAGGTTCCGACGGCTGCGCAATCGTCTGGCCGTATTTTGCTTGCAGCGGGCTGTCTTTCGCGGCCTTGGCGATCTCATCGGCGCCGATGGCGCCCATCAGCGACCGGGGAACCCGCATGCGCGTCCAGGCAACCGGCGTCGGCGCGCCCTTCTCGGACAGCACGGTGACGACGGCCTCACCGATACCCAGCGAGGTCAACGCCGACTCCAGGTCGTAGACATCGGTTTTGGGATAGGTACGGACGGTCTTGGACAGTGCCTTCTGGTCATCGGGGGTGAACGCGCGCAGGGCATGCTGAATTCGCGCGCCCAGCTGGGACAGCACGTCGTTGGGCAGATCGGTGGGCAACTGGGTGCAGAAGAAGACCCCGACGCCCTTGGAGCGGATCAGCTTGACCGTCTGCTCAACCTGGTCGAGAAACGCTTTCGACGCGTCGGTGAACAACAGATGCGCCTCGTCGAAAAAGAACACCAACTTGGGCTTGTCGATGTCGCCGACCTCGGGCAGTTCGTTGAAAAGGTCGGCGAGTAACCACATCAGGAAGGTGGAGAAGATCACCGGCCGCAATGACTGACCACTGAACTCGAGCAGCGAGACGGTGCCGTGGTTCTGGTTGTCGACGCGCAGCAGGTCGTGCGGATCGAGCTTCGGCTCGCCGAAGAAGGTGTCGCCGCCCTCGCCCTCGAGGTTCACCAGGGAGCGCAATATGACGCCGGCCGTCGTCGACGACACCCCGCCCAGGGATTTCAGGTCGGCCTTGCCCTCGTCGCTGGTCAGGTGACTGATGACGTTACGAAGTTGATCCAGGGTGACCAGCGCGCGATTGTTCTCTCTTGCCCAATGGAAGATCAGACCCAGGGTCGACTCTTGAGTAGCATTGAGCCCCAACACTTTTGATAACAAGACCGGCCCGAAACTGGCGACGGTCGCGCGGATCGGCACGCCGAGCCCCTCGGTGCCCAACGACAAGAACTCCACCGGGAAGCCGGTCGCCGCCCAATTGTCCCCGGTGTCTTTGGCGCGCGCCGCGGTTTTGTCGTTGGCCTCCCCCGGCCGGGACAGTCCCGACAGGTCTCCCTTCACGTCGGCCATCAAAACCGGAACCCCAGCAGCGCTGAGCTGTTCGGCGATCAGCTGCAGCGTCTTGGTCTTGCCGGTACCGGTCGCTCCCGCCACCAGACCATGCCTGTTGACGGTGGCCAGCGGGATGCGAATCTGCGCGCTCGGGTCGGCGGTGCCGTCGATGACGACGGTGCCCAATTCCAGTGCCTGGCCTTCGACGGCGTAGCCGCTGGCGATGCGCTGTGCGGGTCCGCCGGCCGCCGATTCGGTGGTCATCGCTGCCGTGCCCCTCTCGGGAGAAACTTGCAACGGTCAACACTACTTGCCAGGGGGCGACGGGGGCAGCGCTCACGTGGGCTTACGCTGAGCGCTGTGCGCGACGAATTGGTGTGGATCGACTGCGAGATGACCGGGCTGGAGCTGAGCTCGGACAAGTTGATCGAGATCGCGGCCCTGGTCACCGACGCCGATCTCAACATTCTCGGCGACGGCGTCGACGTGGTGATCCACGCCGATGACGCCGCCCTGTCGTCGATGATCGACGTAGTGACCGAAATGCACACTCGCTCGGGGCTGATCAACGAGGTGCGGGCGTCTACCGTCGACCTGGCTACGGCCGAGGCGATGGTGCTCGAATACGTCGGCAAGTACGTCAAGGCGCCCAAGACGGCGCCACTGGCGGGCAATTCGATCGCCACCGATCGTTCGTTCATCGCCCGCGATATGCCGGCCCTGGACGCGTTTCTGCATTACCGGATGATCGACGTCAGCTCGATCAAGGAACTCTGCCGCCGCTGGTACCCCCGCGTGTACTACGGCCAGCCGGCCAAGGGACTGTCCCACCGGGCACTGGCCGACATCCGCGAGTCGATCCGCGAGCTGCAGTTCTATCGCCGCACCGCGTTCGTGCCCCTTCCCGGGCCTTCTACCAGCGAAATCGCGGCGGTGGCCGCCGAGCTACAGGGCACCGACGGCACGGCGCAGACAATTGATTCGGCCGCCGAGCCACCGAACCGCTAGTATCGACAGTCGCCGCTTCTAGCGGGCGGCCGTGGTGGGTGTAGTTCAGCTGGTAGAGCGTCAGGTTGTGATCCTGAATGTCGCGGGTTCGAGTCCCGTCACTCACCCCACAAGGTCAGAGGGCTTATCCGCCCTCTGACCTTTTTGCTTCTCCGGGGCGATCGCAGCTCGGCGGCCAGCGAAACCGCCGCTGCGCGGCCGCCAATCGCGATACCGGCTCGCGACCTATTGCGCTGTGCCGCAATGACCTTGCGACGCCGACCAACATTGTTGGCTGCGCACGCCAAATCCCGACATCAACCCGGTGCCGATATTTGCCAGCGCCGGCCTTCCCCGCGATCCATGGCGTACTATCACCCCATTGCATAAGTTCGGAGTGGTCATGTCTGTTCTGAAGTACAAGGTCGTCCTCGTCCTGGTCCTCGCGTTCACGGTCCCGGCGGCATCGGGGTGCACGGCCACCCTGGTGTGCGACCCGCTCTTCACCTGCGCATAGCATTTTCGTTGTAATCCATTGCGCTGCAACTAATTCACGCTGCAGAGCGAATCTCGAGCGGACATGTCAGCCGACCGATATGCTGACCGGATGGCCGAGGCGCCGGCACGAGCGAGTCGGTGGGCGGCATTTCGCAATGCCCTTTCCAATGCCAATATCGCCAGGGCGGAATCATCGATCGCCGCCGGCGTCGTCGCCCATGTCGCCTGGGTCTCGACGATGTTGGTCGTCACCTTCGATCTGTTGGGCCCGGTGGGCCCCGGCTGGTTCCTGATCGTTCGCCAGATCACCGGGGCGATCAGCGCCCCCGTGTATGCCGCCCTGGCGGGCCGGTTCCGGCGCGAGCGCGTGCTGGCCGGCTCCATTGTCGCCCGGGGAGTCGCAGTGGCGCTTGTGATTCCGCTGTTGGGACACCACACGGCGACCGCGCTGCTGTTTCTGGTGATCGCACTGGAAGGGCTCACCCAGTCCGCCCCGAAGGCACTGAACGACGCACTCATGCCGTGGCTGGCCGACTCTCCGGCCCAGCTGGTCGCCGCGAACGCCGTTTCCGCCCTGCTCGAGACCTCCGGGGTGTTGGTGGGCGCGGGTGTGGCCGCCGCGGCATTGGGGTCCGCCGGACCCACCGCCGCATTGGTGACCATCGTGGTGTTCTGCGCGCTGGGGGCATCGCCGCTGTTCACCATTCGCGGGATCGACACCCGGGTGCGCAACGAGGGCTCCCGAGTCGTCAACGAACTCGCCGGCGGCATCGGCGTGCTTCGCAGGTCAACGAACGCCCGGGTGGTCGTCGCCGTCATGGCCATCACCGCATCGCTGACCGGTACCGCGCAAAGCATCGTCGCCAGCATCGCGAGTGACCTTTTGCATATCGGGGCGTCGGGGACCCCCGTGCTGATCGGGGCGGTCGGTATCGGCGGACTGGTCGGCGGTATCGCGAGCCTCTCGCTCGGCCGTCATTCGATGTCGCTGCCGATGGTCCTCGGATTTCTGGCTTGCGTGGCGGTCTTGTTGGCACTCGCGCTGACCTCGGCGGTGGCGCTGGCCATCCCGCTGCTGAGCGCGTTCGGCATCGGGATCGCCTACCAAATCGTGTGCGGGCGCACCCTGTTGCAGCGCAGCGCGTCCGGGCGGTCGCTGGACCTACTCGCCGGAATCAACGCGGTGATCGCCGTCTCGGTCGTCGGCGTGGCCGGGTTCTGCGCCGCCGAGATCAACGCCGCGATCGGAGTGCGCGGAACGCTGCGCGTGGCAGCCGGTTTGGCGCTGCTCGGCGCGATCTACGGCCTGCTGCGCGTCCTGCGGGTGGAACGGCGCTCGCCGGTGCAGCGCGCGGAATTGGACGCCATCAGAAGCGTGGCGGCGTTTCGGCCGTTGTCTGTCGCGGCCGCCGACCAGCTTGCCTCGGCACTGATCGCCATCGAGAGCGCCGAGGGCGATGTCGTTGTCCGGCAAGGCGAATCCGCCGACGACATGTTCCTGATCGGTTCCGGCGTCTTCGACGCCGTTGTCGACGGCCAGTCGGTGCGAACGCTGCGTGACGGTGACCACTTCGGCGAGATCGCCCTGCTGTTCGACGTGCCGCGCACCGCCACGGTGCGATGCCTGCAGGCGGGCACGCTGTGGCGGCTGCGCCGGGAGGATTTCCTGAGCGCCGTCACCGGAAATTCGACCACTCAGAGCGCGATGCAGGCGATCGTCGACCAGCGACTCGAGCACGCCGGCAGCCTCGGCCGCAAACCCGAGGACTAGCCGCGTCAGGTGTTGGCGTTGCCGGCTTTCCACTGCGGCCAGGGGATGTTCCAGTCGCCCAGGCCCTCGGTGCCGGGAAGCGTCGACCCGACCGTATTGACGACCTCGACGATGTCCCCGCTCTTGCTGTGGTCGTAGAACCACTCGGCGTTACTCGGACTGACGTTCAGGCAACCGTGGCTGGTGTTGGTGTGGCCCTGCGCACCGACCGACCACGGCGCGGAGTGCACGAAGACGCCGCTGTAGGACATCTGGGTGGCCCAGTCGACTTCGGTGCGATATCCGTTGGGTGAGTTGACCGGAACCCCGTAGGTCGACGAGTCCATGATGATGTGCTTGTACCGGCCGCCGATGATGTAGAAGCCGTTGGCCGTCGGGGTGCTGTCCTTACCCATCGACGTCGGCATCGTCTTGACGACCTCACCGTTGACCCGGACGGTCACCATCTTGGTGGTGTCGTCGGCGGTCGAGATGACCTCGTCGCCAATCGTGAAGTGGGTCTTGACGTTGTCCTCGCCGAACATCCCGTCGCCCAAATCGACGCCGTAAGTGTTGACCGCGACGTCGACCGAAGTTCCCGACTTCCAGAAATGCTCTGGGCGCCAACGCACTTCGCGATTGTTCAGCCAGTAGAACGCGCCCTCGACGGGTGGGTTGGTGGTGATTTTGATCGCCTTCTGGGCGGCGGCGCGGTCGGCGATGTTCTCGTCGAACCGGATCGCCACCGGCTCGCCGATGCCGACGACCTCACCATCGCCCGGGGCGACATACGGCATCGTCAGGTGTGCGGGTGAACTGGTCGCGAAGCTCATCTGGCGGCTCGCCGCGCCACCGAGACCGGTCGCCTTGACGTTGAGCGTGTAGTGCCGGTTGTAGCCGAGCTGCTCGGTGGTCGACCAGCGCAGCCCATCCGGGCTGAGTTGGCCGTTGATCGCCCGGCCGTTGTCGTTGACCATCGTGACCGACGCCAGCACACCGTCGGCAACGTTCACCGTGACCGGCGCATCGACGGTCACGCCGACGGCGCCGTCCGACACCGAGGAGGTCAGCTTGGGGACCAGCAGGTCGGCAAACGGTGTGCCCTTGTCGAAGATGATCTTCGGCGGCGCGGCGGCGTGGTTGCTGCTACAGGAGACGCCGACCACGGCAAACATAACCATGGCGATAACCAGCCATGATCGGTGTCTGCGCAAAGCCATCATCGAGTGACCTTCCACGACCAATCCTGCTCACGTTCTGGTCACCGCTGACCGAAGAATACTTGCAAATATTCTAATGGGTTACGCCCCGTGCTCACCGCAACTCAGCTGGATGACCTTAAAGCAGCGACGCAAGGCCCGCAAAACGCGGGACGGTCGCCCGCCGCGCAGGCTCTACACTGGGAGGTCGAGCGATTTCGTTCCGCGACGGGATGCCTGTTAAAGTCGCAACGCGGTCGTGGTCGACCAAAGCGCCGTTAGCTCAGTTGGTAGAGCAGCTGACTCTTAATCAGCGGGTCCGGGGTTCGAAACCCTGACGGCGCACCACCGCAGTTCCGCTGTATCGCGACGCTTCGCAGCACAACCTGGCCGCAGACGTTGCGGTAACGGTAGGGCTGGCCGCTGACCCGTTGCTCTTATCGCTTGGGCGCCGATCGCTTGGCCGTGGCCTTGACTCCCCTGGCTTTCGTCGCCACCCGCGTCTGAGCGGCCTTCTTCTTGGGAGAACCGCGGGCCGGGGCGTCGCCGCCGGGAGCCGGAGGCGGATTCTGCGGAGCGTCGGATCCTGGAAGGTCGTCCTGTCCCAAATAGGCAAGGTGTAACGACCGCAGAAAATCCTTGTCCTCGTAGATCGGCATCAGGTCAGCGGCGCCGTCGAAAACCGTGGTGAGCCATGCCGAGCTTTTTGACGCGCTGGAGAGCTTCCATGCGGCCGCCCACATTGCGCCAAGCGTCACGGCTCCCGCCGCGATGACTTCGATGGTCTGCTCGCCGCAGTTCTCCCAGAGCGCGTCCAGAACCGCGGCGGCCTTGGTCGCGCTCTTGCCCCCGCCTGGGTGGGCATCGTTGTAGATCTGGCAGATCGTCTCGGGAGGCAGCGTCTGCTGGGCGAAAATCATCAAATCCATTGCCGCCTTGGCGGCGTCGCGCGGACTGTGAATCGCGCGGGGCGTGAAGCTCAGGTTTTTGATTGCATCGCCGATCCGGGCCGCGATGTCGTCGGCATGCGCGTCCACCATGTTGTCCTCATACGTGGCGTGCACGCCGGTGCTGGCCCCATTCAACCCATCGGAGTGTTGGGAGGAATGCAACGGCTGGCAGGCGTCGCCAACATAGTGCGCCAGGCAGCCGGCCGCTGCGAGAAAACTTGCGCCGTCTCCGTTCTTCGCGAATTCCACAATCTGGGCGAAGACCTGCCAGACGCGAAATGGTAGCGCCCCTTGGTTATTGGACGTTGCTGTCGACGCACTGGGAAGCGGCGCATCTTCATAGAAGCTCAGCCAGGTGCTGTGATTCAGCGAGTCCTCGTCGGCTTCATAGCCGGCAATCAGCGTTTGGCCGTCGCCTCCGGGAAGATCGATATCGGCGTAGTGGTTCCAGTTCTCCATCGCCCGCGCGACTTCCGGCTTGACCCGGTTGATATTCGTCTTCCACACCACATCCGGCACATCGCTGAGCGGGACGAAATCCTTGGCCTGCAGATGAGTCGCCAGTTCGAGTTGCTCGTCGCTGCTGAAACTGAGGTTGTTGATGTTGGCAATGAAGAATTTCTGCAACGCCTGGTTTCCCACCAGGAAGCAAGCCTGCTGACCGATTTTAAAGTGCCCCACCGGTCCCCAATACTGAAAGCGTTCGGCCGCGGGTCCGGCGAGCAGATCGAGATTCAGTTCCCGCAGGATCACTGCCATCGACGTCGCCAGCGAGAACTGCAGGAATTGGCCGGCACCCGGACCGTTGCTGATTCGCTGGCCCCCCCACTCCAGACCGAACGGCGAACGCGTGCCCGGCTCCACGACTCCGTCCAGGCACCAAAGTGACCCGGAATCGCCCGGCTGCGTGACCAGCGGGCCCGTGTCATCCGATCGCGCCCCGATTACGAAATCGGCGACATAGTCCCGCCCACCAACCGACTTGTATCGATAGAAAAGGGCTTTGACCTCTCCGCGCATTTCTCCGCTGGCGGCGCCACACCCCGCCACCGGTTTCCCGATCCAGGACAGCGAGGCGGTGCCCGCGCTGAAATCCGCCACGTCACCGATCGATTGGGTGAGCGCGTCCGCCTCCCAAATATGGGCATCTTCCAGCCGGACGATAGCGGCATCAATATTCACTACGGCATCCCTGCCCGGCAGGCTGGGGTACACATCCGAAAATGTGCGCTCCGTCAGGTTGGGCGTTCCAAGAGTGCTCCCGACCACCATGGGAACGCCGCGTATCAAAGCTCGCACGGGCCGCCCCACCTCGCCGGCGAGGTGGGCGTTGGTCAGGACATAGAAGTCACTGCCATCCGAAACCATGCAGGCAATCGTGCCCATCCGGCGCATGCCCTGGGCGTCGACATAAACAGGCGAACCGACGCCGAGCGAACTGGCCGCGAGCAGGCTCGGGTCGAGGGTTCGGGCCGGGAGATCAGCGGACTCCGCGAGGACCACGCACACCGGAACAATGCGCCCATCCGGCATATACACGAACGGGGGAACCACATCCTCGGGCCGTTTGATCAGCTCCTCGAGGGTTTGCCATTGCTTGACAAACACCAGAATGCACGGCCACGACCATCTCGTTACTTTGGAATTCAGCAGGGTGCGCGGTGCTGCCTTGGGGTGGCGATCGTGGGCCTGACCAGCGCCCGCTTCGTGCACGTCATTGTCGGTGTCACGGATGAGGTAGCGCCCAATCGCGGTGGAGAACACGTTCGTTTTGTGTGCGAGGTGCACGTGAAACTGGTCGCGGGCATCCAGCAGATCACGGATACCAAGCGAGTGAAAGTCGCTGGCGCTCAGTTGTTGGTGATCTTGCGACAAGTTGTGTGTGGTGTGACGCATGGACTTGCCTCCGCGAAGCTTTCGGCTATCAACTTGCGAGTCTCTGTGCGCCGGTCCAACTCGACCGTCGCGGCGAATTCGGGGACGCCACCAGTCATTAACCGGGCCGCGTTCTTTCGATCAGCGGGTCCGGGGTTCGAAACCCTGACGGCGTTCCACTAGAACCCCGAACGCATTGGTCGTCATTGTCTGCCTGGCAAATCCTATCGCGCGATGGTTGCTGAGAGTAGTTTCTCCTCGGTGCCAGTTCTCGATTGGCATCCCCGAAAGAGCCGCGCCGAAGGAGCCGCAATGGGGTTCATCAAACCCAACCTGCCCGTCGTCGACGTAGCCGAGTGGAGCAAGTTGCCTCGCGCCCAGCGGATCATCCCGATGCAGCGCCATGTCGCCGAGAACGGTTTCGGCACTCCCCTGATCATGCATGTGATGTACGGCGTGAAGATCGCGCTCTACATCCTTGGCGGCTGGTTCTTCGGATGGTGCACCACGGGCATCGGCGGCTTCGGCGACGTCAGCATGTGGTGGTCGGAGCCGATCGTGTTTCAGAAGGCCGTGCTGTTCACCATGCTGTTCGAAGTCGTCGGTCTGGGTTGTTGTTTCGGGCCGCTGGCCGGGCGCTACTTCCCCCCGATGGGATCGATCCTGTACTGGCTGCGGCCCGGCACCATCCGGCTGCCGCCCTGGCCGAAGCGAGTGCCGCTGACCAACGGCATCGACCAGACCCCGTTCGACGCGCTGCTCTACGGTGCGCTGCTGGTATTGCTAACGATGGCTCTGGTATCCGACGGGTCCGGCCCAATTCCGGCTCTGCACACGGTAATTGGCGTGCTGCCGCGGTGGCAGACCATCGCGATCCTCGCGGTGTTGGCCGCAATCAGCCTGCGCGACAAGGTGATCTTCCTGGCCGCGCGCGCCGAGGTGTACGGGCCGCTGGCGCTGGCGTTCCTGTTCGTCGGGCCCGACATCGTCATCGGAGCCAAGCTCGTCTTCATGGTGATCTGGTTGGGCGCAGCCACATCGAAGATCACCAGACACTTCCCGTTTGTGATCTCGACGATGCTGGCCAACAATCCGTTCTTGCCCTCGGGCGTGCTCAAGCGCTCGCTGTTCAAGCGCTATCCGGACGACCTGAGGCCCAGCGCGTTGTCGGGCTTCATCGCGCACTTCTCGACCGCGATCGAAGGTTTAGTGCCACTGGCGCTGCTCTTCTCCCATGGCGGCTGGCCGACCGCGATCGCCGCATTCGTGATGATCGTGTTCCACCTGAACATCCTGCTGGCCTTTCCGATGGGGGTCCCGCTGGAGTGGAACGTGTTCATGATCTTCGGTGTGCTGTGGCTGTTCGTGGCGCATGCACAGATCGGTCTGTCGGATCTGACCAGCCCCTGGCCCGTCGTGCTGTTCGCGGTCATCACGACGGTCGTCGTGGTGGGAAACCTGTTCCCGCGCAAGGTTTCATTCCTGCCCGGCATGCGTTACTACGCGGGCAACTGGGACACCACGGTGTGGTGCGTCAAGCCCGCGGTGGACGACAAGTTCCGCACCGGCTCCCGTGCGCTCGGCCCGATGCAGCACCTGCAACTCGAGCGGCTGTACGGCAGCAAGGAGGAGACCCTGATCCCCCTGCACCTCGCGCTGGCGTTCCGCGGCATGAACACCCACGGGCGGGCGCTGCTGACGCTGGTGCACCGCGCGCTGGCCGGCTACGACGAGGACGACTACAACCTGTGCGAGGGCGAGGTGCTGTGCTCGATGGTGCTGGGTTGGAACTTCGGCGACGGCCACATGCACAACGAGTGCCTCATCGAGGCGCTACAACAGCGCTGCGGCTTCGAGCCCGGAGACGTGCGGGTGGTGATCCTCGACGCGCAGCCCATCCAGCGACAGCGGCAGGAATATCGGCTGGTGGATGCGGCGACGGGTGAATTCGAGCGTGGCTACGTCGATGTCGAGGACATGGTCACCACCCAGCCGTGGGCCGACGATCTCCCGGTGCACGTCGAAAGCAGTCGTGTCAGCGGTTCCTGACCCGGCACCGGCACGGCCTGAATCGAGTGTGCGGCTACGGCGACGATTCGGCGATTTTCCCGCCCTGGCCGCACAGCCAAAGCCACGGAGTCACACTCGACGGCCGCGCTTGAGGGCTGGGCCGCGTCAGCGGTTCCTGACCCGGCGCACCACGATCACGACGACGATCGCACCGACACCGGCCAGGGTGACGACGACGGCGGGCTTGGTGACAAACCCGATCACCCGGATTTTGAGGTCGTCGGCAAGACGGCGAGGGTTGGCACGCTCGGCGAGTGAATCGACGGTTGCCGCGAGCTGGTCGCGGGCGAGGTCGATCTCCTGCTTGATGGCTTCGGGGTCCCGGTCGGCCACGGTCCTGTCCTCCAAGTCCTCCATAGTCGGCGTGGTGCACCTGAGGCACTACCCTAGATCAGCTGGCCTCGATGCCAGCGCGCCGGGAACAGAAAGGACCCACGTTGACCGAGACCACGCGGCTGGCGCCGGGCGATAAAGCGCCCGCCTTCAGCCTTCCCGACGCCGACGGACACAAGGTGTCGCTGGCCGACTACAAGGGACGCCGTGTCGTCGTGTACTTCTACCCGGCGGCCTCGACGCCGGGGTGCACCAAGCAGGCCTGCGACTTCCGCGACAGCCTCGCCGAGCTCAACGAGGCCGGCCTCGACGTCGTCGGGATCTCACCCGACAAGCCTGAGAAGCTCGCCAAGTTCCGCGATGCGGAGGGGCTGACGTTTCCGCTGCTGTCCGATCCCGAGCGCAAGGTGCTGACGGCGTACGGTGCCTACGGCGAAAAGCAGATGTACGGCAAGACGGTCACCGGCGTCATCCGCTCGACGTTCCTGGTCGACGAAAAGGGCAAGATCGCCGTCGCGCAGTACAACGTCAAAGCCACGGGCCACGTCGCCAAGCTCAGGCGCGATCTGTCGGTGTAGTCAGTCGCCGATGACGGCTGCCGCGGTGTGCTCGGTGATGGGCCGCGCACATCCCTGTTCGTCGCAGACCCGCTGCAGCTTCTCCAGCGTCTCGTCGAGCCCCGGCCCAAGCCGCCTGCCGGGGGTGAAGGTGGCCGGCAGGTGCTGCATGCCCTGGATCACGCCGATGGTCGGATAGTGCACGGTGCCCTCGGGGTCGCAGCGGTAGTCGGGCATCCGGTCGAGCACCGCCGTGAGCATCGACTTGAACACGACGCGCGCGACATTGGAGCCGATGCAGCGGTGGATGCCGAGCCCGAAGCTGAAGTGCCGATTGTTCTTACGGCCGAGGTCCAAACGATTCGGATCGGGAAACACCGAGGGGTCGCGGTTGGCCATCGCCCAGGACAGCCACAGGCGATCGCCCTCCTTGAAACGTGTGCCGGCGATTTCGAGATCGGCGGCGATCGTGCGACCATCCCCGGGCGCAGGCGTGAAGTAACGCAGGAATTCCTCGGTGGCCGAGTCGAGCAGCGTGTCCGATTCGCGCCGGAGCAGTGCGCGTTGCTCGGGATTTTCGCCTAGCCATTCGAGTGCGTGCGCGGTCAGCGCGGTCGTCGTGTCGAAGCCTCCGCCGATGATCAAGCCGAGCATTCCGAGCAGTTCGCTGTCGGGGGCGGGTTCGCCGTCGATCTGAAGTCTTGCCAACGCATCCACCAGGCCGGGGCGCGGGTTATCCCGGATCTCGAGGAGGTGATTGAACAGGTCGGCCCCCATCGCCATGGTCTGGTCCAAAACCCTTGGCGCGTCCGGGGAATCGGCCGGGGTATAAACATTGGCGTGAGCCGGCTCGCAATAGAGCTGCCACTTCTTCAGCGGAACGCCCATCATCGCCAGGGTCAACACAGCGGGCACGACGTTCGCGAGATCGTCGACGAAGTCGATGCGCCCTCCTTCGATTTTCTCGTCGATGCTCGCCCGCACGATCTCGTCGACAAACGGCTTCCAGCGCTTGACGGCCGCCGGCGACAGGTAGGGGTTCAGGATGCTGCGGTAGGCGGAGTGCTCGGGTTCGTCCATCTCGAGCATGCCGCCGCGGACGCCGGTTCCCTGCGGCAGCGTGGGAATCGTGATGCCCTTGTAGCCGGTGCCTTCGCCGGTCACGTCGTGATCGTTGGACACGTGCGGGCATCGAGCGAGTTCGAAGACTTCGCGGTTGCCCGCGGCCACCCAATGCCCGTCATAGGTGTCGGTCCACGCCAGCGGGCACCTGGCATGCATCTCCTCGGTGATCGCGGTGAACCGTTCGCGGTACTCCGGAGTGTGGCGATCAAAGTGGTAACGGTTGGTCTTGCCGGCCCTGTCTGCCTTGCCGGTCAGCGTGTCTTCCGTGGTCACCGTGGCCTCTCCTGCGGACGAGTGGCTGCCTATAGAAGCAGTATGCGGCGAGACGGTCCGTCTACAAAGTAATTCTGGACTTAATTTGGGATCGGTAGCCGCCCGCGATAGCCAGAATTTCGGTAATGGATTGCCGTGATGTACGGCGCAATTGGCAGCGAAAGGTCTACTGATGAATACACCTCGCACCTTAGGTCGAATCGTCGCGGGCGCGCTGATATCCGGTGGCGTGGCCGTGGCCGGCCTGGGTCTGGCCGCACCTGCCCAGGCCGGGCCGTCCTATTGGCATTACTGCCCCGGCCAGAAATGGGGATACACCGTTCCGATACCGCCGGGATTTGATTTGAGTGTGTGCCACTGGTTCGCCGTCACCGTGACCAGCGGCCCGTCCGGCCCGGTGTATCACTTCGAGGAGGCCAATCCGGCCGACGTACCCCCACCGGCACCCGGCTTCCCCTGGCCGTGAACTGTCGCGACCTCGACGCGACGACTCCAAAACTGAACCGCAGAGCGGATTATTGAGCAATGGCCCCGAAAGAAGACCCGGAGAAACGAGATCCTGAGGAATACATACGCGACCTGGAGCGCGGCACCGGGCAGCCGTCAAGGGGTGCTGCGCAGTCGTCAAGGGGTGCTGCGCAGCCGTCCGGTATGTCGAACAACAGCGGCCGGGGCGCAGACCGCTTACTGGGGGGAACGTGGTGGCGGTGGTTTGCGGGCGTCGCGAGACTAGCGAACACGCCGCGAGGTCGGGTGGTACTGGTGGGCGCGTTCGCGGCTGCGTTCGCGATAGCGGCCCTGTTGGGTCATTACTCCGGCACCACAGTCCAAGGAAATCTCACCATGATCAACGCCGGCGCGAAGGACACGATCGACTGCAACGACGGAAGCCTGAGGCTGGAAGGCGACAACAATACGTACACGGTCACCGGCCACTGTCGCAGGCTGGACGTCGCCGGAAGTGCAAACCATGTCACCGTCGACAGTGCCGACATCATCAGTGCCTTCGGCGACGACAACGCGATCGCTTACCACTCCGGGTCGCCAACGATCAATAAGACGGGTAACAACAACACCGTTTTTCAGCGCCCACGCCCCCGTTGACAGGCGGTCGGTGAAGGTGCCGGCCAGTCGAACGCAAGATTGCGCAACGACCGATCAGCACTGCGCGCCTTCGGCTTTGGTCAGCTCCCAATCCAGCCACGCTGTCGCGTAGCGGATTCTGTTCTTCGCGTGATCGACCGATTCGGGCTTGAGGCTCAACCGGTCGAGACTCTGCTCCGCGACGTGGCCGGAGTGATCGGACACTTCTTTTGCCCCGCAGCTACACGACACTCGGGGATCGTCGACATGCCCAATCGCGCGGTGTTCCTCGATGACCTCTCGGGTGGGGCGGATCAGATCAGGCACGGCACGCCTCCTTTATCGCGAGGATGAGGGAAGTAAGCCTTGCGGCACAGCATCTTTCGACCTAGTGCCGCTGATCGCCCGGGAACTAGCGGGCGGCGCCTGCCAGGCGCTGAATTCCTTGCGCCGTGTGCTCGACCGTCCTGCGTGCTTGGAATGCCCAAATGATCTGACAAATTCCGATGACGACCAGCCATGCCCCGGTGACGGTCGCCAGCATGACGATGCTGTCGAATGGCCAAGTGAGCACGATCATCCCGGCAATCGCCGTGAGGATGCCCAGAAACGTATGCCACCCTCGCCCCGGCAGCTCGGAATGGCTAATCGCCAGCACGGCTTCCGATACGCCTTGGAATATGAAGCTGACGCCGATCCAGATCGCCAACAACATCACGGCAAAGCCGCCGCCGAAGTGGCGGAAAGCCAAAACTCCTAGCACCACCGACAGCGCCCCGCTGATGAGCATGAGAACCCGGCTGCCGACGGTGACGTCGAGCGCCAGCGCGAAAGCGATCTGCCCTATCCCCGATATCAGCAGGTATGCGCCGAATAACACTGCCGCGACAAGGATCGATTTACCGGGCCAGATCAAAATCACAACACCCAAGGCCAGGGCCATCAGCCCCGAGGCGATCACCGTTTTCCACGCGTTACGAAAAACTTCTGGCGTCTGCAAGATGGTCATGCTCAGCTCCTAAAGCCAGCTTGTCGGCATACCAACAGGACATAGTGTGCGCTTGCGCGGAATTCCCGACGTAGGGCACAAAGTCCCCTTGTGCATCACGAATCGGGGCTACAGACTCCGGCGATGAGCGGTGATCACCAAGAAGGGCACAGCGATCCTCGCGTACGGGCACACGTGGTTGACAACGCAAAGCCACGGCACCACCTCGACGATCGAGGTCATCACCCCTTGGTCGGTCAGCCGCACAGCGATGACGAGGGACCGATCGCCGACGCCGAACTGCGCGCCGCGCAATTGCGTTCCGGCGAGCACCGATTTGGCCGGCGTGGTGAGCGGTTCGACCGGCGCTCCCCATTTGTCGTCGGGTTGACCGCATCGGCCGGCGTGGCCGTGACGTATGGCGCGGTGCGCGTGCTTGGATCGATGTCATCGGTGTTGTTGTTGATCAGCGTCGCAATGTTTTTCGCGCTCGGACTTGAGACCGCGGTGTCGTGGCTGGTCAACCGAAAGTTGCCGCGCTGGGCGGCCGTGACCGTCGTCGTGACCCTGGTGCTCGCGCTAACTGCCGGGACGTTGGCCGCCACCATTCCCCCGCTCGTACAGGAGGCGCGCCAGCTCGCCGAGCAGCTGCCGCATTACCTGCAGCACGCCCACGACCGCTCGTCGCTGATCGGCCGGATCGACGAGCGCGTCCACCTGCAACAGCGAATCACCGAGACGGTCAACGGATCCGGCCGCTTCACCGTCACGGGGATCGTGCGGACGGGTTCGCAGGTGTTCGGGGTCGTGTCCCACGTCGGTATCGTGGCCATGCTTACCGTGTACTTCCTCGCCGATATGCGACGCATCCGCGCGGGCTTCTACCGACTCGTGCCCAACTCCCGGCGGCCACGCGCGATCCTGATCGGTGACGAGGTGGTGGCCAAGTTCGGCGCATATCTGTTTGGGAATGTGCTGACTTCGGTCATCGCGGGGTTCGCGACATTCGTATGGTGTCTGCTGCTCGATATCCCCTACGCAGTCCTGCTGGGCGTGGTCGTGGCCGTCTTGGACCTCTTCCCCTACGGCTCAACCGTCGGGGGCTTCATCGTCGCCGCCGTTGCACTCAGCGTCTCCATCCCCGTCACCGTCGCGACTGTCGCCTTCTACATGGGCTTCCGGCTTGGCGAGGATTATCTACTGACGCCCAAGATCATTGGTCGCGCCGTGCGAGTACCGGCCGGTGTCACCGTAGTCGCCGTGCTCCTGGGCGCGGCGTGGCTGGGCGTAGTTGGAGCGCTGGTGGCGATCCCGGTCGCAGCAGCTCTGCAGTTGCTGGCCCAGGAATTGCTCTTTCCCGTGCTGGACGAGGCATGAAATTGCCGAAGCCCTTGCGGCGAAGGTCAATGCGCAGTCGCGCCCGACAGGTCCAGGGCGATGTCGACGAGCATGTCCTCCTGCCCACCGACCATCCCACGACGCCCGGCCTCGACGAGAAGCGTTCGTGCGTCGACACCGAAGCGTTCGGCCGCCGCCTCCGCATGCCGCAGGAAGCTGGAGTACACACCGGCATAGCCGAGGGTGAGCGTCTCGCGATCGACGCGCACCGGACGTTGCTGCAGTGGGCGAACCAGGTCGTCGGCGGCATCCTCGAGGGCGTTGAGATCGCATGCGTGCCGCCAATTCATGCGGGTAGCGGCGGCAATGAAGACCTCCAGTGGGGCGTTGCCCGCACCTGCACCCATACCGGCCAGTGACGCGTCGACGCGGCGACACCCATGCTCGACGGCCACCATCGAATTCGCCACACCCAGCGACAGGTTGTGGTGGGCGTGGATTCCGACTTCTGTTTTTGGACAAAGCTTTTGGCGCACCGCGTTGACACGCTCGGCGACATCCCTCATGGTCATTGCGCCGCCGGAATCGACGACGTACACACAGCCGGCGCCAAAGCCCTCCATCAAGGCGGCCTGCTCAGCCAGCGCCTGGGGGGTTGCCATGTGGCTCATCATCAGGAAGCCGACGGTGTCCATGCCCATGTCGCGGGCGGCCGAGATGTGGTGTGCCGCAATGTCGGCCTCGGTGCAGTGGGTGGCGACCCGCACCACGCTGGCACCCGCCCGGTGCGCCGCGGCGAGATTTCGGATGGTACCGATTCCCGGCAGTACCAGGGTCGCGATCTTAGCGCGGCGCACCACAGCGGCGACCGCCTCGATCCACTCCAAATCCGTGTGTGCACCAAACCCGTAGACGCAGCTGGACCCGCCGAGCCCGTCGCCGTGAGCGACCTCGATCGAGTCCACACCCGCGGCGTCCAGCGCTGCCGCGATGTCGGTGACCTGCCGCAGACTGTATTGGTGGCGCACCGCGTGCATCCCGTCACGCAGGGTAACGTCACTGATGTAGAGCCGCTCAGTCTCAGTGCTACCCATGGTCAGACACCCACCTTCTTCGTCGCATGTGCCGCAATGCTTTTCGCGGTCGCCAGTGCCGCCGATGTCATGATGTCGAGGTTTCCGGCATGGGCGGGCAAGTAATCGGCGGCGCCCGTCACCTGCAGCAGGCCGGTGATCCTGGTGCCGATGAACTTCCCCGTCTCGAAAATGTAGAGCGCGTTGTCCGGACCGAAAGACTCGAACTGCACCGGCTGTTTGAGCCGGTATCCGGGCACGTAACGCTGGACCCGCTCGACCATCGCTGCGATGGCCGCCTCGACGGCGACGTGGTCGCAGTCGCCCTCGACCAGGCAGTACACCGTGTTGCGCATCAGGATCGGCGGTTCGGCCGGGTTGAGGACGATCATCGCTTTGCCTCGTTGGGCTCCGCCGACGACTTGCAAAGCGGTGGAGGTGGTCTCGGTGAACTCGTCGATGTTCGCACGGGTGCCGGGCCCGGCCGACCTGGACGAGATCGCCGACACGATCTCGGCGTAGGACACCGGCGCAACTTGGTTGACCGCGGCCACGATCGGCACCGTTGCCTGCCCGCCACACGTCACCATGTTGAGGTTCGGCGCGTCTATGTGGTCTTCGAGATTGACCACCGGAACGCAGAATGGGCCGATGGCAGCCGGGGTGAGGTCGAGCAGTCGTACACCGGTGTGACGCAACGCCTCCCAGTGCCTCAGGTGGGCCTCGGCAGAGCTGGCGTCGAACACCAACCGAATGTCATCGAAGCCGGGGAGGGCGAGTAACCCGTCGACCCCCTCCGAAGATGTCAGCACACCAGAGTGTTTCGCCCGTGCCAGCCCGTCAGAAGCCGGGTCGACACCGATCATCGCTGCCATAGTCAGCGGTCCCCCGCTGCGCAGGATCTTGAGCATGAGGTCGGTGCCGATGTTGCCCGACCCGATGATCGCCACCGGAAAAGCTGCACCGGTCATGGGGTTTCCTTTCGATCTACGCGAAACTGAGGCCGACCGCGCCGAGGCCGGTGATCGTGGCGGATGCTCGGTCACCGGCCTCAACAAACGCGGCTGTCGTGTAGGAGCCGGACATCACGAATTGTCCGGCCTCGATTGCGGTTCCGTACTCGGACAGCGCGTTGGCCAGCCAAGCGACGGCCACAGCCGGATCACCCATCACGGCGGTGCCCTGCCCGGTTTCGACGAGCGCATCGTTGCAGTACAGCGCCGCGGTGGTGGCGCGCAGCGCAGGCGCGTCGGACATCGGCACCCATTTGCCCAGTACCACCGCACCGGAGCTGGCGTTGTCGGCGACGGTGTCCGCCAAAGTAATCCGCCAATCGGCGATGCGGCTGTCCACGACTTCCAGCGCTGCGGCCACTGCTTCGGTGGCCGCCAGCACCTCGTCGACCGTCACCCCCGGCCCGCGCAGCGGCGCCCGCAGCAGAAACGCCACCTCGGGCTCCACCCGCGGCGCGCAGAAATCGCCCCTGGGCACCGTCGCCCCGTCGGCCAGCATCATCGTGTCCAGGACGTAGCCGAAGTCCGGCTCATGGACCCCCAACAGAGTTTGCATCGGTGCCGAGGTCAGCCCGATCTTGTGGCCGCGCACCTGCGCGCCCGCACCGACGTGACGGGCCAGATTGCGGCGCTGCACCCAATATGCCTGAGCCACATCGAGATTGGGGTACGAGTCGGTCAGCGGCGGGATGGGGTTGGCGCTCACCTGTGCGGCGTACAACCGCTGAGCCGCCACGTCCAGCTGGGGGTCCTCAGCGATCACATTGGTCATTTGAGATCCCCGGATTGTAAGAGCTGAGTCGCCGAGTCGAAGACCAGACGGGCATGCAGTTCGAACAGCTTGATCAGGTCAACCGAGTCGCCACCGACCTCCTTGGCGATGAACAGCCCGTCGGCACCGGCGATCGCGTACGTGGTCAGCAGCCGCACGCTGTCCTGATCGAGGTCGGGTGCGACATCGCGCACGATCGTCTCGAATCGGTGAAAGGCCCGGTCGCGCACCTGCAGGAACATCTCCCGGGCCCGCGGCTCGACGGGGCGACGCTCCAGCGCGAGCATCAGCCCCAGGCGGATGAAGTCGGGCGCATCAAGTAGCGCCTTGGCCACCTGCGTGCCGAGGTCGACCACCCGCTCGCGGACCATCGCCTCGCCCGGCAGATCCAGCGCGGCCAGCCACCGGCCGAAACTTCGCTCGATGACCGCGGCTATCAGGTCGTCCTTGTCGGTGAAGTGCCAATAGATCGAGGTCGGGGGCAGGCCGCTTTTCTTGCTGACCAGCGAGATCGTCGTGCCTTCGTAACCGCGTTCGGTGGCGACCTCGGTCGCCGCATCCAGGATGCGTTCGCGCGACTGTTCGCCGTTGGCGCGGGTGCGTCTGCGGGCGCGAGGTTCGCCTGCGTCGGTGCCTGTCGTCACGGTGCCTCCCTCGGGGTGTTGACGGTCACGTGACAAAAGCTTACTGTATGGAGCACTACATTAACAAGCGGCGAAGGGGCCGACATGAAAGACCAAAAAACCTATGACGTGGCGATCGTCGGTTACGGCCCGGTCGGCTGCACCGCGGCGAACCTGCTAGGCCAACTCGGCCTCAATGTCGTGGTGGTGGAACGCGACCCCAACATCTATGCCCGTGCCCGCGCCATCTCCACCGACGAGGAAGTCGTTCGCATCTGGCAGCAGGTCGGGCTGGCCGATCGCCTCAACGCCGATATGCAGCCCGGCTCCGGGGCGGCGTTCGTCGACGCCAACGGCGTGCCGTTCGTCAGGCTGACGCCCGTGTCGCGGGGCAACGGTCACCCGCCGCAGCAGTTCATCTATCAACCCGCGCTGGAGACGGTGTTGCGCGAAGGGGTCGACCGCTTCCCCAACGTGTCCGTCCTGCTCAACCACGAATGTCTGCGGCTCATCCCCCAGGAGGACGGGGTCGAATTGATGCTGGCCGACCTCACCACCGACGATTTCCGCCGGATTCGTGCCTCCTATGTGATCGCCGCCGACGGCGGGTCAAGCGCCATTCGTGCCCAGCTGGGTGTCGGGTTCAGCGGCCGGACCTACGCCGAGCGCTGGATCGTCATCGACACCAAAGTGCTCGAGGAATGGCCCGGCCACGACCGGCTTCGGTTCCACTGCAACCCCGACCGGCCGACCGTCGACTGCCCCACCCCGCTAGGACACCACCGCTGGGAGTTCCCGGTGCGTGACGAGGAGGACGAGAACGACTTCCTCAACGAGGAGGCGATCTGGAAGGTGTTGAGCCGCCAGGGAATATCTCCGCAGAATGTGCGGATCCTCGGCTTCGCCTGCTACAGCCACCATGTCCGCTTTGCCGACCGATGGCGCGCGGGCCGGATCTTCCTGGCCGGCGACGCCGCACACGCGATGCCGCCGTGGATCGGCCAGGGTATGTGCGCGGGCGTGCGCGATGTGGGGAACCTGTGCTGGAAGCTCGGGGCCGTGCTGAACGGGTCGCTGCCGGAATCCGTGCTCGACAGCTACCAGGCCGAGCGCCTGCCACATGTCAAAGAGGTGACCAACCGCGCGGTCAAGACCGGCAACCTCATCATTCAGCGGAATCGGTTCCGGGCAACCGTCCGCAATCATCTCTTCCGTACGGCGAGCAAGGTGCCGTACTTCCTCAGCTGGTTGCGCAATCACCGCTGGCTGCCCGACGCGCGCTACCGTGACGGTCTGCTGGCGCACAACGGAAACGGGGCCGTCGGCTGGCTCATCCCGCAACCTTGCATCCTCGACGAAAAGGGCGACAACGTTCGTCTCGATGACGTGATCGGCGGCCGCTGGACCGTGCTGCACACCGGGCGCGCCGCGCAGTGCCCGGACTGGCGGGCGGCGGGCGTGCCCGTCCTGCAGGTCACCTCACCCGGGAGTATTCCGCGTGCGGACTGCGTGGTCGACAACGACGGGTCGCTCATCGCCTGGCTCGGCAAGAAGGGCGCCGCGGTGGTGGCCGTTCGGCCCGACGGCTTCGTCTACGCCGGCGCCAGTGATCGCCAACCCTTGCCCCCGCCGCCGGCCGGCTTCAAATCTTAAGGAGAACAATGAGTATCGGCACCATCACCGAACGCACCGTGTGTGTCAACGGAAAAGAGATCTTCGTCGCCGAGAGCGGCACCGGCCCTGCCGTCGTCCTGCTGCACGGCGGTGGCCCGGGCGCCTCGGGTATGTCGAATTACGCGCGCAACGTCGACGCGCTCGCCGCAGACTTCCGCGTCCTCGTTCCGGACATGCCGGGCTATGGCCGCTCCACCAAGGGCGTCGACCGCCGAGATCCGTTCGGATACCTCGCCGATCACATCCGGGGCATGCTCGACGAGCTCGGCATCGGCCATGCGCATCTGGTCGGAAATTCCTACGGCGGCTCGTGCGCTCTGCGACTGGCCCTAGATACTCCGGACCGAGTCGACAAGCTTGTGCTGATGGGTCCCGGTGGCATCGGAACGACCCGCGGCCTGCCCAGCGAGGGGTTGCGAAATCTGCTGGCGTACTACGGCGGCGACGGACCGAGCCGACAGAAGCTGCGCACGTTCATCCGCTCCTACCTGGTGCACGACGCGGACGCGGTGCCCGACGCGCTGATCGAGTCCCGCTACCAGGCGTCGATCGATCCCGAGGTCGTTGCCGACCCTCCCCTGCAACGCCCATCCGGTTTACGCACCCTGTGGCGAATGGACTTCACCCGCGACCGCAGACTCGGCAGTCTCACGACGCCAACGCTGATCATCTGGGGGCGTGACGACAAGGTCAACAAACCCGGCGGCGCCGCGATGCTGGCAGACCGGATGCCCAACGCCGACGTCCTGCTCGCTGCGCGCACCGGGCACTGGGTGCAGTGGGAGCGCGCCGAACTATTCAACGCAGTCACCGCTGCATTTTTGAAAAGCTGAGGATCAAAATGTCTACCGCTCAACCATCTTCGGTGTTCGGCAACGTGCACCTGGGTTACGTCGTGATCGAAACCAACAAGATCGGCGACTGGAAACGCTTCGGCCGCGACGCGATCGGCATGCACCTCGACGAGCTGACGCCCGACACCGTTCGATTCCGTCTCGACGACAACGAATGTCGCGTGCTGCTACGACGCGGGCCGGCCGAGGACGTGGTCACGCTGGGTTGGCAACTCGACGGCCATGCGACATTCGACGAAATCAGCCGACGCGTCGCCGACCACGGGGTGCCCTCCGTCGAGGGCACCGACGAGGAGGCGAAGCTGCGCGGTGTCGAGCGCTTCCTGCGGTTCCCCGGTCCGAACGGACTCTCGCAGGAGATCTACACCACCGCCCGCACCTCTGCGCTGGCTCTGAACATACCCGGCAGCGGATTCGTCACCGGCGCAGGCGGAATGGGCCACGTGGCCCTCCCGACCAAGAAACCGCACCTGGTCCGTGGCTACTACAACCACGTCTTCGACGCACGCCTGTCGGATTACATCGACGAGACGATCAACGGCATGAAGCTCAAGATCCGGTTCCTGCGGGTCAACGAGCGGCACCATTCCGTAGCAATCGCCAACGCAACAATGTTGCCTCTCAACCCGATTCGCACCCGAGTCCAACACGTGAACGTTCAGCTCGCCACGCTCGACGACATGGTTGCTTCCTATCAACGCAGCAAGGAACTGGGATTCGGCATCGCGCTGTCGGTCGGCCAGCACACCAACGACAAGGAGCTGTCCTACTACGCGCTGACGCCGTCGGGATTCGAGTGGGAGGTGGGGTGGAACCCGATCGTCGTCGATGAATCCACCTGGAGCCCCACCACGCACCAGGGCATCAGCATCTGGGGGCACCAGCCGGAAGGGCAAACCGTCGTCGACAAGCTCAACCAGTTTGCGGTGGCCGCGCGCTCGGTGCTGCAGCGGGAAGACACGGTCGCGGCGCTCAGCGCACCCGGGATCGCCGACGACTAGCAGCCGGCTAGGCGGCCGGCTAGGCCAGCTTCGCCAACAGCAGGGCCTCGGCTATGGCCGCGCGTTCCAGCACGCCCAAGTGCAGGCTCTCGTTGATGCTGTGTGCCTGGGTTGCGGGATCTTCGACTCCGGTCACCAGGATTTTCGCCTGCGGGAACGCCTCGGCGAACTCCGCGATGAACGGGATCGACCCACCCATGCCCATGTCGATCGCGTCGGTGCCCCACGCCTGCCGGAACGCCTGGCGCGCGGCGTCGTAGACGCTGCCGCTGGCGTCAATCGCGTAGGGCTCACCGATGTCGCCGCGGGTGACGCTGATCCGCGCGCCCCACGGGGTGTGCTGTTGCAGGTGCAAGGTCAACGCATCCAGGTGTGCGGCCGCGTCGCCGCCGGGCGCCACCCGCATGCTGATCTTGGCGCGGGCCCTGGGGATCAGCGTGTTCGACGCCTTGTCGATCGGCGTGGTGTCGATGCCGATCACGGTGATCGCGGGTTTGGCCCAAAGCCGCTGCGGCGCAGAACCCGAACCGATCTCGGACACGCCGTCCAGCAGGCCGGAGTCGGCGCGCACCCGCGCGGGCGGGTAATCCACCGCGGCGGCGGTGCTTTCGTGCAAGCCGGCGACGGCCACGTTGCCGTCGTCGTCGTGCAGGCTGGCCAGCAGCCGCACCAACACGCTCAGCGCGTCCGGCACCACGCCGCCCCAAATTCCCGAGTGCAGACCATGGTCAAGGGTGGCCACTTCAACCACGCAGTCGACCAGGCCGCGCAGCGTCACCGTCAGCGCCGGGGTTTCGGTGCTCCAGTTGTCCGAGTCGGCAATGACGATCACGTCGGCGGCCAGTGCGTCGCGGTGGGCGGCCAGCAGCCGACCCAGCGACGGCGACCCGGATTCCTCTTCGCCTTCGACGAAGACCGTCACGCCCACCGGCGGCTGGCCGCCGTGCGCCCGGAATGCGGCCAAATGCGTTGCGATACCGGCCTTGTCGTCGGCGCTGCCGCGCCCATACAGCCGTCCATCGCGCTCGGTCGGCTCGAACGGCGGCGATGCCCACTGCTCGCGGTCGCCTTCGGGCTGCACGTCGTGGTGGGCGTACAGCAGCACGGTCGGCGCGCCGGCCGGTGCCGGATGCTGCGCGATGACGGCCGGGGCGCCACCCTCGCTGACGATACGCACCTCGCTAAAACCGGCCTGGGACAACAGATCCGCCACTGCCTGCGCACTGCGATGCACCTCGTCGCGGCGGCCCGGATCGGCCCACACCGATTCGATCCGCACCAAGTCCTCGAGATCGCGGCGCACCGACGGCAAGACATCGCGGACGCGCTCAACCAGATCGCTCATGGTCTTGAGGCTAGCTCGTCGGCGCGGCCAGGCCGCTCAGGACGTTTCGAGGATGGCGACCGCGGCCGCGGTATCCCCTTCGTGAGTCAGCGACACATGGATCGTGACGTCGGCCAGATGTTTGGCGATGTCTCCGGTCAACCGCACCCGCGGGCGTCCCCACATGTCGGTGACGACTTCGATGTCGCGGTGGATGTCCTCGCGCAGGATCGGCCGCTGGGAGAACCGTGACCCGGACCAGGCCTTGATCACGGCTTCCTTCGCGGCCCATCGTGCGGCCAGGTGACGCGCCGCCGACGAACTCTTGTCGGAGGCGTCGCGGCGCTCACCCGGCGTAAATGTCTCGGAGAACACCGTTCCCGGTTGGTCAACCTGGTCGGCGAAATCCGGAATGGAGACGAGATCGATCCCCACACCGACAATGCCCATGGCTGGCCAGGTTAACCGATCGCCAATGTCATCCGGCAGGCACCTCATAGGCGTCGTCATCGCCCAGTCGCGCGACCGGGTTCAGCAGCATCGAAGCCTCCTGGCGCTTCTCCGGCGAGCTGTGGTCGAAACGACGGTCCGGCGGCCGCTGGTACATCGGCTCGCCGCCGGCGATGGCCGACACCAACCGGCGCTGACCGGCCAGCAGGCGTGCGTCCGCGCGTCGCTGGTAGTCCTCGCGCTCGCTCGGGTCCAACGTGGCGATAAACGCCTGCGGGTGCACCAGCGCGACCAGCCCGGACACGTGACCGAACCCGAGGCTGGTCAGCATCCCGGCCTTGAGCGGGAACTTCCCGCCCAGGCGCAAGGTGTCCCGCACCCAGACGAAGTGGGCCGATCCGGACAGCTCGTCGTCGACGCAGTCCAGGCTGCGGTTCGGCGGGATCACGCCGTCGCGCAGCATCTGGCACAGCCCCATCATCTGGAACACCGCCGCGCCACCCTTGGCGTGCCCGGTGAGGCTCTTCTGCGACACGATGAACAGCGGAGCACCCTCGGAGCGGCCCAGCGAGTCGGCCAGCCGCTCGTGCAGCTCGGTCTCGTTGGGATCGTTGGCCAGCGTCGACGTGTCGTGCTTGGAGATCACCGCGATGTCGTCGGCGCCAACACCCAACTTGGCCAATTCGCGTGCCAGTGGCGAGTCCTTGCCGCCGCGGCCCGCGCCGAGCGCCCCCAGGCCCGGGGCCGGGATCGAGGTGTGCACACCGTCGCCGAAGGACTGCGCGAAGCCCACCACCGCGAGCACCGGCAGACCCATCTTCAGCGCCAGGTCACCGCGCGCGAGCAGGATGGTGCCGCCACCCTGGGCTTCGACGAAGCCAAGCCGCCGACGGTCGTTGGGCCGCGAGAACTTCGAGTCCGCGATGCCGCGGTCACGCATCATCTCGGTGCTGGCGGTGGCCGCCATGTCGCCGAAGCCGATGATGCCTTCCAGCGTCAGGTCATCGATACCGCCGGCCACGACCATCTCGGCCTTGCCCAACCGGATCTTGTCGACGCCCTCCTCGACTGACACCGCGGCCGTCGCACACGCGGCGACCGGGTGAATCATCGAGCCGTAGCTGCCGATGTAGGACTGAACCACGTGCGCGGCGACGATGTTCGGCAGAACTTCCTGGAAGATGTCGTTCGGCTTGTTACGGCCCAACAGGTTTCCGTGGTACATCGTCTGCATCGAGCTGCCACCGCCCATGCCGGTGCCCATGGTGTTGGCCACCAGGCTCGGGTGCACGTAGCGCATCACTTCGGCGGGGCTGAAGCCGGCGGACAGGAACGCGTCGACGGTCGCGACGATGTTCCACACCGCAAGGCGGTCAATGGAACTGGCCATGTCCGCGCTGATGCCCCACACGGTCGGGTCGAACCCGGTCGGGACCTGGCCGCCGACGACCCGCGACAGTTTGTTCTTCCGCGGCACCCGAATTTCGGTGCCCGCCTTGCGGATAACTTGCCAGTCGCTCGAGTCGGGCACCGGCCGGATGACCGTGTGCTCCGGGTCGAATTCGGCGAACGCGCGGGCATCGGCCTCCGAGGAGACGACGAACGCGAAGTCCTTGTCCAGGAACACCGACACCAGCAGCGGCGACGCGTGGTCGGGATCGATCGAACCGTCGTCGACGAACTCCCGGATGCCGCAGCGCTCGACGACGATGTCGTGGTAGCGCTCGACCAGTTCGGCCTCGTCGATCAGGTCACCGGATGCCGTGTCGTACCAACCCGGTTGGGGGTCGTCCTCCCAGCGAATCAGCCCGGTGGTCCAGGCCAGCTCGAGCACACCCGCGGCCGACAGCTCGCTGTCGACCTCCATCTCGAAGCGGGTGCGCGACGACCCGTACGGGCCGAGTTCGGCGCCGCCGACGATGACCACCAGATCGGCCGGGTCGAGGTCGAGGTCGGCCCATTCCGGCGGCGGTGCCGGGGTGAACCCGCGCGGCGGGGACGGCAGCGCGGCAACGGTTTCCGGGTTACCCCGGCCGCTCTCGTCGTCTTCGACTGCCTCCGAGGACATCTCCTCGCGCGCTTTGGCGGCCAACTCGGCCATGTCGAGCTCGACGTCGCCGAGACCGCCGGTCAGATCCGCCTCGATCGGCTTGCCCGCCGCGGCCACCTTCGACTCCACGTCGCAGAGGGCCAGCAGCATCCCGGCCATCTCGTCGGTGGAGTAGGTGGTGACACCGGCCTCCTCGACGGCGGTGACGATGGCGTCGTTGTGACCCATCAGCCCGGTGCCGCGGGTCCAGCCAATCAGCGCATGCGCCAAGCTGACTCGCGCGGCCCACGAGGATTCGGCGTTCCAGCGGCTCACCAGAGCGTCCAGCGCGGCCTTGGCCTCTCCGTAAGCGCCGTCACCGCCGAACATTCCGCGGTTGGGCGAGCCCGGCAGCACCACGTGCAGACGTGACGCGATGTCGCGCTCGGCACCGATCTTGGACAGGCCGCCGATCAGCCGCTGCACGGCCCACAGCAGAACCTTCATCTCCATCTCGGAGCGTGAACCGGCCTCCGACAGATCGCCGGCCACCCGCGGTGCCGCGAACGGGAACAGCAGCGTCGGGGTCTGAGCATCCTTGATGTGAATCGACTGCGGCCCAAGGCTTTCGCTCTGCTCGGTACCGACCCATTCGACCAGGGCGTCGATGTCGGAGTAGGAGGCCATGTTGGCCGCGACCACCCACAGCGTCGCACCGAACCGGGCGTGGTCGCGGTACAGGTTGCGGTAGAACGCCAGCCGCTCATCGTCAAGCTTGGACGTCGTGGCGATCACGGTGGCACCGCCGTCGAGCAGACGCGCCACGACCGACGCGGCGATCGAACCCTTCGACGCCCCGGTGACGACCGCGACTTCGCTGCTGTAGGGACCGGGGTCCGGGTTCTCGGCGCCCGCCGCGATGCGGCCGAACAGCGAGGCGTGGATCTGCTGGCCCGCCGCCAGCGCCTTGCCCTGCCACCAAGTCGCCTGGGTGGCGACGACGTGGCCGGCGCCCTCGAAGCGCTCCGACAGGCGCACCCAATCGGCGTCGATGTCGCCCTCGTCGGTCAGCCACAGCTTGACCAGGTCCTCGCGGGCGCTGGCCCAGCGGTCGTCGAACACGACGGCCTTCTTGGGCTCGAACGCCGGCGCCACCAAACGTGGCCATTCCGAACCCAATTCGGTGGTGACCAGGTCGATCAGTTCGGCGTCGGTGGCCACCGGCGATGCGCTGACCGTGTCGTCGAGACCCAGCTGACCCAGCACCAGGCGGGCCGCCGAAGCGAGCACGCCGTCACGGCCGGTGATCTGGTCGGTGAACTCCGACAGTGCAGCGGCGTCGATGGTCGCTCCGCCACCACCGCCCGCCGAGGGCAGCGCCACCGAAACGCCGTGGCGCGCAGCAACCGAGGCGACCGCGGCGTCGATGACCTTGTCGACAGAAGCAGCATCGGCCAGCGCGCCCTCGTGCAGGTGCCCCATCGCACCGCCGCGCACGCTGGTGCCCTCGCGGGTTCCCAGCGCAACCTCGACGACGACGTGCTTGGCCCAGCCCTCGCCGAGCTCCCAGGTCTTGGTGACTCGCTCGGTGATCGCGGCCGGCCGCTTGCCGGACGGCCCGAGGACCGTGCGCAGCTGGTCGTTGATCGCGTCGGAAAGCACCGGGCCGTAAGGCTTGTAGGTGCGTGCCAGTTTGGTCACCTGCGACCGCAGCCCGGCCAGGTCGGCCTCTGCGGCACCGTCGATAGCACCCAGGTTCAGCTCCGAGCCCAGGTCGACCAGCAGCTGGTTACGCCGCGACGACGCACCGTCGGTGATGGACTCGATGGAGTCCAGCTGCTCGATCTGGTCGATCCGCATCTTGGCCGACAACGCGATCAGCGCCAAAGTGGCGTCGGCCGCGTCGAATCCGATGTCATCCGGCCGCGGCGCGCCCGAGGGCGCGGTGGGCGCGGCGGCCGGTGCGGCGGCTGCCGGCGCGCCCGCCTCGACGGCCGGCTCGGCGACGTCCTCGGCCTCCGGCTCGGGGTCGGTGTCGTTGGCGAACAGCACCGCGGCGTCGCGCTCGGCGTTGAGCACTTCGACTGTGCTGTGGGCATATTCGGGCAGCTTGAGGGTGTTGGTGGCAAGTCCGGCGACGGTCGGCGCGGACTTCACGCCGATCTCGACGAACCGCTCCACGCCCAGACCGCCGGCGGCCTCCTCGATGAAGAGCAAGTCCTGGGTTTCGATCCAGCGCACCGGGCTGGCGAACTGCCAGGCCAACAGCTCGATGAAGACCGTGCGAGCCATCTCGCGCGGCCGCTCGGCCAGCCAGGTGTCGTAGTCGGCCAGGATCGGGTCCAGCGGTTCGGCGGGCACCAGATCGCGGATCTCCTGGATGAAGTCGCGATCCAGCGTGAACGGCCGCGGCACCAGGTTGGGGATGTAGCGCCCGATCACCAGATCGGGATCCTGGTCGCGCGGCATGACGCGCTCCAGCGAGCGGCGGAAGTCGGCAACGCCGACTCGCAGCACCCGCGAGTGGAACGGCACGTCGATGCCCGGCACCAGGATGAAAGAGCGCTTGCCGCCACTGATCTCGCGACGCTGCTCCACGGCTTCCTCGAGGGCCTCGAGACCGCGGACCGTGCCGGCGATCGCGTACTGCGATCCGCGCAGGTTGAAGTTCACGATCTCCAGGAATTCGCCGGTGCGCTCGGCGATTTCGGCGACGAAGTCGGTGACCTGGTCGTCAGGCAGGTCGATCTGCGAGGGACGGATCGCGGCCAACCGGTAGTTGGAGCGGCCCATCTCGTCGCGCGGCACGATGTCGTGCATGTTCGACCCGCGGTGGAACACGGTCTCCAGCAAGGCTTCCAGCTGATAGACGCCCAGCACACAGGCCAGCGCGGTGTATTCACCGACCGAGTGACCGCACGCGATGGCGCCCTCCACGAATGCGCCCTGCTCGCGCATCTCGGCGACCTGGGCGGCCGCCACGGTCGCCATCGCGACCTGGGTGAATTGCGTCAGGTACAGCACACCGTCGGGGTGGTGGTAGTGCACGCCACTGGCGATCAGGCTGGTCGGGTTGTCGCGCACCACGTGCAGCACCGAGAAGCCCAGGGTGTTGCGGGTGAACCTGTCCGCGTCGTCCCAGACCTTGCGTGCGGCCTTGGAGCGGGCGCGGACCTCCATGCCCATGCCCTTGTGCTGGATGCCCTGGCCGGGGAACGCGTAGACAGTCTTCGGTGCGGCCAGTCGTGCGGTCGCCGACATCACCAGGTCGGTTCCGACCTTGGCGGTAACCTCCAAAACCTCGGCGCCCTGGTCGATTCCGACACGGTCGACCCGGAAGTCGACCTCGTCACCCGGACGCACCATGCCCAGGAAGCGCGCGGTCCAGCCGATCAGGCGGGCCGGCGGGCGGGCCTGGCCGTCGGTCGCGGTCACCGTGTGCTGCGCGGCGGCCGACAGCCACATGCCGTGCACGATGGGCGATTCCAGGCCGGCCAGCAGCGCGGCGGCCCGATCGGTGTGGATCGGGTTGTGGTCACCGGACACCACGGCGAACGGACGCATGTCGACCGGCGCGGTCATGGTGACGTCGCGGCGTCGACGGCGCGGGGTGTCGGTGGTGTTCTCCGACACCGCGCCACCCGCGCGGGACGGGTCGGTGAGTTCGGCCGAACCGGTACGCCCGAGGATCGCGAATCGCTCCTCGAGGGTCGCGATCGTCTTGCCGTCGGGGCCGGCCACCGTCACCGAGACCGGGACAACCCGGCCCATGTCGGTATCGACCGCCGCCGAAGCCGTTGCGGTAACGGTCAATTGGGCCGGCTGCGCGGGCAGCTTGCCGACCACATGAGCGGCGTGGTCGAGGTGGACGAGGCTCAGCAGGCCCTCGATGACCGGCACACCGGCCTCGGTGACCGCGGAGCCGATCGTGGAGAAGACCGCGGGCCAGCACAGGCCGACCAGCGCGTCGGGCACGGTGGTGAGGCTGGGTGCCAGGCGCTCGCCGAAGGTGGCCGTGACGCCGGTGTGGTCGGCGACGCGCTCGGGATCCCAGTCCACCGTCACGGTTGCGGTCCCGTCGGTGACCGTCGGGAGGGATTCCGGCCCTTGACCATCCCCGACACCGGCGGCGATCGCCAGGACCGCGCGCATCGCGGCGATGGCGTCGTCGGTGGAGACCATCGGCGCACCGCCGTCAATGGTGTTGGCGTGCAACGTGAACGGGATGTCGATCCAGACCCCGGACACCGGGACGCTCAGAACGACGCGCTCCTCGGACTGGACCTGCAGGCGAGCACCGGTGGACGAGTGCGTGGCGCGCTGACCTTCGTGGACCAGCCAGTCGGCCGGATCGGCGATGCGGTGAACCGGGTTGGTGGCGGTGCGCCCGGCCCACAGCACATCGGGGGCGTCCAGCACGACGGCCAGCGGCCCGGTCACATCCGCGCGGCCCAGCCGGCGCGAGCGGACGGCTTTCGCCTCGCCGCCGGCGGCCAGCACGTCGTCGATGGCGGCCTGCTCGAAGCGGTCGAGCAGTTCACCCACGGGCTCGTCGACCCGGGTGATGCCGGCGACCGCGGCGGTGCCGGGGATGATGCATACCTGGTCGGCGTCGTAGCGGGCGTCGTGCGCCTGCCACAGCGAGTCGCTGCGCCACCAGCGGCGCACGTCCTTGTCGATGACGGGCACGAAGTTGACCGGCTTGCCCAGCGTCTTGCACAGGGTGACGAAGAACGGCACGTCGGCGGGGTGCAGCACAACGGTTTCGGCGTCGGGGTAGCTCGCGAGCAGCTGTTCGATCGCCGCGCGCGGATTCTCCAGCAGCGCCTCGTCGTTGAACAGCGTTTCGATCGGGCCGTGGTCCTGCGGGTGCAACCGGGCCTCGGCGCGCTGCAGCATCTGCTGGAAGCGGTCGCGCCAGGTGTCGGCCAGCCATGGGCTGCCGGGCGCAGCGGTGTCCGCGGTCGAGTTGCCCTCACCGATGGCGAGCTCGATGTACCGCTGCAGCCACTGCAGATAGGTCATTTCCCGGACATCGCCGAAGTACGGCTTGGCGGTGCCGGCCATCGCGGCGATGATCTCGTCGCGGCGTTGCGCGACGGCGTCCGCGTCACCGGCGACCTCGTCGAGCAGCCGGCCGCAACGCGAAGCGGTGTTGTCGATCTCGTGGATGTCCGCACCGAGCTGGCTGCGGCTGGAAGCCATGCCGCCCTGGGCTTTTCCGGCGCCGATCCACTGGTCGGTGCCGGTGGTCTCGACCAGCATCTGCTTGACCGACGGGGACGTGGTCGCCTCCAGCGTGGCCATCGCCGCGGTGCCGACCAGGATGCCGTCGATCGGCATCGACGGAAAGCCGTAGGACTGTGACCAACGGCCGGACAGGTACTCGGCGGCGCGCTCGGGGGTGCCGATGCCGCCGCCGACGCACACCGTGATGTTGGAGCGCGAGCGCAGCTCCGAGTAGGTCGCCAGCAGCAGGTCGTCGAGGTCTTCCCACGAATGGTGGCCGCCGGCACGCCCGCCCTCGATGTGCACGATCACCGATTTGGTGGGCGCCTCGGTCGCGATGCGGATGACCGAGCGGATCTGCTCGATGGTGCCGGGCTTGAACACGACGTGACTGATGCCCACGTCGTTGAGCTCGTCGATCAGTGCGACGGCTTCCTCGAGGTCCGGGATGCCGGCGCTGATCACCAGGCCGTCGATCGCGGCGCCGGCCTGGCGGGCCTTCTGCACCAGGCGCTTACCGCCGACCTGAAGCTTCCACAGGTAGGGGTCGAGGAACAGGGTGTTGAACTGATAGGTGCGGCCCGGCTCGAGCAACCCGGCCAGCTCCTCGATGCGGGCACCGAAGATCTCTTCGGTGACCTGACCGCCGCCGGCGAGTTCGGCCCAGTGTCCGGCGTTGGCCGCGGCGGCGACGATCTTGGCGTCGACCGTGGTCGGGGTCATGCCCGCCAGCAGGATCGGCGAGCGCCCGGTGAGCCGGGTGAATTTCGTCGAGAGCTTGACGCGGCCGTCGGGCAGGGTCACGACGGTCGGCGCATAGCTCGACCAGGGCCGTGCCACCTCGGGGGTGGCGCCGACGGTGAACAGGTTGCGCTGACCGCCGCGGGTGGCGGCGGGCACGATGCCGACACCGAGGCCGCGGATCACCGGTGCGGTGAGGCGAGTCAGGATGTCGCCGGGGCCCAGGTCGAGAATCCAGCGTGCACCGGCGTTGTGTACTCCGGTGATCTCTTCCACCCAGTCGACGCCGCTGACCAGGATGGCGTCGGTCAGGCGCCGGGCCAGCTCGACATCGAGGCCGACCTTCTCGGCCCAGCGGCCCACGATCTCGATGCCGTCGGCCAGCCGCGGGGTGTGGAAACCCACCTCGACCTGTACCGGGTCGAAGACGGGCGCGAAGACGTCGCCGCCACGCAGCTTGTTCTTGCGGTCGGCGTCTTCTTTCTCGGAGATCTGCTGGCAGTACAGCTCGAAGCGGGAGAGTTGCTCCGGCGTGCCGGTGATGACGACCGAACGCCGGCCGTTGCGGATGGACAGCACCGGGGGCAGGACGGTGCGAACGTCCTGGGAGAACTCCTCGAGCAGCCGCTGAATGCGCTCGGGGTCGGCGTTGGTGACCGAAACCATCGGCGGGCGATCGCCGAGCACGGAGATGCCGCGGCGGCGGGCCACCAGCGTGCCGGCCGCACCGATCAGCTGGGCCAGGGCCAGCAGCTCGACGTCGCGAGCGGCGGCCCCGTCCTTCAATGCCTTGAACGCCTCGACGGCGAGCACGCCCTGGGAGTGGCCGGCGACAGCGACCGGCGGGGTCGCGGTCCAGTCCATGCCCTGTCGCGCCAGGGCACGCACGGCCGCGATCTGGGTGAGCAGCACGCCCGGCATCGACACCGCGGCCGACGTCAGGTGCTTGCCCGCGGGCGTCGGGTCCTCGGCCGCCAGGGCGCGCACCCACCGCAACGGCTCGAACCCGATCGGACGCACCACCACCAGCTCTTTGGCCACCGGCTCGAGCAGCAGCTCCGCCTCGCCGACCAGCGTGGCGATGTCGGTCTCGATGCCCGCCGAGGACACCAGCTCTTCCAGGGTTTCCAGCCAGTCGCTGCCCTGACCACCGAACGCGACAGCGTACGGCTCGCCGGCCGTGAGACGGTCGACCAGAGCATGGGTGTCCCCCGCAAGCGGACGGTGCCCCCAGTGCGGGCCTTCACCGTCGGCGGACAGCCGGTTGTGCTCGTGGATCGTCACCTTGTATATCTCCCTGTGTGCGTCTTCACGTATCGGTTCGTTCGGCCTGTTGAGGGTCCCGGCGGGCGGGGCCCAGCTGGCTCTGGGTCGATTCCGCTTTGAATCGCAGCCCGAATAGCGGCTGACCGGTGTGTTGTCGGCGGCCACTCCTCTCGACCAAGCGGCGCGGCGGACTGCATCGGCTGTACTAAGAGTGTCATAAGGATTCGGGTCGTTTTTCTGCGCAGATCGGTTACTGGTGAGTTCTACGCACGGGTAACCGTGTCGTGGGTAACACCGGGATTAACCGGCCTTCCGGGTATCCAGAACAAACGTCCTGCATGCAGGTGGTTACGGTCGAGTAGCTATAACTGCGCTGTTCAAGGCGGCATTGTTATCAAATCGTTATGTTAAGAATTTGTAGTGCGCGCCGCCTCTCGTGCCGCGGCGGTGCGGCCGTCTCACACTCGCCGCCGTCGGCGCGGTGCGGCGAACGGCGAACGAGTGTTTGCTGGAGCCGGCTTGCGCTAGCGCGGCCGGATCGGCTATGGGGTCAGGAATAGCCGCGACGGCGCGGGGTTGCTAGGCCCACTGCCCGAATTGCGGCTTGAGGATCTCGTTGATGTCCACCCCAACGCCGCCCACGCTGCGCTTATCGATCTCGACCTGATGCAAATTGGCCGCCGGATGGGCATAACCCTTGGGCGAACCCCAGTTGTGCTGCCAGAAGCAGGAGCCCAGGCCGTCGTGCAGCGCCCAGTCGATCGTTTTGGAGTTGGCGTAAACGCCCGTCCGCTGGTGTCCGATCACCGACTCCCAGGACCGCAGGTACGGAGCGATCAGGCTTTTGTACTGCTCGTAGGACGGGTCGTCGTCGATCGATGCGTAAATCGGCGCGTTGGGGGGACCACCGGCCGCCTCGTGTAGCTCCATCCCCCGCTTCGCGTGCTGCAGCCCGGCGGTGGCGCCGCCCAGCCAGTCGGCGGAATTGCCCTTGCCGTACTGATAGCAGGAGACAATCTTGAGCCCGCTGCTGTGCAGGTCACGGGCTTCGGCGAGCTGGATCGGCTTGCCCAGCATCCAGTTGCCGCCCGGCCGCCGGTCGGAGACATAGCGGATCGACCCCACAGCGCCCGCGGCCTGGATCTGACTGGCCGGGATGACGCCCGCGGCGTAGTCCAGCAGGGTGCCCAGCGATGCCGAGGCCGACGGCGCAGACATCGACGATGCGGCGGCGCCCAGGCCAACCAGAGCCGGGGTCGCGGCCGCGAATCTCAGCACGTCACGACGCGAAATCGACACATCGGAAAGGGTACGACACAAACATCAGTAGACACATCAGTCACACTGGTCACAGGTTTGTCTCTTCTGGGCATCTCGCGTTTAGTTCGCGGCAGTCCCATCGGGCGGTTACGCCCGTCGAGTGTGCGCTCAGGGCGGCGACACGCCGGGCCGAGCCGCCGTACGCGCACACGCAAGCCGCGAGCGCACCCCAAAGCCGCCGAGCCAGGTCACGACCCCAATTTTTATTGTCACTATTAAGTTTATAAAGTTAGCGTCAGGGGACGAGACAGCGCTCAACCGCAGGGGGCTTTGCGATGGACCATGACCAACTCATCGACCTGACCCGACGGGCCTTGAAGTTGGCCCGCGACAAGACCACCGATCTGGCCCCGCGGCCGTACACCGTCGACGCCGGCGATTACACATCGCTCGAGCGACACGTCAGCGATAGGGCGTTGCTGCTGGCCAGCCCGCAACTGGTCGGCTACGTCAGCGAGCTGCCCGCACCCGGCGCCTACTGCACCAAGACCGTGATGGGGCGATCGATCCTGCTGACACGGACGTCCGACGGGTCGCTCCACGCCTTCGACAATGTCTGCCTGCACCGCCAATCCCCCGTCGTGACGGGGTGTGGCTCCGCGAAGCGGTTCAGCTGTCCCTACCACGCCTGGACCTACGACAACACCGGAAAGCTGGTCGGCCTGCCGGGCCGCGAGGGCTTCCCGGATACGACGGTCAAGTCCGACTCATTGACCGAACTCCCCGCCGCCGAGTTCGCCGGGTTCCTCTGGGTGGCGCTGGACAAAGACGCCACCCTGGACGTCGCCGCGCACCTGGGCCCGCTGGCCGACGAGCTCGACTCGTGGGGCATCGGCCGGTGGTCCCCGTTGGGCGAAAAGGTCCTCGACGTCCCGATCAACTGGAAGCTGGCTGTCGACACCTTCGCCGAGAACTACCACTTCGCCACGGTGCACCGGGACACCTTCGCCACGATCGCCCGCAGCAACTGCACGGTGTTCGATTCGTATGGGCCACACCATCGGTTGATCTTCCCGCTCAACGCGATCCTGGAGCTGGAGAATGTTCCCGAGGAGCAGTGGGACCCGTTCCACAACATGGTGGTGATCTACGCGTTGTTCCCCAACATCGTGATCTCGGTGACGATCGCCAACGGCGAGCTCTTCCGGATCTACCCCGGCGACGAGCCCGGCAGGTCGATCACTGTGCACCAAAACTCCACGCCCCTGGATCTTTCCGAGGAATCCATCGCGGCCGGCGCTCAAGCCGTGTTCGAGTACGCGCACGCCACGGTGCGCGACGAAGACTACAAGTTGGTGGAGGGGCTGCAGGCCAATCTCAGCTCGGGCGCACGCGATCATCTGGTGTTCGGCCGCAACGAGCCGGGGCTGCAGCATCGCCACATCGCGTGGGCCGAGGCGCTGGCAGCCTCAGCTGCCGTCGACTGACTCCACCTCGGACAGCACCGCGATCAGATCATCGAGAAGCGTTGCAAGCGCGCTGTTTTGCACGGGAAGCGCCCCGGTCAGCAGTTCGGCCGCCGCGCCGCGACGGCCCGCCGCAACCAACGGCACCAGCTCGTCGACCATCGACTGCAAGCCGGGGTCGACGTCGGCGACGGTGGTGGCCAGCACCTCGACCAGCTCCCAGTCCCGGTACAGCGCGAACGAACGCTCGTTGAACGCGAAGCCGCTCACCGGTGTACCCCACAGCGTGCCCTGGTAGCGGTACGGGCCTTCCATATATTCGATCGGCAGACCGTGCGCCGGGGCCGGCACCAGCGGCTCACCGATGAGATCGAGTTGCAGTGTGGCGCAAGTAATTCGGTGCCGGTCGGACATGTATCGGGCCGGGGCCGGCGGACGCATCAGCGGCCGCACAGTTTCCGGCCACCGCACGTAGCTGCTGACGGTGACCTCTACGTCCTCGGCGCACTCCGGTGCGATGGCGGGGTCGGGATGGCTTGTCGTCACACCGGTAAACGGTTGCAGCGCATTGCCGTTCGTGCGGTCGAACTGCCGCCAGATACTCAGGTCCACGCCGTTGTCGAAATTGATCGTGCGCCATTCGTGCGAGCGGGACCGCGGGTCTCCCCCTGATCCGCCGCCGCCCGCATACTTCGGGAACCACTGCCGGTCGACATGTCCGCTGCTACCGGAGACCTGTTCGACCGTCTCGCCCCAGCGCAGCGTTCCGGTCATCGACATACCGGTCTGGAAATACGAGTACGTGTCGTCTTGGCCGAAACAGGCGATCTTGCCGTTGTAGGTCGACGCCCCCACCGGCGTCGGCGCGCGCGTCGGGGTGACGACCAAATCCAGCCGCATGGACCGGCCCTGGTGGTCCTGGCCCACCAGGCTGACTCGATACGTGTAGGGCAGCAATTCACCGTCGCCGTCGCGGCATGTCGTCCAGGACGCGGTGCCGGCACTGCTCTGGTAGCTGATGTCGAGATAGCCTGCGGCCATGGACAATTTGCGCTGCGCGCCCGGTTCCATGTTCTTCGGCGGCATGTCGTAGTCGGTGTATGTGCCGTAGTCACCGGTATCCAGATCGAACAGCGCCATCGTGTAGAAGTCGGCGACCACCGTTCCCCCGGGTTGGTTCTTGTTGAAGATGGTCAGGAACGCAAACGACCGGTCGCTCTCGACGGCCTGCAGTTGTCCGGCGATGAACCAGGTGTCGGACTCCTGGTCGCGATGTTCACCCTCGGCCTCGGGGAAATTCAGCTGGCTATCCCCGGGCACCAACTGATACGGGTAACTGCGCCAATCGGTGTTCATTTCGGCTTCCTTGCCACGGCGCTATCCTTATTCTTTGCTATGTTAGCGTCAATAGCGAAGTTACGGCCACGCCCTCACCCCCGGCCCAAGGAAGTGCCCCGATGACAGAACAATCCGACCATCGGACCTACTCCGAACTGTTCATCGGAGGGCAGTGGCGCAAGCCCGCCAATCCGCAACAACTGGCCGTGATCTCGCCGCATACCGAAGAGCCGATCGGCCACGTCCAAGTCGCCGGGCCCGAGGACGTCGATGCCGCGGTTGCCGCCGCGCGCCACGCCTTCGACCACGGCCCGTGGCCACGATTGACCCACGCCGAACGGATGGCCAAGGTCGAAGAGCTTGCCGCGATCTATGCCGGCCACGTCGACGAGATGGCCGATCTGATCACCGACGAGATGGGGTCGCCGCGCACCTTCAGCCGGATGGGCCAGGGTGCGGCGGCCGCGGCGTTGATCCACCTCACGCTGGCCGCCGCCCGCGACTTCCCCTGGACGGAACGCCGGCAAGGTGTGCTCGGCGAAGTGCACCTGCGCCGGGCGCCGGTCGGTGTGGTCGGGGCGATTGTGCCGTGGAACGTGCCGCAATTCCTGATCATGCCCAAGCTCATTCCGGCCCTGATTGCCGGCTGCCCGGTCATCATCAAGCCGGCACCCGAAACACCTTTGGATGCTTTGTGGTTGGCCGAAATGATCGAGCAGCTCGACCTGCCTGACGGCGTGGTATCGGTGCTGCCGGGCGGTACCGACGTCGGTGAGGCGCTGGTGCGTCATCCAGGCGTGGACAAGATCTCTTTCACCGGATCCAGCGCGGTCGGACGCCGCATCGCCACGGTCTGCGGCGAGCAGCTCAAGCGGGTGAGCCTGGAACTGGGCGGCAAGTCGGCGGCGATCATTCTGGATGACGCCGATATCCCGAAGACGGTGGCCGGGCTGAAGTCGGCCAGCCTGATGAACAACGGACAAGCCTGTGTCGCCCAGACCCGCCTTTTGGTCAGCGATCGACGGCACGACGAGTTCGTCGACGCGTTGGCCGAGATGATGTCGGAACTCAATGTCGGGGATCCGACCGACGAGGCGACCGACATCGGCCCCCTTTTCGCTCAACGACATCAGCGCCAGGTGCAGGAGTACATCCAGTCTGGACAGACCGAAGGTGCGCGCATCGTGCTCGGTGGCCTCAATAGCGCACAAGACAGGCCGGCCGAGCGCGGCTGGTACGTGCGGCCAACGCTTTTCGTCGACGCGACCAACGACATGCGCATCGCCCGCGAGGAGATTTTCGGGCCGGTGCTGACCGTGCTGCGGTATCGCGACGAAGCCGACGCGGTCCGGATCGCCAACGAGAGCAACTACGGCCTGGCCGGCTCGGTGTGGACCGCGGACATCGCCCACGGCCTCGACGTCGCCGCCAATGTGCGGGCAGGCACCTACGGCATCAACATGTACACACTCGACATCGGAAGTCCGTTCGGCGGGTTCAAGCACTCGGGCATCGGCCGCGAGTTCGGGCCGGAAGGTCTCGACGAATATGTCGAGTTGCAGACCGTGATCGCCAAGGGGCAGATGCCACCGCTATAAAGCACTGGGCCATAAAGGATCCCGGCCCAGGCGTGCAAGGAGTTTGGCCTGCACATCCGCGTCGTTGCGCACCGCGACCGGTGCATTGAACATTCCCGATGCAGCCAACGCGCCCGGATCCGCCGTCAGACCGTCAAAAAACATCTGACACCACACGGCGTCTAAGCGATCATCACCCTCGACCGCCCGAGCCAGATCCCAGGTGTGCACCAAAACGTCCCGACTCAGATTCGGCAGCAGCCGATACGCATCCAGCTGCCCGGCTTTCCCGGATGCAAAGGCCCCCGCCAGGGATCGGTAGGTCAGTTGCCATCGCGCCCGCGGATCGTCACGCGGTCGGTCGGGCTTTAATCCCAAGGGCCGCAGCAGCAGAACGTCGTGGAAGCCGATAACGTGCTCGAGCACCGCCCGGGCGTCCCAGGCCTCGCATGGGGTGCGACGATCCCATTTGCCCTCGGCCGCGGCGACCGCCTCGCCAAACCGTCGACACACTGCCAGATGCAGTTCGGCTGTGTCGTCAACCACTCGAGGGCATCTGCAACGTGAGCTCGACCGGACAGCACAAGACGCCGTGTTGGTTGGTCACTTCGATCGTGAGGTCGACCAGCCGGCGCGGTGGGTCCACCGAAGTGTCCAGCCGCTTGGCCACCGCCCGGCCCCGGCCGATCATCGTGTCACCCGCGTAGATCGAACCGGCCAGCCGCAGCGAACGCCGCACCACCCGGCTGCTCGGCCCGGCCCAATCGGTGGCGACGCGATCGGCGAATCCGGCGAGATGCATGGTGTTGAGGTAAATCGTTGGGTTGCCCTGACTTTGGGCGTATACGGGATCGAAGTGGCCCGGGAAGTAGTCCCAGGTCGCACCGGCGTTCTCGACCACCCGCTGGTAGCTGATTTCGTCGATCACCTCCGGCAACTCGACGGGAACGGTGATCTCGTTCCAATCCAATTCGGCAGGCTTCATGCCGACGCGGCCGGGGTGAAGCGGAACAACGTGTTTCGCGACCGTGCGACGACGGTTCCGTCCTGACGGCGATAGGTCTCCAGCGTCTCGATGAAGTGGCCGACACCCAGCCGGGTCTGCTTCTCCGGTGACACCGAGACCAGTTCCTCGACACTGGTGAGCACGTCGCCCTCGAGGATGGGTTCGGTGAACTCGACGTCGTTGGCGGCATTGATGAATGTGGTGCCCGGCAACGGCACGCGCAAGATCAGCGACGCGGCCGGCCGCCGGCCGCCGGGCTCCCACGGCGGGGGTATCAGCCATCCCATCAGCAGACCCGGCGGGGCCAGCAGGCCGCCCCACCGCTGCCGGGCGAATTCGGAGTCCCAGTACGACCGGTTGCCGTCGTGAATCATCGAGGCATACAACTGAATACGCGCACCGCTGACCGGGTTCACCGCGGTCCGTGGTTCGCTTGCCGCGCCGACCATCGCCAGCGCGTCTTCGTAGGTGCCGAAGGCTAATTGATAGCTGAGATCCGAATCCACGTATCGGTGCCGCTTACATGACGAGCGGATGCCGGCTCGGCACCACATCCCAGGAGAGGTTGCGCGACGTGTAGTACCAGCCGCCGCGCTCGTAGATCAGCTCATCCCGGTAAGTCCCGGTGGCGCGCAGCGTGGTGTCGCCGAAGGCGGCGGAGAACAGCACCGCGACACAACGCTGCATCGCGTGGACACCGTCGACCGCGATCTCGTGATCGATGGTCACCAACCGTTGCCCTTCGCCCCCGTCGAAGGCCAGCCGAAGGTCGGCGAACAGTTCACCGTCACGAACGAAGCTGGCACCGGAATGACGAAACGTCGCGATCCAGCTATCGCGGTCGCCGTCGGAGTATGCGCGATTGTGCCGGGCGTTCAGATTCAAGATCGCATCGCGGCCAGTCGCGGCGTGCAGGAACTGTTCCTGCTGGTAGGACAAGGTCATTTCTACTCGCCAGCCTCTCCCCGAAGGAAAAAAGAAACGAACTACGTAACATCGACTTTACTTACCGCTTAACAATATATCCGTATTCTTCGCGATCCCAGACCCCTGAACTTAAACCTTTGGCGCGCAATAAATCTTTACGTACCCGCCCGATAACGTTCTTCGGGAGTTCGTTGACCTGGTCGACGTACCGGGGCACGCAGAAGTAGGGCATCCGCTCGGCGCAGAAGTCGAGCAACTCGGCGCAATCCAGCACCGCGTCCGGACACGGCGCGACCACGAGCAGGATGTCGTCCTCGCCCAATTCGCTGGGCACCCCGATCGCTGCGGCCTCGGCGACGGCGGGATGACCCATCACGACCCGTTCCACTTCGACCGAGGAGATGTTCTCGCCGCGCCTGCGCAGCGAATCCTTGATGCGGTCCACATAGGTCAGGTTCTGATCGGCGTCGAGTCGGCCGAGATCACCGGTGCGAAACCATTCCGGGTGCGGGTCCACCCGCGCGTCCTGGCCTAGGTAGCCCTCGCTCATCACGTGCGGGTGCCGGGCCCGGCAGGCGATCTCGCCCACAACGCCGGCGGGCAGCGCGTTCCCGTCGTCGTCGACGATGCGCACGTCGAAGTTGGGATTGGGCCGGCCCGATGTTCCGGGCACCCCCTCGTCGGACACGCCCTTGACCGCGATCGGGAAGGCCTCGGTCATCCCGTACATCGTGACAAGGCGGCAGCCGTAACGCTTTTCGATGTCGTGGTAGCAGCCGGCGTCGATCGGCGCGGCGGAGATGAACCGCAGCGGCAGCTCCGCGTCGCTCGGGTCGGGGGGCTGGTTGTACAGCATCGACACCATCGCGCCGGCCCCGGCAAAGCCGACCGCGTCGTGGGTGCGGATGTCATCCCACACCTGGCCGGGGTGGAAGGACTGCGCCAACACGGTCGTCGCGCCCACCAGCATCGGGGCCAGCACGCTGGGCGCGGCGCTCAAGTGGAACAACGGCATCGCCGTCCACAACGCCTCCCCCGCTTGCAACTCCCAGGCCGACGCAACCGTCGCGGCCACCGAGAACAGGTAATTCCAGGTTGTGGCAACGGCTTTCGACGGTCCCGTAGTGCCCGACGTGTAGAACAACGCCCCCACCTCCCCGTGCCGCGCCGGGTTGTCCGCACCGCGGGCAGCTCCGGCGTTGAGGGCCGCACGAAGCGAATCATCTTGCACCACAACGTCGGTCACCGTGTCCAGCCGGTCGGCAACTTCGTCGACGCGCACACGGCGCTCGGGGTCGGTGACAATCACCTTGGCCCGCGCCAACTGCAGGCTGTGCAGCAGGAAGTCTCCCTTGTTCGCGGCGTTGACCGCCGCGCTCACCGCGCCGACGCGGGCCGCACCCAGCCAGAAGTACACCCATTCCGGGCAGGTTCCGGTGAACAACGCCACCCCGTCGCCGCGGCCCACGCCTAATTCGCTGAGCATGTTCGCCGCCGCGCAGGAGCGCTGCCGCATCTGCTCGAACGTCACCTCGATCCCGGCGATCGACATCATCACCCGATCGGGGTACTGCTCGGCCCGGCGATCCAACACGTCCGGAACGGTGAAACGAGCCACGCCGAAATCGGAGGGGCCCGGGGGCTTACTCCGAACCGAATGCATCACTTAGGCTTTCGCGGCCGCCGGGTCGGGCTCGCCGCCGGCGGTGTACCCGAAGTCGTGAGGCGACGGCTCGACGTCCGGGTAGAAGCGGTGCGCCCAGCGCCGCAGCGCCGCATAGTCGCGTGCCTCCTCGGGAGCCAGGTTCGGCTTCTCCAGGTACTTCATGTTCTCCCAGGTGAAGAAGTCCTGTTTGATGACTTGTTGTTGCAGCGCCAGGAATTTCGCGGCCCGGCCAGTGGGCTCGTCGCCGGTGTCGCCGGGCTCGCGGACGGAAGCCTGGGTATAGAAGTAGTCGGTGTAGTCCTCGTCGACCGGCGTCTGGCCGGTGACCTCGATGGTGGCCACCAGGTCACTCGGGAAGCGGACGAGCCCCAGCCCCAAAGAGTAATTGTCGTAAACGATCTTGGCGTCGACCGGCCCGTTGGGCGTCAACCACGTCTTGGCCCGGCCCCCACCGAAGTGGGCGTTGACGGTGGCGTGCAGGTGATAGCCCGCCACTTCGAACGAGGCCGTATTGGCCGGGTTAGCGGCCTTGTGTACGTACTGCACGTGATACGGGTCGGCCGCATTCTCGATGATCATCTGCGCGTGCACCTTGACCCGGTTGAGCATCCGGCTGTGCGGGTGCAGCGGGTAGTACTCGCCGGTTTCCAGTTCGGGCAGCGCCGGCGGCTGCCAGTACGGTGCCCGGCCGTGGCGTTCGTGCCAGACCAGGACGAAGCCGTACCACTCCATCGTCGGATAGGTGCGGATGCGGACGTTGTTCTTGCAGCCGATCTTGCTGTACGGGATCAGCGCGTTGCTGCCGTCGCCGCGCCACTGCCAGCCGTGCCAGGGACAGACGATGTTCTCGTTGTCGACGGTGCCGCCGACGCCCATGTTGGCGCCGAGGTGCTGGCAGTAGGCGTCCAGCACGTTGACCTTGCCGGAAGCCGTGCGGAACAACACCAGCTCCTCGCCGAAGTAGTGCAGGCGCTTGACGTCGCCGGGCTTGACGTCGTCGGCGAAGGCGACGATGAACCACCCGGTCGGGAACCGATAGGTGGACAACGCAATGCCGGACTGTCCGAACTCCTGTTCCGACGGGTCCGTCTCTGAGATCGTATTCGTCACGAGAACTCCGTTTCCCACGCGGCCGGGCGCATTTGGGCCGCTCTTACCTCACCGCGTTTGGGCGACTAAAGTCTATTTTTACTATTTTAATCATTGAACGTCAATGCGGCGGCTGCCGGATGTCGCGTGGCTGGAGAGCGAGCGGGGTTTCACATGACTACTGCTGCAGTGGACCTAGCCGATTTCGCGTTGTGGCGTAACGGTTTTCCCGACGAATTGTTCGCCGAGTTGCGGCACACCAGGCCACTTTTCCGGCACGACCTGACACCGGGTGTCGCCGACACGGTCAAGCGCCAATTCTGGGTCGCGACCAAGCACCGGCATGCGGTGCGCCTGCACCGCGACACCGAATCGTTCACCGCGGCCGACGGCCCGCTCATCCAGCCGGTCGCCCTGTTCTCGTCGTCCCCAACGATCATCACGCTGGACCCGCCGGAACTGAACAAGCGCCGCAAACTCATCTCCAACGCCTTCAATCCACGCGCGATCGCCAAGCTGGAGGACGGCATCCGGGCGCGAGCGGCGCAGCTGGTCGACGCGTTGCTCGCCACGAGCGGCGGGGACTGGATCTCCGACGTTGCCGACGCGTTGCCGATGACGGTGATCGGCGACATCATCGGCATCCCGGACGCAGACCGGCCGCGAATCTTCGACATCTTCGACCGCATTCTGAAGGCGCTCGCACCCGAGGCAGGTCCGAGCGGGAAGGTAGAGCTCGAGCTCTTCGGCTCGGTCTTCGCATACGCGATGGAGCTGACCGCCCACAAGCGCGACAACCCGACCGATGACATCTGGAGCACGCTGGCGACCGCGGTGATCACCGGCGACGACGGCGAGGAGTTTCGCCTGCCCGAAAACGAGCTGGAGTTCTTCTTCTTCGTGCTCGCGTTCGCCGGCAGCGACACCACCAAGAACGCTCTGGCGATGGGGCTACAGGCGTTCGTCGCCAATCCGGAGCAGATCGAACGCTATCGCGCGGATGAAGCGGTGCGGCCCGGCGCCGTCGAGGAGGTGCTGCGCTGGGCCTCCCCGGTGGCGTACTGGACCCGCACCGCGAAGGTCGACGTGGAGATGGACGGCCAGCACATCCCCGCGGGCGAACGGGTGGTGTCGATGCTGCGTTCGGCCAACCGCGACGAGGAGGTCTTCGAATCGCCGTTCACCTTCGACATCGGCCGGCAACCCAACCCGCACGTCGCGTTCGGCGGCGGCGGGCCGCACCACTGTCTGGGCGCGATGCTGGCACGCGCCGAGCTACGGGCCGTGCTGGACGAGCTGCTGCTGCGCTGCGATCGCATCGAAATCGGGCAGGCCACCGTGTCGTATCCGAACCTGACCACCAACATGTCGATCTACGACGAGATGCCGATCTCCCTGACCGAACGGCGCTGAGTCAGATTGCCCGACTCTCCCCCGTCGCGGCGCGACTGGGGCACCCCCACACTCGGGCCTTTCCGGCGCTCGCCGTCGACAGGCGAGTCAGTCCTGCAAGCGCAGTGCGGCCTTGGGGCATTGCTCCACGGCGGCGCGCACGTCAATCTCGCGATCCGGCGGCACCGGACCGTCCGCAATCTGCACCACGTCCTCGTCGCCCAGTTCGAAGATGTCCTGGGCCAGCGATTCACAAAAGCCGTTGGCCTCGCACAAGGTCTCGTCGACGGTCACGCGCATCAGTTGCCTCCTTATAGGCCCTTCGGGCGGGTTCCGATCACGCCGCCGGCAGCGAGGTTCGCCAGTTCTTCGTCGGTCAGCCCGCACCGATCGCGCAGTACTTCTCCATTGTGCTCGCCCAGCAGCGGCGGTGGGCGAAGCAGCCACCGATCCTGTCCGGTAAGCGAAGCGAACGGCGGGCACGGATACAGGGCCGACCCGATGCTCGCGTGCTGCAGCTCTTCGAAAAAGCCCCGGTCGCGCAGTTGGGGATTCTCGGTCACCAGCGACGGCGAGACCACCGGCGCCGCAGGCACGCCCGCGCTCGCCAGCCGCTCCACCGTCGACTCCAGGGGCTGCGCGGCGAACCACTGCCGCAGCCGGTCGTCGATGTCGTCGGCGCGCTCGCGTCGTCCGTCGGCGGTGCCCAGACCCTCGTCACACCAGGCCGGGCGCCCCATCACATCGACGAGTGCGGACCACTGCTGGTCGTCGCGCACGGTGACCGCGATCCAATCGTCGTCGCCGGTACACCGGTACAGGTTCTGGATCAATCCCCCGAAACCACGATTGCCGTTGCGGCTCAGAGTCTTTCCGTATACCTCGTATTCGATCGCCTGTATCGCGGCGGCGTTGAGCACCGTCTCGAGCATCGGTAGCTCCAGCTGCTGACCCGTTCCGGTGCGTTCGGTGAAGCTCAGCGCGGCCAGCACGGCGAAGGCGGCGTGCACCCCGGCCAGCGGATCGCAGGCGCCGCGCGGCGCCACCGGCGGGGCATCGGGCAGTCCGGTCACCCAGGCCAGCCCGGCGAGCTGTTCCATCGTGGGGGCAAATCCGACCCGGTCGCGCCACGGGCCGTCCAACCCGAACGCGGGCATCCGGGCGACGACGAGCTTGGGATTGACCCCGAGCAGCACGTCGGCGGTCAGGCCGAACTGGTCCATCACGCGCGGTGAGAAGTTCTCGATCACGACGTCGGCACCGGCCACCAGTTTCTTGAACAGCCGCCGCCCCTCTTCGGAGCCCAAATCCAATGTGACCGAACGCTTGTTGGTGTTCATCGCGTGGAACACCCAGCCGTACTCCCACCAGTCGTCCACGTCCTTGCGCATCCCGCCGGAGTACCGAATGCCGTCGGGACGCTGGATCGACTCGACCTTGATCACCTCCGCGCCGAACGCCGCCAGCAGGTGGGTTGCCGCCGGCCCGGCCCAGAACGCGGTCAGGTCGACGATCCGGACCCCTTCCAGCGGCCGGGTCCGCGACGCCGCCTCGGCTTCGGGTCCCCTTGTGCGCCAGGGTGATTCGTCGTTGTCGGCGCCCGGAGCGGCGGTCTCGCCGACCGGGGCCGCCGCGCACGCCGACATCAGCCACGGCGCGCGGGGCTGATGAAAGCCGGCGGGGTTGCGCCGGAATACCCCGCGTTCGGTGGCGTATTCCATTTCCCGGATGGTGGCGCCGTTACCCAGTGCCGCGATCGGCAGCCGGAACAGTTGGCCGAGCTCGACGATCTCCGCGACGGTGCGTTCGGCCAACCACGGGCCGATCTGCTCGCGAATCAGGTCACGATAGGCCCACCGGCCGATCTGAAAACGCAGGTGCTCAATCTCTTCCAGGGCCGGGCACTCGACCATCGCCAGGAAGTCGAGCCATTGCTGACCGGTCACCATGGTGATCCCGACGTAGCCGTCCTTGGCCAGCTCGATCGACGGGACTTCGGTGGTGCGGCTGATCGGCGGCACCCGCAACAACTGCGAATGCAGCCATTCGCTGCTCTGCATCAGCGTCATCGCCTCGAGCATCGAGAGGTCGAGATGCTCACCGGGACCGCCGTGCTCGACGCGACGACGCACGGCCAGCGCGCCGAACGCGGCGAACACACCGCCCATGTACTCCCCCAGGTCGCCACCGATCGAGATCGGGGGCCCGGCCGGATCGCCGCGGAAACCGGGCGAGCCGGCCCATGCCTGCAGGGTGAACTCGCTGGCAGCGCGGTCGGCATAGGGTCCGGTCCAGCCGAAGTCGGAGATCGTGACGACTACCGCCTGCGGTGCGTCCGCGAGCAGCCGACGCGGATCGATGCCCAGCGCTGCGGCGCGCGACCGGCCGGCGGTGAGGATGATCACGTCGGCGGCCGCCAATTCGGCACGCAAACGCTGCGAGCCGGGCGCAAACGTCATGCTCTGCTTGCCGGCGTTGAGGTAGCTGTAGAACGGCGACGCCTGGTCGTCGGGCACCGGCGAACACGACGCCGAATAGCGCCGCAGCCAATCGCCTTGCGGCGGTTCGATTTTGCGCACCCGCGCCCCGGCGTCGACCAGCAACTTGCCGCAGTAGCTGCCAGCTATCCGGTCGCTGATCTCGACGACCCGCAGCTCGTGCAGCGGTGTCGGACGGTCGTCAGACCCCTGGCTCAATTGCATCCGCCCTTCCGATCGACACGCGATCAGAGATGCTATTTATATCATTACTGCTAAAATAGCTAAGCCAGCTGAGTGCGCGCTCGCCGCTCTTCCCGCTGCTCCTGCGAGGATTGGATGACCACCCTGGGAATTGGGCCCGATGCCCGTCGCCGGTTGTCGGCGCCGAGGATCGCCGAAATCGTAGCCGACGAACTGCGCCGGCAGATCATCGACGGCGACCTCGCCGACGGCGATCTGCTGCCGCGCCAGGAAGTACTGGTCGAACAGTTCAACGTCAGCCTGGTCTCGCTGCGCGAGGCGCTGCGCATTCTGGAGACCGAGGGCCTGGTGTCGGTGCGCCGCGGGAACCGTGGCGGCGCCGTCGTGCACGCACCGGCCAAGACCAGCGCGGCCTACATGCTCGGACTGTTGCTGCAGAGCGAGGCCGTTCAGGTCGAAGACCTGGGCATGGCGTTGCAGGAACTCGAGCCCGCGTGCGCCGCACTGGCGGCGCAGCGGCCGGACCGGGCGGACACCCTGGTGCCAGAACTCAAGCAGGTCAACGATTCGATGGCCGAGCACCTCGACGACGGACGACTGTTCACCGAAATCGGCCGCCAGTTCCACGATCTCATCGTGCAGGGCTGCGGAAACCACACCATCATCGCGGTCGTCGGCAGCCTGGAGACGCTGTGGAGCAGCCACGAGCGTCAATGGGCCGACGAGAGCGCGGCGCGCGGCACCTATCCCTCGCTGACCCAGCGGCGTGCGGTCCTCAACACCCACGTCAAGCTGGCCGAGACCATTGCGGAGGGCGACGTCGACCGGGCGCGGCGCATCGCGGGACGTCACCTCGCCGATACGCAGACCTATGTGCTGGCCGGTCGGCCCAGCCAACGGATCTATGCGCTTTCGCCGCAGGCTCATTCTCGTTCAGGGTCACGCCCGCGCGATCTCCGGCAGTCCTGAGGAAGCCACCCATCGACATGCGAACCGCGTTGGTCACCGGCGGCAGCGGCGGGATCGGAAAAGGCTGCGGGCGCAAGCTCGCCGAACTCGGTTACGACGTGGTCCTGGTGGCCCGCCGCGAGGATCCATTACGCGCGGCCGCCGAGGAGATCGGGGCCCGTCACATCGTGGCCGACGCATCCGATCCGGACGGATTCGCCACTGCGATAAGCACTTTGGAGACGGTCGACCTTGTCGTTCACGCCGCCGGCGCGCTCGGCGGAACGTATGCGCGCAAGCAGACTTTCGAGCAGTGGCAGACCATCATCAAAGCCAACCTGGATTCGTGCTTCGTGGTGACCGCCGCGATGCTGCCGCGGATGCACCCCGGATCCCGGTTCGTATTCATCTCGTCGTCGGCCGCTCACGAGCCGATGATGGCCCGCACCGCCTACTCCGCGTCGAAAGCCGGCATGAACGCGTTCGCCCGCGCCCTGGCGCTCGAAGTCGACCGCGACGGCATCGCCGTGCACATCGTCACGCCGGGCCCAGTGGAAACCGAGATGTTGGCCGACGTTCCCTTCGAGATGTTCGCGATTCAGATCTCCGATGTCGCCGGGGCGGTCGCCTGGCTGGACACCGTGGACCCGTCCGTCGATCTGCCGGAGATCCGGCTGTCCGCGGTGCAGCGGGGTCCCTACGCCCGGCCGCCGGTCGTTCCTAGCGAAGCCCGCCGCCGGCGTCAGGGAACGGCTTGATCACCGTTTCGCCGAACTCGTGCAGCGACTCCGGCTTCGCGAAATCAGCGAACCACACATAGAACCGCTCGACCCCCTGGGCGGCCAGGTCCGCGAAATGCCGGGTCAGCTCGTCCGCGTCACCGCATACCAGCCCCGCCCCGAGCACGCCGAAGCGCCGGGTGCTGACCTCGCGCACGGTCTCGGGGTCGGCACCCGAGTGTGCGAACCCGATCATCTGCTGCACCGAGATTCGGGCGCTGCCCACCGACGGGGCCAGCTTGGGCAGCCGGTCGATGTGGTCGGCCTGCAGGTTCCACCAATCCGCGTGATTGCGAACAAGTTCCATCATGCGAGGCCCGCTGCCACCCAGCACCAGCGGTATCGGATGGTTGCGCCTGGGTAACTGAACCGCGCCGTCGTCGCTGGCCGCCCCCTTGGTTTCATCGCCCCAGTACTGCCTGATCAGGGCCAGGTGACGGCCAAGCTGCACAACGCGGGCCACCGGATCCTGCTGACCGACATCGAATCTGGTGAACTCGGCGGGCCAGGATCCCGAACCCAGGCCCAGATCGAACCTGCCGTCCGATGCGTCCGACAGGGTGACGGCTTGCTTGGCGAGCACGGCTGGATGCCGAAAGGCGTCGCACAGCACCAGATGTCCGATCCGCAGCCGCTCGGTCTTGGCCGCCACCCAGGTAGCGACGGCCATTGCCTCCCAAATACTTTCGCCGGGCAGCCCGGGAGCCTCGAGGTGATCGATGAACGCCATTCCGTCGAAGCCACTGGCTTCGGCCGCCCGGGCCCGTTCCGTGATGTCGCCCACCGACAACCGCACCTGCGGCAGGAACAGATACCACTCGACCATGCGCCCACCTATGCTCGTGCCGATTGCAACAGCGCGGCTAGTTTACTATCTTTATTATGTTAGGGGTCTTATGGATGTCGGACTGACTTCGGATCAGCTGTCGCTGCGCGACACCGTGCGCGACATTCTGCGTACCGAATGTCCTCCCGATGCCGCCCGGCAGGCCCTGACGGACCCGGAGCGCTGGCGCGCTCTGTGGAAGACCGTAGTCGACTTGGGTTGGACCGAACTCGCTGCGCCCGCAGGCAGTGACTTCGGGCCCGTCGAGCAGGCCCTTGTTCTCGAGGAGTGCGGTGCCGCGTTGGCCCCAATTCCGTTGCTCAGCAGCGTCGGTTTGGCCGCGGGTGTATTGCGGTCCTGTGGTCTGGACAAGGAGCTCACCGATATCGCCGGCGGCGTCGTTGCCACCCTGGCGGTGCACGCCAAGGGATCTCGGCTGCCCGGGCCACCGCTGACACTGCGCGACGGACGGGTGCGCGGCCGGGCGGTCTCGGTCCCCAACGCGGCTCGGGCAGAGCTGATCGTCACGCTGGCCAAATCCCTCGACGGCTATGTCGCCGTGGTGGTGCGCACCGGCGACGGCGTGACGATCACCGCGGGCGAATCCACCGACCCCGCGCACCCGCTCGCCGACGTGGAGATCGACGCCGAACCCGTCGCCTTCGCGCCCGTCGACCTCGAGTCGGCCCTGACCGCACCGATGGTGGCCGTCGCAGCCGATCTGGTCGGCACCGCCAGCGCCGCTTTGCACCTGTCCGTCGAGCACGCGAAGTCGCGCCGTCAGTTCGGCACACCGATCGGGGCGTTTCAGGGAATCAAGCACGCGCTGGCCGACAACTATGTGGGCGTCGAGCGCGCCCGCAGCCTCACCTACGCGGCCGCGGCCGGCCTCGCCGATGCGAACACCGCACCCGCGGACGCCTGGACGGCCGCGGCATTGGCCAAGGCGGCGGCCGGTGACGCCGCGGCCAACTGTGCCCGCACCGCCGTCCAGGTGCACGGCGCGCTGGGGCAGACCTGGGAGCACGACGCCCACCTCTATGTCCGGCATGCCTGGCAGGGTGCGGCGCAGTTGGGAGACAGTCGCGCGCTCTACCACCAGGTGGGCTGCCGCTTCGTCGCCGGCGGTGCGGCATGACGACTCCATCCGAGGTGGTCGCCGAGTACGTCGACTGGTTAGCCGCATTCCTGCCCAACGACTACTACGAGAACTACCGCCGGTATCGCTGGGACATCCCGCTGCGCCGCGACCATCAGCGGGCCGCGTTCGAAGCCGGGTGGATCCAGCCGACCTGGCCGCGTGAGCATGGCGGCCGATCGCTGGGCCTGCGCGACGCGATGGAGATACGGATCGAGGGCGCCCTGCGGTCGGCGCCCAAGTTGCCCAACGTTCAAGGGCCGGGCGTCGCCGCGCCCGGCATCCGCGAGTTCGGCACGCCCGCCCAGATCGAGCGCCTGCTGGTGCCGCTGCTGCGCGGCGACGAATGGTGGGCGCTGGGCATGTCCGAACCGGAAGCCGGATCGGATTTCGCCGGACTGCGCACCCGCGCCGAGCAGGACGCAGACGTCTTCCGGGTCAACGGTCATAAGATCTGGACCACACAGGCCCACGAATCACGGTGGTGCACGCTGTATGCCCGCACCGATCCGGACGCGCCCAAGCACCGTGGCATCTCGTGCCTGATCCTCGACCTGCACTCCCCCGGCGTGCGCATCGAACCCATCCGGATGTCGTCGATCTCCGATGAGACGTTCTGCGAAGTCTTCCTCGACGACGTCGAGATCCCGGTGCAGAACCTGCTGGGCCCGGTCAACGGCGGCTGGAACGTCGCGCTGTCGTCGCTGCACCACGAACGCCAGATGATCTGGATCATGAACTGGGTCGAAATCAAGCGCGGACTCGACGCGGTGCGCGGGACAAGTCACGGCGCCGGCGAGGACGGCCAGGATCTGTGCGCCGAACTCGGGTCGCTGCTGGCCGACGCCGAAGCGCTGCGGGCCACCGGATACCGAGCACTGAGCAACGAACTGGCCGGCCGGAACAGCCCGGAAGCCGACATCATGAAGCTGCTCGGATCGGTTACTTTGCAACGGGTTTGGGAACTCGCCGCCGCCGCCGGAGGAGCGAGCTCGGCCAGCGACCCGGATCTGCTGTTCGAACGCCAGGACGCACTCGCCGCCACCATCTACGGCGGAACGTCGGAGGTGCAGCGCAACATCATCGCCGAGCGACTGCTCGGGCTGCCGAAGGGATAATGATGGATTACGACCTCGGCGACGACGCCGTCGAACTGCGACACCGCCTGCGGGAGTTAATCGCTCACCACGTGCCACCCGACTTCCTCGGGGCCTGCACGGAGGATCCGGCGGACCTCGCCACTACCGAGACGTTCTGCAAGCTGCTGGCCGTCGAGGGGCTGCTGGCGCTGGCCTGGCCAAAAGAGCATGGCGGCGGCGGTGGTTCGGTCTGGCAGCAGACCGTGCTACGCGAAGAGATGTGGGCCCAGCACGAGCCCCGCGGTCCGCAATACATGGGCATCAACTGGGTCGGTCCGGCACTGATGCGCTATGGCACCGAAGAGCAGAAGGCCAAACACCTGTCGGCTATCGCCTCTGGCGATGTGATTTGGTGCCAAGGCTTTTCCGAGCCGGAGGCCGGATCCGACCTGGTCTCGTTGCGTACCCGCGCCGTTCCCGACGGCGAGGGTTGGCGCATCACCGGCCAGAAGGTGTGGACGTCGTACGCTCAGATGGCGTCGTGGTGCGTACTCGCGACGTGCACCGATCCCGACGCGCCAAAGCACAAGCGGCTCACCCTTTTTCTGATCCCGATGGATCGACCCGGATTAACGGTACGGCCGATCCCGTCGATGCTGGGCCCGCATCACCTCAACGAGATGTTCCTCGACGACGTGCCGGCGCATCCCGGTGACGTCCTCGGTGAGCCCGGTGACGGCTGGCGGGTGATGCGCGAAGCGCTCGCGTTCGAGCGCGTCGGCATCGCACGCTATGCACGCTGCGAGTCGCTGCTGCACCGCATGCAACGCGAGCTGGGCGAGGACTGGGACCGGCTGCCCGAATCACTTCGGGCGCGGTGGGTCCGGGCACTTGTCGATTTGCGAGTGGCCAGGCTGCTGGCATACCGCGCGGTGTCGCTGCAGGACGACCCATCGGCGGGGGCGGCGGCCAGCGCCGCCCGCATCGCGACCACCACCTGCGATCAACAGGTCGCCGAGCTGCTGTTCGACGTGCTGGGACCGATAGCGCTGGACAGCGGGGCGTCGTCGGCACTGCACGGGGCGATTGAAGACCATTGGCGCTACGCACAAGCGGCCACCGTGGCATCGGGCACCATCGAGGTGCAGCGGATGCTGGTCGCCCGAGACGCTCTGGGAGAACGCCGGTGAAAACCACACTGCCACAAGATATTAACGACTTCGCGGCCGTCGCCGCCAAGCGATTCGACCGGCTGGGCGGACCACCGGCCGCGCTGCGGGCCGAGCAAGACGACAGCGTGCGGGACGCGGCGCGCGGCGCCCTAAGCGAGCTCGGCGCGTTCGAACTCGACGTCCGGTCCGATCCCGACGACGTGCTGGCCGCGGCGGTGCTGTGCCAAACCGCCGGTGCGCACGCGCTGCCCTATCCGCTCGTCGAGGAGCTGCTGGCGATCGACGGTGCCCGGCTGGCCCTGGTCAACCCCGAGGCGCCGCGCATCGACCACGGCGACCTGCCCGGCGACTGGATCGCCGCCGACCTGGACGGCAATCGCTATCGGCTACAGATCGCGTCGCGAACCAGCGCCAAATTGGGGCCGTTCCTGGTGCCGGCCTCAATCAGCGCACCCGACGGGACAGTTCCGGCCGCCGACGTTAATCTTCATCTCGTGCTGGGATCATGGCGGATTCTGGGAGCGATGCAGCGATCGCTGCAGATCGTCACCGACCATGTGCAGGCCCGCATCCAGTTCGGCAAACCGCTGGCGGACTTCCAGGCCGTCCGATTCGCCGTCGCGGATGCCTCCGTCGCGGTACGCGGCCTGCACGAACTGGCGAAATACACCATTTGCCGCCCCGAATCGCTGCCGGCGCAGGTGCATTCCGCAGACGCGCTGGTGCTGCGGTTCAAGGCCACCGACACCGCACGGCAAGTGCTGCGCACCTCGCACCAGCTGCTTGGGGCGCTGGGTTTCTGCGACGAGTCCGATGTCAGCGTGCTCGACCGGCACACCCAGCCGCTGATCCGCCTTCCCCTGGGCGCCGAGGCCCTCGGGCTGCGCCTGATCGCCGACGTCCGCGACGGCTCGCTGGAGACCCTGTTCAGCGAACCGGTTTCGGAGCCCGCATGACGACGGAGTCCGCCACGGCCGGGGTGACGCCGAATCCTTTCGAAGACGGAGTCCCGTTCGGAACCAAACTGGCCGAGCTGGCCGAGGAGCTGGGCGACAAGCCCGCGGTGACGATTGTCGCGCTGGACGGCACCGCCCAGACGCTGAGCTTTAGCGAGCTCGAAGCCCGCGCCAACCAGTGGGGACGGGCGCTGGCCGCCTGCGGAGCTGAAACGGGTTCGCTTGTCGCGCTTGCTATCCCGAACTCACAACACCTGGTGCTGGCCGCGCTGGGGTGTTGGAAAATCGGCGCGGTCCCGATTCCCATGCACTGGGATCTGCCCGAATGGGAGCGGGATCGGGTGCGCGCGGTGATCGACCCCGCCGTCGTCGTCGACGAAGACACCCGATGGGAGTTGGAAGCCCGGGCCGCCGGGGAATCGACCAGCCCCCTGCCCGAGGCAGTTTCCCCCCATGCCAACGGAATCTGTAGCAGCGGGTCGACGGGCGTACCCAAAGTGATCCTCAGCTTGGCTCCGTCGCTGTGGATACCGCAGCACGGCGAACCCTTTCTGTCCAACTGGACGCCGGTGGACAAGCCGCAGACGATCCTGGTGCCCGCACCGATGTATCACACCAACGGCTTCGCGACCTTCCTGATGCTGCTCAGCGGCGACCATCTGGTGATCCTCGAAAAGTTCGATGCGGCAGTGTTTGTCGATGCGATCGAGCGGTATCGGGTCACCAACTTCACGGCCACGCCGACCATGCTGGCGCGCATCGCGGCCCTGCCCGACATCCGGCAGCGCGACCTGTCCAGCGTCGTGTTCATCCTGCAGGGCGCCGCGGTGATGCCGCCGTCGCTGCTGCACACCTGGTTCGAGCTGCTCAGCCCCGAGCAGATCGTGACGGCCTACGGCATGACCGAGAATCTCGGCCTCACCGCATTACGCGGTGACGAGTGGCTGGCGCACCCCGGCAGTGTCGGACGCGGCTTCCGCGACACCGAGATCCGGATCCTGGATGCCGACAAGAACCCGCTGGGCCCCGGCGAACACGGTGAGGTCTACCTGCGCTCGGTGATGAGCGCGGGCTACCGGTATCTGGGCGGGGCGCCGCCGCTGCCGTCGACCGACGACGGATTCCGTTCCGCCGGCGACATCGGTCATCTCGACGAGGACGGCTTTCTCTACATCGTCGACCGGCGGGTCGACATGATCGTCAGCGGCGGTGCGAATGTCTTTCCCGCCGAAGTCGAGTCGGCGCTCGCGGGGCACCCCGGCATCGCCGACGTCGTGGTCATCGGACTCGCCGACGAGCGGTGGGGACGCCGCGTGCACGCGGTCGTGCAAGCCGCCGACGGCGCGGAGCTCACCGAGCAGCAGGTGATCGAGCACGCCAAGGACCGGCTCGCACCTTACAAGGCGCCCAAGACGGTCGAGTTCGTCGATGCGATACCTCGGACCGCGGCGACGAAGGTCAATCGCTCGGCGATGATCAAGGCCCGGGAGGGCTGAGGATCGACGTCGTTGATCGCCGCGTGTAGCGGTAACCCGCGGCGGGCGACGGTTCCACAGGCAAAAGTTGTCGGACCCGCTTTGTATGATCGAACGTATGTTCGAGCGGTGCGAAGAATCGGCAGCAGTGATCGATCGGATCTGCGCGGCGTCGCTTGCGGAGAACCGGGCGGCCGGTGCGCGGCTCGCGGCGATCGGAGAACTCGACGCGTTACGGCTGCGCGAGTGCGGGGAGCGGGAGTCCTGGGTGAGCGACACCTGGGACGCGATTTCGGCGGAGGTCGCGGCGGCGCTGAATATCAGCCAGGCGCTCGCGTCGAGTTATCTCAACTATTCACGAGCCATGCGAAATCGACTGCCCCGCATCGGCACCGCGTTGATCGCCGGCGAGATCAGCTATTCGACGTTCCAGACGATCGTGTATCGCACGGACCTGATCACCGACTCCGACGTGATGGCAGCAGTCGACACGGAGCTCGCGACGAGGGTGCGACGGTGGCCGTCGATGACTCGCGGCCGGCTGAGCGCGGCGGTGGATCGAGTCGTAGCGCGGGCAGACCGCGACGCGGTGCGCCGCGCCCGTGAGCAGCAGGCGGATCGCGAGTTCTCACTCTGGGACGGCGGCAACGGCTTGACCGAGGTGTTCGGACGGCTCGTCACCACCGACGCCCGTGTGGTGGATGCACGGTTAAATGCATTGGCGCACAGCGTGTGTGACGGAGATACGCGCACCGTGAAGCAGCGCCGGGCCGATGCCTTGGCGGCACTGGCGGCCGGTGCGGAAAGACTCCGGTGCCGGTGCCGGCAGCCGACGTGTCCCGCCGCCACATCGCCGGTACCGAGCCCCGTGGTGATCCACGTAGTAGCCAGCCAGTCCAGCGTCGACGGGACCGCACCGGAGCCCGCCGCGCTGATCGGCACCGATGCCCTCATCCCGGCCGAGTTGGTTGCGCAACTGGCGGATTCGGCAAGGCTGCGCCCGCTGACCCAGCCCGGCTGTGCGCCGGCGGAACGCGGGTACGTTTCGTCGCAGGCACTGGCCGATTTTGTGCGCTGCCGGGACCTGACCTGCCGGTTCCCCGGCTGCGACAAGCCGGCCACCGAAACCGATCTCGACCACACCATTCCGCATGCGCAAGGCGGCGCCACCCACGCATCAAACCTGAAATGCCTTTGCCGCCAACATCATTTGGTCAAAACATTTTGGGGATGGCGAGATCGGCAGCTCCCCGACGGCACGGTCATCTGGACGTCGCCGTCCGGGCGCACCTACGTGACCACTCCCGGCAGCGCACTGCTGTTTCCCGACTTGTGCGCGCCTACCGGCGAGGTGGTTGCGCGCGTTCGACCCGAGCCGTGCACCGATCGCTACGCCATGATGCCGCAGCGGCGCCGCACCCGAGCCCAAAGCCACGCCAACTACGTCACCGCCGAACGACGGCTAAACCGGCAAGCCCGCGAGCGACTCCAGACCGCCTCGGCCGCAACACAGCTCACGCCACAGGGCCGACTGCCCGACGGCGAGCCACCACCCTTCTAGACGTGGTGGCCGAAGACGTCTTCCATGACTTCACCGACCGCGGCCAGCGAACGGCTGGAGTGTTGCTTGACCAGTACGTGGCCGCCCAGTACGACGATGGCGATCGGCAGCTCGACGGCCCCGAACACCAGCAAGGCAGTCAGTCCCGCGACGTAGACGATGTCGTGCTTGTCGGGCCGGTGGAACCTTCCGATGATCGGCAAATCGATCGACCGTGTCTCCAGCTCCCGCAGGGTGCGCAGGGTCCGGGCGCGCTTGGAGTTCGGGTGCGCCTCGGCGTAGGCCGCCCACCGCTGCGCAAAGGTCGGTCCGAAACGGAGCTCTTCCTGCAGCTCTTCCTGCAGCTCTTCGTGGAGCTCATCGTGCAGCTCGTCATGGAGTTCGTCATGCAATTCGTCGTGCAGCTCGTCATGGAGCTTGTCCGAGTCGGAATCCGTTGCAGCCGAGCCGTTTTGTTCTTCGTCCAGCGTGGTCATGTCTGTCTCTCTCCGTTGTGTCGTCGGTTAACCGGCTGGTGTGAGTGCCAATTGGTGTGCCCGGTCACCCTTGGCGCCATTGCCGCTGTCCATACCCGGGAGCTCCTGGGCCCACGTCGTGAGCGAACCCACCATGTTGTTCAAGACGTTGTCGGCCTCCCCGCCGTACTTCGATACGCGTTTCCCGATCATCGACGCCATCCGGATCAACAGGTCCGGCTTGGCCGCCGTGAGCACGGTCAGCGCCGCGGCCGGGGCCACACCTTCGATCCACCCCAACGGACCCAGCGGCACACAACCGACGAGTTGGCTCAGACCTGGGGTTGTGATCAGGGCGGCCATCGCGACGAAAGTGCCGGCGACAGTGCTGACCACGAGCGGATCGCGCGAATCCAGCAACGTCTGGCCGAGCTGCGTGGTGACCAAGCCCACCAGACCGACCGTCGCCGCACGCTGCGGGGCGGCGCGGGTAAAGGTGGCCAGGCTCCACGAGGCGCTTGCGCCAATCGTGGTGGCGGCGCCGCGGATAGCGACGGTCTCCATCAGATCGTCCATGTTGATCCCGCGCTCCGACGGCGGTCGCATGTTGCGCACCGCGCTCACCGCGACGGCCGTCGTGGGAAAGACGTCGGTCAGAATGTTCACCAGCAGGATCTGCCGTGCTGTCAGCGGCGCCATGCCCCGGACCATCGTCCCGTACATGTTGAAAGCCACTTCGCCGGCGTTGCCGCCCAACAACATTCCAACCGCGGCCTGCGCTTGCTGCCACAGCCGGTGCCCTTCCTCGATCGCCTCGAGAAGGCTTCCGACGCGGCCCTCGGTCAGCACCACGTCCGCGGCGCCGCGCGCCGGGTCGCTGCCGTGCGAGGACACACCCACGCCCACGGCCGCTGCACGGATGGCCGCGGCGTCATTGGCGCCGTCGCCCACCATCGCGGTCACGACCCCGGAATTGCTGATCTGCTGGACGATCTGGACCTTCTGCTCGGGCGACATGCGCGCATAGATCACATTGGTCTTGACGACCTCGGCCCGCTCGGCGATCGACAACCGCTCCCAGCGCGCGCCGGTGATGATGCAGTCCTCGGGGACGTCGAGCCCGATCTCGCGCGCGATCGCGCGCGCGGTAGCCGGGTGGTCACCGGTGATCACGCGCACACCGATGTCCCGTTTAGCCAGCCCAAGCAGGAGCTCCCGCGCGTCGGGCCGCGGCGTGTCGGTGATCCCAAGGAAGCCCAGCAGGCGAAGTCCGTTGCGGCACAACGGTTCCAGGCCCTTGTCCTGAGCGATCTCGAGCTCATCCTCAGTCAGCGTCTTGTCGGCGACCGCGATCACCCGAAGGCCCTGTGTCGCCATGCCGTGGACGTGTGCCAACAGCTCCTCGCGAAGGTCGTCGTCTAGACCCTCGACGCACGCCGAGAGGACGATTTCCGGTCCACCCTTGACCGCCAGGGTGTCGCCGTCCAGCCCGGCCGCGTAGGCCCGGCCGGCGCGGAACGGCAGTTCGCGGTCGCGCTTCGGCTGGCTTCCGGCCCGGTTGACCACCGCGGCATCCGTCGCCTGCAGCGGAGCGTGCTCGGTCAGCGCCACCGGGGTGGCCAGTGCCGCGCGCTCGAGAATCACGTCCTCGTCGAAACCCGGCTGTGCGGAGATATTCGTTACCACCAACCGGTTTTCGCTGAGCGTCCCGGTCTTGTCGAAGCAGACCACCTCGACGCGACCCAGCGTCTCGACCGACCGCGGCGCACGGACCAGAACATTGCGCTCGGTCAATCGCCTGGCCGCCTCGCGCTGAGCCAGCGTCGCCACCAACGGGAGGCCTTCCGGCACCGCGGCGACCGCGCAGTACACCCCGCTGGTGACGGCCTCCTTGATGCCCGATCCCCGCAGCAACGCGGTGGCAATCACGCCCACACCACCGGTGAGGGTCCACGGCAGCACCTTCGCGGTCACCGCCGCCAGCTGGGCGTGCAGGCCCACCTCGTCGCGCCGCCGCGGAGCCAGGGCCATGGCCCGGCCCGCGGCGGTCGCGTCGCCGACCGCGACGACCACCGCGCGGCACACGCCGCTGAGCACCGTCGAGCCCTCGTAGATCATGCAGGCGCGTTCGGCCAGTGGACGACCCGGCGTCGGTGCGGGGTTCTTGGTCACCGGCAATGACTCACCGGTCAGCGACGATTCGTCCACCTCGACGGCGACCGCGCGGAGCACGCGGGCGTCGGCGGGGACCAGCTCGCCGGACCGGACTTCGACGATGGTTCCCGGCGTCAATTGCTCGGTGGGTACGAGTTCGAACTGGTCGGGGCCGGTGACGACGCGTGCGGGCGGCGTCTGGGCGCTGAGCATCCTGTTCAGCTGACGATCCGAGCTGAGTCGCTGCGCCGCAGCGATCGCGGCGCTCCCAACGAGCACGATCCCGACGAGCACACCGTCCATCGGCGAACCGACGAGCGCGCTCGCCATAGCGCCGGTGGCAAGGATCGGGGTGAGCGGATCCTGCATCTCGTGCCACATCGCGTCCACGACTTCTTTACCGCTGTCCGCGAGTCTGGCGACCAGCGCCTGTGTCCCGGTTTTCGGCAGCTGTGGCACGGCAGCGACGGGACCGTTGGCGAGCTCAGGCCACAGCACCCGAATCTGTTCGTGCGCCTGGTCGGCATCCAGCGCATGCCATTCGGTGTCGGCGGCAGCGGCCGGATCGGGCTGCATCGCCACCCCCCGCCCGATCACGTATCCGGGGATCAGCGCGATGGCGGCGGCCGCGATGCTGGGCCGCACGCCCGCTGCCCGAACCCCGGGCAACAACGTCAGCGAACCCAGAAGCGTTCCGGCAGCGGCCAACTCGACGCCTCGCCGCGCGGCCGATTTGGCCGCGGGGATGGCATCGATAATCCGGCAGGCAACCTTCAGATTCGGAATCAGGACGTCGGCCGTCCATGCGGGCGCCGCCCGCCCGGCCGGCCAAACCCCCAGCGCGAGGTCCGCGGCCGCGAAGGCGAGCCGAAGGTCACGCCCGATCACCGCGACGATCTTTCCGTCGGCCTGCAATTGCCGGACCGCTCCGAAGATGGTGAGGTCCACGTCGTCGTTGTCGAACGGCAGCAGTTCGTCGAACGTCCCGCGCAGGTGGCCGGCATCGGCCTGATCCACCGAGATGAGCTTGAGATCGGCGCCACGCGCCGCGGCCATCAGTGGTTCGGCGTACGGGTCGGCGTTGCGCGCCACCACGACCTCGAGGTCCTCCAGCTCCGGCAGCTGATGCGCGGGTGACAACGAGCAACCGGTGTGGACGCCCGGGCCGAGCAGACCGTCGTTGACATCCGTTTGGGCGCACTGCCATACCTTCGTGCGCAGTTCGCCGTCGACGCCGCTGATCTCGGCAACGCGCATGGTCTCACCGATCAGCACCGCGGGCTCGACGATCAGCACATCGACACCGTCGAGGCGGCGGATCGCGTCGGGTCGCATCACCAGCGTGTGGTGGTAGCGGTTCAGGCCGGCGCAGAACGTGGTGGCGAACGACTCACGGGCGTAGTTGAGCGCCCGCGGCGCGGCGACGATGACCGCCTCGCTCGCCAGCATCGCGCCGCCGCTGACCGTCAGGGCGATGGCGCCGGCAAGGCCCGCCGCGGTTGCTGCACGGGCGTAGTTCTCCGAGGCGGTGTCCGGCACCGGACGGGGCCGTGACGTTTCCGGGTGCGGCTCACACTGCGCGCTGAGCGCAAGGTGGGGTTCGTGCTCGTTCCAGGCTTCCACGGCCGACAGCGCCTCAATGAGGCGCAGGCTCCGAAGGCACATGTCGGCGGCGATCACCGACGGGGTGTGGCCGAGCGACTGGGTGACGGCGGTGCCCAACGCGAGCAGTGCGTCGGCGCGCCCGCGCCCGAGGGCCCGCTCGAAGACCCGGCGGACGTCGGGCTGCGCCTCGGCGAATGTGGTCGCGGCGGCGAAGGCCCGCGGCAGTCTCGGCATCCGCGTCACCTGCAAGATCGTGGTCACACCGAGCGAGATGGCCTTGGCCCCCAGCAGACTCATCCGGTTGACGACCTCCGCGCCATCCCCGGGGATATCGATCACCGACAACCGGTGCGCGGTCTGCGAACCGAACTCGTCGGCCGGCTTGTTTCGATCGGCCTTGGCAGTGAAGGCCCGTTCGATTGCCTCCACCATCAGCGCCAAATCGTCTACGGTAGGCCCGTTTTCGTCGAGGTCGACGATCAGGCGCGACAGCGGCCAGTTCACCTGGGTGCGTGCGACGCCGATGGTGCTGCCGATCGTCCTCTCCAGGACGGTCTCGTAATCGGACGAGCGGGTCGCCTCGGGCATACGCAGCTCAATCCACCCCCGGCCATTGCCGGACCAGCGGCGGCGGGGACGGTCCCCGCCCAACAACTCAGCTGCCGCGGCTGCGCCGCCTGCGACCACCATTCGAAGCCCCGAGACGATCGGCTCGATGACCATAGTGCGCTTTACGCCCTCTCGCGATAGTTAGCTTTGACATTGCAGATTCACGCAGCAGACTCGTCGAAGTAGTACGTGCGTGCTACACCGTAGGGACTGAGAGGATCTAAGAGCGCGACTTAGAGCTTCTGAAAAGCAAACGGACGACAAATTATTGCCCACGCACACAACAATTCGAATCTTGGGAGGCCACAGTGACGCTCATCGAACGAGCCACTAAATCGGCGAACTCGGTTGCCGACCAAACGGTTTCAACAGTTAGCCAGATCGGGACCGCGGTCGCCGAGGGCGTCGTCGTTACAACGAGGGACATTCGCACCGGAATGCGGGAGGGCCACATCCGCCCCCGGACCGCCGTCGTCGCCGCGGCGGTCGGCCTGATCGCCGTCGTCGAATGGCCAATCCTGCTCGCTGCCGGCGGTGTCGCGCTGCTCGCCAGCAAACTGAAGAAGCGGTCTCCCGAGACCGAAACCGAGGGCGCAACCGAGATCGAGACGATCGACATCGAGACCGACACCCCCGAATAGGCTTTCGCCCGATCCCGGCGGCCGGGCACACCGCGGCCGACACCCCACGGCACGCTGGCCCGCGCGGTAACCTCATTCTCGACGCGCACGCATTGCGCGACGGAAGGGGACCTAGCGCACATGACCGCCCCCAGCGAGGAAGCCGAGGTGACGCGCGGCGACCGCTTCATCAAGACGGCCGTGGAGATCCTGCGTGAGACCGGGCGCACCGACTTCACCGTGCAGGAGATCGTCGCCCGCTCCAAGACCTCGCTGCGGGCCTTCTACCAGCATTTCAGCAGCAAGGACGAACTGCTGCTCGCGCTTTTCGACAGGACCATTTCGCTATCGGTACAGACCTGGCGCGCCGAGACCAACGGGCTGGACAGCACATCCGCGCTGAAGCTGTTGCTCGACCGCATCGGCCAGCAACCGGAATCGAGCACCCAGGACAGCCTGAACCGGGCGCTGGGTCTCTATAACCAGCATCTGGCCGAGACGCGCCCCCGCGAATACGCCCGCGTGCTGTCCCCCTTGCATCAACTGATTCGCGACATCGTCGGGCAGGGCATCACCGAGGGGGTGTTCAACCCGGGGCTCGATGTCGCGGCGTCGGCGGCCATCGTCATGCAGACGATCATGGGAACGCAGCGGTTGCATTGGCTGGGCACCGAATTGAACGGAACCCCGGTCGACGCCGGCCAGCTGTACGACTTCCTCAGCCGCGCGCTGGGCATCCGCGACACCGACGACGAGACCGGCCCGCCCTCGCTGGCCGAGCTGTTCGCCCAAATCGGCCTGCGCGCGGGCTCCCGCAACGGCGAATTCGCGATGACGATGCCGGTAAGTCCGAACGTGGTCAACACTTCTGGGGCACTACAGGGTGGACTGATCGCCACCCTCGTCGACGTCGCGGGGGGCCAGTACGGGCTGGATTTTCTAGAGCCGGGCACCACCATGACGACCGCGGATCTGTTCGTCCGCTATCTGCGCCCGATCCGGCAAGGCGCCGCGTTCGCGGTGCCCCGGATGCTGCGCGCCGGCCGGCGGGCGATGGTCATGCAAATCGACATCTACGGCGACGGCGACGACGAGGTGGCCGCGACGGCGACGGTGAATTTCGCCATCATCAACGGTGCGACACCCAAGGGTCTCCGGGCGGACACCTGACACCGGTACACGGTATTGCGGGCAAGTGGTAACGTCGTTACCACCCAAAGAGAATCCAGCCCTCAAGGAGATCGCTATGCCGTCTCGCGAGCTTCCCTTCCCCGTATTCGACGCCGATAACCACATGTACGAGCCGCAGGAGGCGCTGACCAAGTTCCTGCCGGAGAAGCGCAAAAACGTGATCGACTACGTGCAGGTTCGCGGTCGCACCAAGATCGTGGTGCGCGGACACATCAGTGACTACATCCCCAACCCCACCTTCGAGGTGGTGGCCCGTCCGGGCGCCCAGGAGGACTACTTCCGCAACGGCTCGCAGGGCAAGAGCTACCGCGAGATCCTCGGCGAACCGATGAAGGCCATCCCCGCGTTCCGCGAGCCGGGCGCCCGCCTCGAAGTGATGGACGAGCTGGGTATCGACTACGCCCTGATGTTCCCGACGCTGGCCAGCCTCGTCGAAGAACGCATGAAGGACGACCCGGAGATGACCCACGACGTCATCCACGCACTCAACGAGTGGATGCACGAGCAGTGGTCCTTCAACTACAAGGACCGCATCTTCGCCACCCCGGTCATCACCCTGCCGATCGTCGACCGCGCGCTCGAGGAGCTGGAATGGTGCCTGGAGCGCGGCGCCCGCACCGTTCTTGTCCGCCCGGCGCCGGTGCCCGGCTACCGCGGCAGCCGGTCGTTCGGTCTGGAAGAGTTCGATCCCTTCTGGCAGGCCTGCGTGCGCGCCGAGATCCCGGTCTCGATGCACGCCTCCGACAGCGGCTACTCCGAGCTGCTCAACATCTGGGAGCCCGGCGACGAGTTCCTGCCGTTCAAGCCGACCGCCTTCCGCAGCCTGGCGATGGGCCACCGGCCGATCGAGGACGCGTTCGGCGCCCTGATCTGCCACGGCGCCCTGACGCGCAACCCCGACCTGCGAATCCTGTCCATCGAGAACGGCGCCGACTGGGTGCCGACCCTGTTCAGGGGCCTTAAGGGCGTCTACAAGAAGATGCCGCAGGCATTCGCCGAGGACCCGATCGAGACGTTCAAGCGGTGCGTCTACGTCAGCCCGTTCTGGGAGGACCGGTTCGCCGAGATCGTCAACATGGTCGGCACCGACCGGGTGGTCTTCGGATCGGACTGGCCGCACCCCGAGGGCCTGAAAGACCCGATCACTTTCGTCGACGAGCTCGCCGCCTTCAGCGACGAGGACAAGGCGAAGATCATGGGCGGCAACCTGATGGAGCTGATGAAGGTCTCCCAGCCGGCCAAGAAGCCCGTCTCGGCCTGATCCGGGCCTGATCCCGCTACCTTGTAGCGCCCGCCTCCGAGCGACGTCCCGTCCAGGTTGTCTCTCGGAGGTGGGCTCTTTTGTGTGTCCTGGTCAAAAGCGGGACTATAGACGCGGCCTTCGACCTTGCTATAGAAAAGAATCTTCCCTCCGAACACGGATGCCGTGCACCGGCGTCCAGGACGGTCCCGACGATGTGGCCGGGTAAGGAGCGCACGATGAATCTGGCTCCGGTCGAGTCATCAGTGACCAGAGTGACGCTAAGCCCCCGGTTGGTTTCCGAGCTGGGCGATCCAGGCAGCACGCTGCGGGCGGCAACCCAACGCAGCGGCGCGGTCGTGATCATCCGCGCGGGCGGCGAGGTCGACGCCTCCAACGAGCACACCTGGCGGGGGCTGGTCGAGGAGGCGGCCGCGGTCGCCGCGGCACCGGGCCCCTTCATCGTCGACATCAGCGGCCTTGATTTCATGGGGTGCTGCGCGTTCGCGGTCCTGGCCGCCGAATCGCAACGATGCCGTGCTCGCGGCCTCGCATTACGGCTGGTCAGCTGCGATCCCAGCGTTGCCCGGGTCATCCAGGCGTGCAATCTCGGCGGCGTATTGCCCCTGCATCCGACCATCGACACCGCGCTGGCCACGTCGGTGGCCTGAGAGCGGGTAATCGAGGTCACCGCCCGTTAGCAAACTGATGCGTGAGGCACCCCCCAGCAATTGCTAATCTAATTACTTGCGTGTGTCGAATAGAACACCACGCATTGTTGGATTTCTCGGTCCATAACGGCCCGCAGGGAGGCTCAGGAGGGACGGCCATATGGTGGCCGAAAAGGACTGGGACAAGATTGTCGGTGCGGCTGATGACGTGCGTCGCATCTTCGAAAAGGTCCCGGCGATGCTGATCGGTCTGGAAGGGCCGGAACATCGCTTTGTCGCGGCCAACGCCGCCTACCGCGCCCTGAATCCGGTGCTCAACCCGGTGGGAATGCTGGCGCGTGAGGTCTATCCCGAGCTGGAGAGCCAGCAAATCTTCCAGATGCTCGACCGGGTCTATGAGACGGGCGAGCGGCAATCCGGGGTCGAGTGGCGGCTGCAGGCCGACTTCGAAGGAACCGGAGTCGAGGAACGCTACTTCGACTTCCTCGTGACGCCACGCCGCCGCAAGGGCGGAGCGATCGAGGGCGTACAGATCATCTTCGACGACGTCACGGATCGCGTGCAGGCGCGGTTGGCCACCGAGGCCCGCATCGAGGAACTCTCCGAGCGCTATCGCAACGTCCGCGATTCCGCCATCGTCATGCAGCAAGCGCTGCTGGCCTCGTCCGTGCCCGTGGTTCCCGGCGCCGACATCACCGCGCAGTACCTCGTCGCCACCGAAGACACCGCGGCCGGCGGCGACTGGTTTGACGCGATACCGCTCGGGGACCGGCTGGTGCTCGTCGTCGGCGACGTGGTCGGCCACGGCGTCGAAGCCGCGGCGGTCATGTCGCAGTTACGCACCGCGCTGCGGATGCAGATATCGCAGGGCTTCAGCGTCACCGAAGCGCTCGAAGCCGTCGACCGCTTCCACGAGCAGGTGCCTGGGTCGAAATCGGCCACGTTGTGCGTGGGCTCGCTCGACTACGCCACCGGTGAATTCCAGTACTGCACCGCCGGGCATCCGCCGCCGCTGGTGGTGAGCGCCGCCTCGACCGCGCGTTACGTGGAACCGTCGGGAGCCGGTCCGCTCGGCAGCCGCGTCGGCTTTCCGGTACGCAGCGAAACGCTGGACATCGGCGATTCGATCCTGCTGTATTCCGACGGCCTGATCGAGCGGCCCGGGCGCCCGCTGGGCGCCAGCACCGCGGAATTCGCCGACCTGGCCGCCAACATCTCCGCCGGTGTCGGCGGGTTCGTCATCGATGCACCGACGCGAACCATCGACCGCATCTGTTCGGAGACGCTCGAATTGCTGCTCCGGTCAACCGGCTACAGCGACGACGTCACACTGCTTGCCGCGCAGCGCCGCACTCCCCCGGCTCCGCTGCACATGACGCTGGACGCGACGATCCACGCCGCACGCACCGTGCGCTCCCGGCTTCGCGGCTGGCTCTCCGAGGTCGGCGCCGACGCCGACGACATCTCCGACGTCGTGCATGCGATCTCCGAGTTCGTCGAGAACGCGGTCGAACATGGTTACGGCACAGAGGTTTCCGACGGCGTCGTCGTCGAGGCATCGCTGTCCGGCGATGGCAACCTGCATGCCGCGGTGATCGACCGCGGACAGTGGAAGGATCACCGTGAAGGCGAACAGGGTCGCGGGCGCGGGCTCGCGATGGCAGAGGCGTTGGTTTCCCAGGCCCTCATCACCCGCCGCGACGATGGGACGACGGCCAGCCTGACGCACCGTCTATCACGGCCGGCCAACTTCGTCACCGACACGATCGTCAGCCGGGCAGCCCACCGCCGGGCCATCGACAACGAATTCGTCTCGACCGTCCGCGAGTCCGGCCACATCGTCGTCAGCGGTGACGTCGACTCCAACACCGCGTCCACGCTCGACCGCCTGATTGCCGTCGAAAGCCGTTCGGGCATAGCCCCTTTGACGATCGACCTTAGCGCCGTCACCCACCTGGGGTCCGCGGGCGTCAGCGCGCTTGCGGCCGCCCGTGACCGGGCGTTGCGGCAGGGTGGCGACTGCGTACTGATCGCCCCGCCCGGCAGCCCCGCGCATCACATCTTGTCGATGGTCCAGATGCCCGTCAGCAGCGGCGACAGCGAGAACGTCTTCGCTGAAGACTAGTTCTTCCCGTGCCGCACCTGATTGAACGGTACCCCTCGGTCGGCGGCGTATTCGCGCGGGAAGCCCAGCACCCGCTCCCCGATCACGTTGCGCGCCATCTCCGTTGTGCCGCCACCGATGGCGACGCTTTGGCGCACCAGGTACCGCAGTCCGGCCTCCAGGCCGTCGCCGATCTCCCCGACCACACCGGCTGCCCCCGCGACCGCCATCGCGGTGTCGAGGTCCACCTGGACGGTCTCGGCGTGGAAAAGCCGAATCAGCGTGCCGGCCGCCGGCGGCAGCACACCATCACGGACATTGCGCGACACGTGATCGATCAGCTGCTCGGCCACCATCCGGTGCACCAGCGCCCGGCCGGCCATCTCGCGGACGCGTTTGTTGTCGGCCTGACCGGTCTTCTCCAAAAGCCCAACGTAGTCAACGGGATTGGCGTTGCCGCCCTCGCTGCCGCTGCCGCTGGCGAACTCCGAACCCTGGCCGACTGCCCGCCGCTCGTGATACAGCTGACGTGAGGCCACCGCCCAGCCGCCGTTGACCTCGCCCACCACGGCTTCGTCGCCGACGTCCACGCCGTCGAAGAACTCCTCGCAAAACTCCGTCGAGCCGCTGAGCATTGTGATGTGGCGCAACGTGATTCCTGGGTGATCGATCGGCACCAGGAACATTGTCAAGCCTTCGTGCTTGGGCACATCCCAGTTGGTGCGGGCCAGGCACAGGCCGTAGTCGGCGGCGAACGCACTGGTGCTCCAGGTCTTGGCGCCATTGATCACCCATCGGTCACCCTGGCGTTCGGCCCGGGTGATGACGCCGGCCAGATCCGATCCGCCGCTCGGTTCGCTCAGCAGCTGCACCAGCACCTCGTCGCCGCGCAGCGCGGCGGCGATGTGCTGCTTCTTCTGCTCTTCGGTACCGGTGTCGAGCAGAGTGGCGCAGCAGATGGTGAACGTCGGGATGTTGAGGATCAACGGCAGCTCGTAGCACAGGGATTCGTCGTCGAACGCCTTCTGGTAGGCGTAATCCAGACCCAGGCCGCCGTATTCTCGCGGGAAGCAGATGCCCGCGAATCCGCCTTCGTAGAGCCGCTTTTGCAATTCCCGGGCGCGTTTCCAGGCGTCCTCGTCGTCACGCGGTGCCGGCGGCGGCGAATCGGGGTCGATGCGAGGCATGTTGTCCGCCAACCACGCTCGGGCGCGGGCGGCGAACTCCGCAACGGATTCGGTGATCTGGTCGTGCGTCATTTCGCGGTACGGCCCGCTTTCTCTGACTCATACACCCGCAAGTTGTGTTCTTCCGGGGTTCCGAACAAGGAGCGGTACAACGTAACTCGCCTCAGGTAGAGGTGTAGATCGTGTTCCCAGGTGACCCCGATGCCGCCGTGCATCTGTACGCAGCCCTGGACGATGCGCCCCGCCATCTCTGAAACGTAGGACTTCGCGACGCTGGCCGACAGGCCCGCGGCGGGTGAGCGCTCCGCGATGTCGGCAACCGCCGCGGCCGTGGTGGCGCGGCACGCTTCCAGCCACAGCTTCATGTCGGCGAAGCCGTGTTTGAGCGCTTGGTAGGACGCCAGCGGACGGCCGAACGTGTGCCGGTCCAGCGCCCACTGAACGGTGAAGTCGAACACCGTTTGCACGACGCCGACCACCTCGGCACATTGCAGCATCTGAGCGATCTGGCTCTGCCGGTCGATCAGCGCGGCCGTCTCGGCGGCGCTGCCGACGGCCGCGGACGAGTCCACGACCACCCCGTCGAAATGCACTCGCGCGTATTGCTTGACCAGATCGACCGACTGCTGCGGCTCGACCCGAACCCCGGGCGCGTCCGTCGGGACCAGGAACTGACGAACCTCGCCGCCGCAGCGCGCCACCACGAGCAGTAGGTCACTCTGGGCGCCCGCCTCGACGCGGTCCTTGGTGCCATCAAGACGGTACGTGCGATCGCCCGCGTCAGTCTGGGTCGCGGTCACCGACGGGTCCAGCGGCTCCCAGCCGCCGCCGGGTTCCGAGACCGCCCAGGACGCCACGGTTTCGCCGGTGATCAGCGCCTCGATGACCGCCGCGTGCGATTGCGCATCGGCGCATTCGGCCAGCGCGGTGAGCACGACGCTGACCGGGTACAGCGGGCCGGGTGCGACGGTCTTGCCGAGCAATTCGGCGACCGCGGCCAGATCCTCGACACCGCTGTGCGAGACGCTGCCCCCGCCCAACTCCTCTGGAACCAGCAGGCCGGTCCAGCCGAGCTCCGCGGCGCGCCGCCACCAGGCCGGGTCGAAGGAAACCCCCGCCGCGTGCAGCTCCCGCACGCGAGACAGCGGCGCTTCCTTCTGCAGAAACGATTGCGTTGTCGAAACGAAGAGTGCCTTTTCAGGCGAGTCCACGGCCGTCATGACACCGACAGACCCTTCCGCAGCATTCGGTCGCCGTCGCCAAGAATCACGTTCTCGATATTAGCAAATGCCAATACCGTAAGCGCTATTGGAGTTCGGTCGATACACCCGATCGAGCAGCTACATCGCGAACACGCGGCGCACCGACTGCGCGTGCAAGGCCCGGTTCTCTTCGGAGACGACCCAATCCGGAACCAGCGAGTCGAAGCCGTTGAATGTCGCCGCGATGACGTGCAATTCGGTGTGTACAAAGGCGTGCAGCAGCCGGTTGGCGTAGTCGATGGCTTCGTCACGGCATGGGTCGATCTCCGAGCAGCTGATGAAGGTGGGCGGCAGGCCCTCGAGGTTCGCCCGGTGCGCCGGAACATGTTGACCGCTGGCGCTGGCCGGACCCAGGTAGTGACCCCACGCCCGGCTCACCGCCGGACCGTTGAGTCCCGGCGTGCGCTGAAATTCGCGCCGCGACGGCGTGGCATCGCTGTCCAGCATCGGCTGGTGCAGGATCTGCATCCGGATCTGTGGACCCTCGGCGTCGAACATTCGCTGCGCCAGGCTCGCGACCAGGGCGGCACCCGCATCCCGGCCCATCACGGCCACCCGGCTGGAGTCGACATTCAGCTCCGCGCAGTTCCGGATGGCGTAATAGAAACCCGCCTCGACGTCGTCGAGCGCCGCCGGGGCCGGATTCTCCGGAGCCAGCCGGTAGTCGACCGAAACCACCAGGCAACCGCCCTCGCGAGCCAGCTCCACGCACGCCGCGTGGTCGGTGTCGAGGTTGCCGGACACGAAGCCGCCGCCGTGGGCGTAGACCAGCAACGGCGCTCCCGCGTCACCCTCGATGCGGCCCCGGTAGAAACGGAGGTTCAGCTGCTGGCCGCCCGGGCCGGAGATCGAGCGGGTTTCGACGGCCACGCCCTCGGTATCGACTGCGGCGGCACGCTCGGCGGCCGCCCGATTGGCCTGCTCTCGCTCGGCGGCCAATGTCTCGGCACGGAATTCGACGATGCCCACCGCGCTGGCGGCGTCGCGCAGCACCGGGTCGAGGCGGTTAATGCCTTGCGGGCGGGTCAGATCCGTTTGCGTCATACCCTCTCAACTTCCGGGCTCATGGTTGCGGGCCGCCGTCCGGGCCTGGCGGGAGGCCAGGTCGGAAACCATATTCAAGGTAGACCTGGTCAACCGCGAGTCGTCGCACTGCCACAGCCGCGTGCAGCCGGCGACGTCGAACGTCGGCAATTTCGGGTGATATTCGCCGATCAGAGCCCGCGGGCCGGCCCGCGGCGGCTCAGCTTCCCGGCGTGGCGGCCTCGCCGGGGAGTGCCTGGACGGTCGCCGGCAACCCGTACAGAGCCGTGGCGTTGCCGCGCATGATCCGCTCCCGCTGGTCGGCGGGGAACCTGTTGATCGCGTACGTCGGCGAGTCATAGCTCCAGTGCGGATAGTCCGTCGAGAACATGAGATTGTCTCCCAGGTCCATCATTTCCAGATACTCGCGGAACTCTACGGTGTCGACGTCTTCCAGGGGCTGAGTGGTGAAGCGGACATGCTCGCGCACGTAGTCCGACGGACGGCGTCGTACCTGCGGCAAGTCGGCGCGGCGAGCCTCCCAGATCCGGTCCATCCGTGACATCACCGGCATCGCCCAGGTGAAGCCGCCCTCGATGAAGACCACCCGCAGGTCGGGGTGCCGATCGAAGGCGCCGTCGAAAACCAGGCTCATCAGGTGCGAGACGTACAGCAGCGGCCAGGACGCGAAGAAGTCGTGCCAGTGCGCGGGATTGCCGACGGGATACAGCGGGACCAATTCGAACGGCGTCTGACCCATCAGATGCGTGGAGATCGGTAGCCCGTTGCGGGATGCGGCCTCGTACAGCGGATCGAAATGCGGGTTGCCGAACGGGATTCCGCGAGTCTGCGGTGTCATCAGCACCTGGGCCATGTAGGGATGGCCGGCCCATCGCTCGACCTCGCGCGCCGCCAGCTCCGGGGTCTGCGCGCTGACACTGATCGACCCGCGCCAGCGGCCGTGCGCGTTGTGCTTGTCCAGCCACACGTCGGCGAGCCAGTCGTTGTAGGTGGACTTGAGCACGTGCTCGGCCTGGGGCAGCTGCGCGTCGCACATCGGCTCCAGCGACGCGATGCTGACACCCGCATCGACCAGCAGTTGCTTGGCGGCGTAGTCCGGGTCGCTGCCGGCGGCCCCGCCGCCCGGCGGCCACGAGTCCATCCGCAGCGACGACGTCTTGAACGAATCCGGGGTGTCGTAGAAGTACGACATCGGGCTCACCGCATTGGCGGTCGGCCAGATCTTGTCCACCCATTCGGCCGGCGCGTAGGACTTGAGCACATCGGTCGACACCGGCAACGGGTGGACGTCGGTGTCGACGATGGTGACGGCGATGTGGTCGTCGCGGTGGGTCTGCGATTCGACCCGTTCGATAGTGGTCATTGCGCTCGCTCCTTTGCTCCAAGCCCGTACAGCTCACTGGCGTTTCGCCACAACACCTGCTCGCGCTGCGCTGCGTCGAGCCCCTGGGCCGCCACCTCGGGCGACGACGTCGACCAGTGGGGGTAGCTCGATCCGTACATCAGCAGGTCGGTCTTGCCGGTGAATTCCATCCAGCGCTGCGTGTGGGCCACCTCGACCGGCCCGTCGAATGCCGATGAGCAGAACCGGACATGGCCGGGCAGGTATTCGCTGGGATACCGGTCGACCCAGGGGGTCTGATCGCGCATCGACAACCAGAAGGTGTCGAGGCGCCACATCAGCGGGGTGAGGATGTCGTAGCCGCCGTCGGCGAAAACGAATTTGAGGCCGGGAAGCCGGCCGAACACGCCCTCGATGATCAGTGTGGCCAGATGCACGAAATAGTTCAGCGGCATGAACGACGCATAGCCGGGGTAGGTGTGTGCGTGCCCGGCGAACGTCGGGGCATGGTCGACGCCGTTGCCACCGTTGATATGCACCGCGACCGGCAGCCCATGCGCGGCCGCGGCCTCCCAGATCGGTTCGAACATCGGCTTGCCGTACGGCTCGCGCGACTGCATCGGGATACCGACCTGCACCAGCTTCGGATGGCCGGCCAGGCGTTCGATCTCCGCGACGGCGCCGCGGGGGTCTTCCGGGTTCACCTTGATCGTGCCCCGGAACCGGTCGGTGGTGTCGGGTTCGAGCCAGCGGTCCAGCAGCCAGTCGTTGACGGCGGCGCAGATGCTGGTGTTGAGCAGGTAGTCGGCGATGTTGCCGCGCGTCAACGGATTCAGGATGGCGTAGTGGACTCCGGCGTCTTCGAACAAGTGGCGACTCACGGTGTCGGGATCCGAGCCCGGGTAGTGCTCCCCGTAGAGATCTTGGCGGTAGTCGCCGCCGGGTGCCTGATACCACTGCTGTTCGACGTCGGGGACCGCGCGCAGTTGGTGGGCGTCCGGGAGGTAGCGCCGGATCTCGGCGTTGTAGCGGAAGTGCGGTTGCACATTGGTGTCGACAATCATGCGGTCACATACACCTGCCCGTCGGTGACGTCGACTTCGTAGGTACGGACGCGACGACGCGGATCGGCGACGCTTTGACCCGTAGTGATGTCGAATTCCCAGTTGTGCCAAGGGCATCGGACGATCTGCCCGGCGCGCACCCGGCGTATCCCGCCGGGCTCCTCCGGCGCCGCTTCGGTAGTGCCACCGAGCAGGCCCAGGCATAGGGGGGCGCCCTCGTGGGAGCAGTAATTCACGATCGCGTACAGCGCGCCCTGCACGTTGTACACGCCCACGCCGAACTTGCCGACATCGACGAGTTTCATCCCGCCGGGTGGCAGCTCGTCGAGGGAGCACACCAATCGCCGCTGGGCCACTTGAGAATCACCGCCTCGTTGACCTATCCGGATCAATACTGAGCCCGTTACGGTAACCATCACAAGCCTTGCTATTTATACTATGATAGCGAAAATCCGCTCGGAACACCCGCCGCAGACGCCGGGGCGGCCATGACCGGCCCGCGTCAACGGCCTTACCTGTTGCTCAGGAGGAGCGCTGATGCCGTTAAGCACCGACAACGTCGGCCAGCCCGTCACCCTCGATTACACCGGCGAAACCAGCCCCTATCCGTTCTACGAATACATGCGGCGCACCGACCCGGTCTGGCACGGCGCCCTCGGGGACCACTCGCAGATGCCCGAGGAGCTGCGGCCGAACGACGAGTGGGTGCTGTTCGGCTATGACGGTGTGTTCCAAGCCTTCCGTGACGACCGGATCTTCACGTCGGCCGCCTACGAGAAAACCATCGGATTGGTCATGGGGCACACCATTCTGGCGATGGGCGGCAAGGAACACCACGACCACCGCAGCCTGGTGGCCAAGGCTTTTCGGGCCACCGCGCTAGAACGGTGGGAACCGTCGGTCATCGGGCCGGTGTGCGACCAGCTGATCGACGAAATCAAAAACGACTGTCACGCCGACCTGGTCAAGGCGCTGACGTTCGAGTTCCCCACCCGGATCATCTCGGTGCTGCTCGGATTGCCCCCGGAGGATCTCGACATGTTCCGGCGGCTGTCGCTTGACCTCATCTCGATTCCGACCGACATCATGGCGGGGCTCAACGCCGCGTCCGAGCTGCACGGCTACTTCCTCGAGCAGGTCGAGCAGCGGCGCCACAAGCTCACCGACGACATCATCGGTGACCTGGTCGCCGCCGAGATCGACGGCGAGAAACTCACCGACGACGCGATCATCGCATTCCTGCGCCTGCTGCTGCCCGCCGGACTGGAGACGACCTACCGTTCGTCGGGCAACCTGTTGTATCTACTGCTGACCCACCCTGAACAGCTGGAGATGGTCCGGCAGGACCGGTCACTGATCCCCGCCGCCATCGAAGAAGGTCTGCGCGTCGAGACGCCACTGACGATGGTCATGCGCACCACCACCGAAGAAGTCGAAATCGGCGGCAAGATAATCCCCGCCGACGCGCAGATCGACATGTGCATGGGCTCGGCCAACCGCGACGAAAGCCGTTGGCCCGACCCCAATCGCTTCGACATCCATCGGCCGCGCCAAGCCCACATCGCATTCGCGGGTGGCATCCACATGTGCCTCGGTATGCACTTGGCCCGGCTGGAAACCCGGGTCATGTTGAACAGCCTGCTCGACCGGGTTTCGAACCTCGCCTTTGTTCAAGACGACGGCACCGGCGAGGAGTCCAAGATCATCGGCCTCACCTTCCGGTCGCCGAACAAGCTTCCCGTCACGTTCACCCCCGCCGCATGAAAAGCCGCGCGGCGATCCTGCACGATGTCGGCGGGCCGTGGTCCGTCGAGGATTTCGAACTGGACGCACCGCGGGCCGGGGAGGTGCTGGTCGAGATGGCCGCGGCCGGGATGTGCCACTCCGACGACCACATCCTCAAGGGCGACATGTCGGCGCCCAACGAGATGTTGCGCTCGCTGGGATTGCCCACCATGTTCCCGATGATCGGCGGTCACGAGGGTTCGGGCGTGGTACGCGAAGTCGGGCCCGGCGTAACGGAATTCGTCCCCGGCGACCACGTGGTGATGTCGTTCGTCGCCGTGTGCGGACAGTGCCGCTGGTGCGCAAGTGGTATGGAGTACATCTGCGACATGGGTGCCGGCGTGCTGACGCCGGGCATGCCGACCGACGGCACCTACCGCCATCACACCGCCGACGGCAAGCCGCTGGGCCACCTGGCCAAGGTGGGCGCGTTTTCCAAACACACTGTGGTTTCCACGAATTCGCTGGTGAAGATCGAGCCGCACCTGCCGTTGGTACCCAGCGCGCTGTTGTCCTGCGCGATACCGACCGGGTTCGGCTCGGTGGCCAACCGCTCCAATATGCGACCGGGTGACACCGTCGTCGTGATTGGTGTCGGGGGAATCGGCACGGGCGCGATTCAGGGTGCCCGGATCGGCGGTGCCGCGCACATCGTCGCGGTCGATCCGGTTGATTTCAAACAGAAGTCAGCGTTGCAGTTCGGCGCCACCCACACCGCCGCATCCGCGGTCGAGGCAATGGATCTGGTGCGTGACATCAGCTACGGAGTCATGGCCGACGCCGTCGTGGTCTCGCCGTCGTTGATCACGCCCGACGACGTCCGCGACGCGGTACGGCTTACCCGCAAGGGCGGAACCTGTGTGCTGACCGGGATGACCTCGCAGCTGACCAGCTCCGTCAAGATCGATCTGCAGGATTTCATCCTGTCCAACAAGTCGCTCGCCGGCACCGTATTCGGTTCGTGCAACCCGAAAGCCGATGTCTTTCGGCTGGCCCGGCTCTACCAGACCGGGCAGCTGCAGCTCGACGAGATGATCACCCGGCGTTATCGACTCGATGACATCAACGACGCTTACGACGACCTGCTGAACGGCCAAATCGTCCGGGGCGTCATCGATTTCGGGATCGAATAGCTGCTACTTTCGGCGGCCGATCACTCGCTGCAGCTGGCCGTAGGAGTCGATCGGGCTGTGCAGGGACAGGCCGCCATCGGCGTGCACGACCTGGCCTGTCACCCAAGGCAATTCCAGCACACCCACGATGGCCCCGGCCACGTCGTCGGCTTGGCCCAGGCCGCCGAGCGCGGTGCGTTCGGTCAATCCTTCCACCCAGCCCGGTAGTGCTTCGGGGTTGGGCAGCATCGGCGTCCGAGTGACACCGGGCCCGACGGCGTTCACCCTGATGCCGTGTGTCCCCCACTCCACGGCGGCGACCTTGACCAACATGTCCACGCCGGCCTTCGATACGCAATAGGCGCCCATGTCGCGATCGGCGATCGAACCGCTGATACTGGACACCGCGACAATCGAACCGCCTTCCCCGGCGTCGATCATGGCTTGGGCCGCCGCACGGATCGTCAACCAGGTGCCGGTCAGATTGATCCCGAGAACCCGTTCCCACTCCGCGGGCGATTGTTTGAGCAGCACACCCGAGGCTCCGATCGCGGCGCAGGTAACCACCCGGGTGGGCACCCCATGTTCTTGCACGGTTCGTTCCATCGCCGCCGAGACCGCGCCGGGATCGCTGATGTCGCAATCGATGTCGCCGCCGACCAGGTCCCACACCACGACGTCGTGGCCCGCGTCGCGTAACCGGCCGGCCACTTCCGATCCGATTCCCGACGCTCCGCCGGTCACCAATGCGGTCATATGAGCTTCCTCTCGATTGCAGAGCCGCTACATCTTGATCGCGGGGATAAGCCTGCTGAGATTCCAGAGGCGATCTCGTCGCGCCGACAGCGACGAGATCGCCAGCGCGACAGCCGTTATCGCGACCAACACGGTGACCGCTTGCCAGAGCCGCGCGTCGATGCCGCCAAGGATGAGCTGGCGGAGTCCGTTGACACCGTACGTCATCGGATCGAACCGATGCAGGATCTGGAAGGGCCGCGTCGTGGTTTCCACGGGGTACATGCCGCCGGCGCTGACGAGCTGCAGCATGAGCAGCGCCATGATCAGCACGCGTCCCACCGCCGGGCCCACGAGTGCGTTGATCGCTTGGGTCGCGGCGACGAATGCGGCCGAAATCAGGATCATGAAACCCAGCATCGCCACCGGGTGCACGGCGTGCATGCCGAGAGCGAACCGGACCACGCAGTAGAGAATGATCGCCTGGAACAACGCGATCGCGGCCGCCGGCAGGTAGCTGGCGAGTACCGCACGGATCTCGAGCACCTCTGCGGCGATTGCGCGACTCTGTAAGGGCCGCAGCACCATCCACAGCACCAACGCGCCGAAGAACAGGGCCAGGGTCAGAAAGAACGGAGCCATGCCGGTGCCGAAGTTGGGCGCGGCATTCTCATGCGAGGCTTCGAGTTGCACCGGCCCACCGATGGTGTCGGCGACCGCGTCCTTCTGCTGGGTCGTCCAGTTGGGCAATTGGTTGGCCCCGTCGGCGAGTTTGGTCGACAGCTCGGCCGATCCCGCCTTGAGTTGGTGTGCGCCGTCGTCGAGTTGTGCTATGCCGCTCGCCAATTCGGCATTACCCGACGCGAGCTGCTGGGCTCCGTCGCGGAGCTGGGTGAGCTTGCTCGTCAGCTCCTGCCCCTTGTTGCCGACCTGGTCGAGGGCGGATCCCAGCGGGCTGCCGGGTGTGCGCAGCGCGGAGGTCATCGCGATGGCCGCGTTTTGCGCGTCGGTCAGGCGCTGGCGGATCTGCGGCGTGAACTGATGGCCCCGAAGCTGATCCTGGATGCTGCGCAGGTTGTTGGCCAACGGGTCCTGTCGCGCGGAGAGCTGATCGATCACCGGTGACAGCGAGTCCGCGGCACCATCCTGTGCCGTGGCGATCGCGCCGATCTGGTCGTTGGCCTGTTGCAGCGCCGCCGCGCCCTGCTGCAGTTGCTGCGTGTTGCCGCTGATCTGCGACAGCGCCCTGGCTATCGCGAGCAGCGGGTCGGTGGCCTGGTTGATTCCGTCGGATAATTGCTGGGCGCCGGCGGCAAGCCGCGCGGAGCCGGACCGGGCGGTGTCGAGGCCGGCGACCAGCTGTCCGGCGCCGTCGTCGAGTCGAGCGGCGCCGTCGGCGGCCTGCTTGATCCCCGCACCGGACGAAATCACTACCGACAACAAGTGATTGACCGCCTGCCCGGAGATCCGGCTGGACACAGCGCTGAGCACCTGGCTGATGGCGGTGCGACCGATGCTCGTGGAGATGTAATTGTTGGCGTCGTTGTAGACGGCGATCAGGTTGGCCTTCTTCGGCTGCCCGGTCACCGGCGATGCGATCGCCGCGCTGAAGTCCGGCGGCAGCTCGACCATGAAGTAGTACTTACCGTGGTCGACTCCGCTACGCGCTTCCGCCAAGTCCACGACGTGCCAGTCCAAGCCGCCGTCCGCGGTCAGGCTCTTGGCGATGTCGTCGCCGGCATTGAACTGCTCGCCGGAAACGACGGCGCCGCGGTCGGAATTGACCAGGGCGACCGGCATTTTGTTGGTGTGGCCGAAGGGATCCCAGAACGCCCACAGATACAGCGCCCCATACACCAACGGCAGCAGCATCAGCACGACGATCGCGACGCGCGTCAATCGGCTGCGGCCGAAACGCTTGATCTCCGAGCCGAATGCGAGTCCAGCCAACATCTTCAATTCCCTCCGGTCAGGACGCGGCGATCGTGAAGCCCATGCTCGGGTGCGTCGGTGCCGAGCGGGTTGGCGACGCCGACCACGACGGTGCGCTGCTTCGCGATCACGCCGAGCCGCTCCACCGCGATCGCTCGCCTGGAGTTGTCGCGCACTTGCTCGAGGTCGCCGACCACCAGGATCGGACGATTCGACAGCAGCGCCAGCGTGATGCGCAGCAAAAACAGTTCCAGATCGGACAATTCGACGATGTAGGTGCCGGAGGACGGCGGGGGTATATCGCCGAAGACCTCCGTCAGCTCGGCCTGACCGGCTTGCAGCGGCACCAGTGAATACCATGGCGCCAACCACCGGCGTTGCTCGGCGAGCACGGTCGCCACGGTCACCGACTCCTCCAGCTCGTCGATGTCGTCGAATGCCGCGATCGCGCAATGGCGGCGAATCGCGCGCGGCGTGGTTTCGCCGAGCACGGTCAGCGAGCCGTAGGTGGCCTTGAAACGTCCCGCGAGCGTCAACAGCAGCGTGGTCTGTCCCGGTCCCCCGGGCATCTGAATCGCGTGAAAACCCGGCGTCAGGGCAAGGTCGACGCTCGAGAAGATGGGCCCGTGTTCGCCGTCGACCCCCAACCCGTTGGCGGTGATTATCGGAGCACTGGTGTCCGGATCGTCTTCGGTGTCCATGGTGTCGTTCCCCTAATCGCCGGAAACCGGAATCGATTCCAGCAGTGCGGTGATCAGTTGTGCGAGCAGGTCGGGGTTGATGCTTCCGGGGCGCAGCACCTCTTCCATCGCGACGCCCAGGTTGATGGTGACGACGAGCTGGGCGACGTCGACCAGCCGCCGATCCGACGGCACGGTGTCGGTCGATTCGACGATGTGCAGGGCCTGGTCGGCCGCGGCGC